>DAIRFC010000024.1:0-7330 GCA_036795215.1 Actinomycetota bacterium | reverse complement strand
GCCACCTCGCCGCGCGTGGCCGTCGCCGTCACGCTCCATCCCGGGCCGATCCCCATGAGGCCGTTGAGGAGGCCGTTGTTGTCGGCGATCCGCAGATTCTGCCCGTGCGGCTCGCCGACGCCGGTGAACAGGCCTATCTTCCCCCCCCGGTGGGTCCTCCAGTAGGCTTGGGTGAAGGCGCTCGATCCCGCGCACGATCATGCTCACCACTTGGTCGCGGCGGATGGAATTCCACGGCGCAAAGAGGGTCTGGGTGGCGTTGGTGCCGGTGGTGATGCCGTTGTCGTAGGCCGCCTGGACGTACTTGTGGGGGTAACCGTTTGCGTCGGGCGCACCCAGGTCGGTGAAACGCGTGGAAGTGGAGGAGCTGGGTGCGATCTCCAGGGCGCCTACGATCATCTTGGCGAACTGGGCTCTCTTCACCGGATCGTTGAGACCGAAATCGCCGTTCCGGTATCCGCCGATGATGCCCGACTGCGAGAGGCGGTCGATCGCCGTCTTGTACGCGTGCCCGGCCGGTACGTCGGGGAAGGCCTGCGCCGAAGCGACCAGCACAAGGAGGAGCACAAGGACGAGGAATACCGCGCTTGGAAGACCTCGGCGAAGCAGTGTCTCTGCCCGATTGGACATAGTGACCCTCCCTCTTGGAAGATTCGGTTCTCTACCGGATGTAGACCTTCGTTCCGTCCGGGATCATGGGGGCGTGCGGATCGTTGGCACGCAGATCGTCCATATCCCACTTGGGCAGGCGGATGCATCCATCGCTGGCCGGGTAGACCGGGACGGACGGATAGCCGTGGATGGCAAGGACGTTCCCCGGATTCAGGTACAGCGCCCTGTACCGTGGCCCGTCGGCTATGGGTTTGCGTTGCACGGTGTAGGGCGTCGAGCGGTAAGTGAAGCTCCGCCCCGTGGAGGTCGGTAGTGTCCGCGTCACGGTGCCGTTCTGCACGTAGAGGAATACCTGCTTGGTCAGGTTCACCTCGATCCAGACCCCCGCGCCACCACTCGTGGGGGATGGCCTCGTCGCAGCCTGCAGCTCGGCCCACACCTGGCGCTTCACGACGCCGTCTCGATTCAACCCCTCCCACTTCTGAAAGGCTATGACTGCCTGGTGAGTGCGGTGGTCGAAGACACCATCGACGGGACCCGGCCGGTAGGTCAGCTCGGTCAGCCGCTGTTCCAGCCACAGCACGTGGGCGCCTTGGCTGCCGAGGGCCGCGTCGGGGTAGGACAGATAGGAGGGAGTGGGAGCGGGCGGCTCAGCCAGAGCCACGGGCGTCTTGTGCAGCGCGGCGTAGAGTACGCCGACACTCTGAGAGCGTGTCACATCTTCCAGCGGATAGAAGAGACCATCGGTCCGCCCCGACACGATCTGTAGCCGGTGCGCATTGGCCACTGAGGCTCGGTGGACCTCGGCGATGAGGTGCCGGTCGGCGAACCGCTGCAGCCACGCATCTACATCCTCGGCCTCAAGCGTCAGATCGAGTCCCTCGATGGGTTGCGCGTTGTGCCGGTATTCCAGTGCCCGCATGAGCAGGCTTGCTGCCTGCTGACGGGACAGCGTGGCTTCAGGGGCGAACGCAGTGGGGGAAGTCCCATTGGCGAGGCCGGCCTGGAAGAGGGCCGCCACCGCAGGCTCATACCAGGAGCCCGTGGGGAAGTCTGTGAACGGATGAGACGCTCCCGGAGCAAGGTCGAGCAGCCCTGCGAGCATCGCACTGAACTCGGCCCGCGAAATGGGGTCGTAGGGGCCGAAGGTGCCGTCGGCCCGTCCGTTGACTACTCCTTCATCTGAAAGGGCCTGCAGCGCCTCGATATACCATTCGTCTCCACTCAGATCGGGATAGGGGAGCGCGTGCGCGGTAGATGGCGCAAGAGCAACGACCAGGAAGGCCAGTAGGGCTACGACTGTTGCGGCGGCCGGCCGGCCCTCCGGCCGCCCGGCTGGCCTTTTGGTACTCGGGCACACTCTGCGTACCTCCATGCTCGTCTTCACGGATTTGAGCAAGGAGGTACCCCGCGTGAGGCCAATGCATGCACGTGGGGCCGCCCGACTTCAGACGCGGCGGGGCTTCTTGACAGGGCGGGCCTGATCGGGGCGCACCGCCCGTGATATGCCCTCTCGTGTGAGGTGTAGGCTCACCAGACCGGTGCTGCTGACGGTCGCATACCTGTAGACGAAGACTCCCCTTTCGCCTTCGATCTTCAACTGGGTGCCCGGCTCGTAGTGATCCGCCGTGCGCATCCCCGGCCCGGTGACGGTCGCATCCAGCGACAGTTGTACGGACTCGTCGGGCGGCTGTCTTGTATCATCAGTCATGCTCTCTACCTTACCGCAGCATCGTACAATCCGTTCAAACAGCCCGAGGAACGCTGATGCCTCAGATATGGATCCATGATGTCTCGTTAAGCCTGGGCGGGCCGCTTCTTCTAGACGGAGCGACTCTCTCGGTCGAGGCGGGCGAGCGTATCGGTCTGCTGGGCCGTAACGGGGTGGGCAAGTCCACCTTGCTCAAGATGTTGAACGGCGACGTCTCTCCCGACTCGGGCGAGATCGTGAGGGCCACCGCGATACGGGTAGGGCTGCTCCCTCAGGACGTGCCGGACCATCTGCACGGTACTGTCTACGAGGTGGTGGCCTCGGGCGGACAAGAGCATCTGGACCTGTTGCGCGAGTACCACGAGCTCACCGTTGGAGTGGCTCAACGCGGCGCAGCTCTCCTCAAGGACCTCGAACGCGTGCAGCACCGCTTGGAGACGACCGGCGCTTGGCATCTTCATCAGCGGGTCCAGACCGTCATGGGATGGGTGGACCTGGATGGCGACGCGGAGTTCCGGCTACTCTCAGCCGGTCTGAAACGCAGAGTCTTTCTTGCCAGGGCTCTCGCCGGAGACCCCGACATCCTGCTGCTCGACGAGCCTACCAACCACCTGGACATCGATTCCATCGTGTGGTTGGAGGACTTCTTGCTCCGGTTCGGCAAGACGCTGATCTTCGTCACCCACGATCGCGCTTTTCTGCAGCGGATGGCGACCCGCATCGTGGAGATCGACCGGGGTCGTCTGCTGTCCTTCGACTGCGACTACGATACCTACCTGGAACGCCGGCAGGCCATGCTCGATTCAGAGGAGATATCGTGGCGGGAGTTCGATCGAAAGCTTGCCAAGGAGGAGGTGTGGATCCGTCAGGGCATCAAGGCCCGGCGCACGCGCAACGAAGGGAGAGTGCGTGCTCTGGAGCAGCTCCGGGTGGAGCGGGATCTGCGGAGAGAGCGCATCGGCAATGCCCGATTCAGCATAGCGGAGGCCGAACGGAGCGGGCGGCTGGTGGCCGATGCCGAGAAGATCTCGTTCTCCTACGGTGACAAAAGCATCATCGACGGATTCTCCACCACCATCATCCGCGGCGATAGGGTCGGCATCATCGGGCCCAACGGATCGGGCAAGACCACGTTGCTCCGGGTCCTGCTTGGCGAGCTGACGCCTCAGAAGGGCCGGGTCCGTCTGGGGTCGGCTCTGCAGATCGCCTACTTCGACCAGCTTAGGGCACAGCTCAACGGCGACCGGACCGTGAGAGAGAGTGTGGCCGACGGGGGAGATACCGTGCGAATAGGAGACAAGACCCGGCACGTCGTCGGTTACCTGGAGGACTTTCTCTTCACGCTCGACCAGATACGGGCCCCAGTCCGCCTGCTGTCGGGTGGAGAGCGCAACCGCCTGCTCCTGGCGAGGCTGTTCAGCCTTCCGTCCAACGTGCTCGTGCTGGACGAGCCGACCAACGACCTCGATATGGAGACGCTGTCGCTCCTGGAGGAGAGGCTGCTTACATACAGCGGCACCATCCTACTCGTGAGCCACGACCGGGCTTTTCTCAACAACGTGGTCACCTCCACGATCGTCTTCGAAGGGGGCGTAAGGCTTGCGGAGTACGTGGGAGGCTACGACGACTGGCTCCGAAATCGCGGCGACACCGCTCGTCAGCGGTCCAGCGCCACGGATCCCAAACCGGCGCGTACGCGGTCCCCACAGGCGAAGCGCAAGCTCTCCTTCAAGGAGGTCAGGGAGCTCGAAGCGCTGCCGGAAAGGATCCAAGCTCTCGAAGATGAGCAGGCGGAACTCATCGGCGCCCTAAGTTCGGCGCAGTTCTACGCCGCGAACGATCCGGTCCGGGTAGCTGAGGCCAACGCCCGCTTGGAAACCCTCCAAGCTGAACTCGAGGAGGCGTACTCGTCGTGGGAGCGTCTGGAGACCCTCAGGGAATCACTGGAGCGCTCGTGATGGAAGCGTGGGCTCTTCCGCTGCGGATGCAGGCGGTGCAGACACCCATCATCCCGAGTGTCGCGGCGCTGATACGCGCACACCCCGGCACCATCTCCCTGGGGCAGGGCGTCGTTCATTACGGTCCCCCTCAAGAAGCGATCGACGAGATCGGTTCGTTTCTGGCCGATCCGGAGAACCACAAGTACAAGCCCGTCCATGGCATCCCAGCATTGCTCGAGGCGCTGACGGCCAAGGTACGACTCGAGAATCGCATCGGTATGGGTCCGGATAGCGCCATCGTGGTGACGGCGGGCGCGAATCTGGCCTTTGTGAACGCGCTCTTGGCAGTCACAGATCCCGGAGACGAGGTCATTCTTCAGACTCCCTACTACTTCAACCACGAGATGGCTATCACCATGGCCGGCTGTTGCCCGGTTTCCGTGGAAACGGACGACCACTATCGTCTCAAACCGGATGCCATCCGCCGGGCCATCACCCCGAAGACACGGGCTGTGGTCACTATCTCGCCAAACAATCCGTCCGGAGCGGTGTACGAGGAGTCCGCGTTGCGAGAGGTCAACGAGGTCTGTCGCAGTCATGGCCTCTACCACATCAACGACGAAGCCTACGAGTACTTCACCTACGGTGACGCGCGTCACTTCTCGCCGGGGTCCATCGAGGGAAGCGCCGCCCACACGATCTCGCTCTTCTCGCTTTCGAAGGCCTACGGGTTCGCCAGTTGGCGTATTGGCTACATGGTCATACCAACTCATCTGTTCGAGTCGGTGGAGAAGATCCAAGACACTCTACTCATCTGCGCGCCGGTCGTTTCTCAACATGCGGCCGTGGGCGCGCTGCGTGCCGGCAGCCGTTACTGCCGTTCGAAGCTGGCCTCCATTGCCGCGGTGCGGGAGCATGTTTTAGAGGAGTTGGAGGGCATCCGAGACGTCTGTACCGTCCCTGCCGCGGAGGGCGCCTTCTACGTGCTGCTTCGTGTGGATACATCTCTGGAGCCCATGGCGCTGGTCGAGCGCCTCGTGCGGGAGTTCGGAGTCGCAGTGATCCCAGGGACCACGTTCGGGCTCAACAAGGGCTGTTACCTGCGCGTGTCGTACGGAGCGCTCACCCAGGATACGGTGGTGGAGGGGATGCGCCGCCTGGTCAGGGGGTTGAGCAGCATCTTGAGCGCCGGCGCGCTATATTGACGGACAACATGCGCACCAACCCCAACCGCCTCGTGTCATCGTGGAAGAGCCCTGCAGGTTACGGGTTCATCATGCTTGCGACCATGCAGGTGGCGTACGGCTTCGCTAACAGTGTCAACAACAACGTCATAACCAACTTCTTTGCGGACGTCCTTCATTTCACGGGGCCCCAGTTCGGCTACATGACCGCCATCCGCGAGGTGGGCGGACTAATGCTCATCGCTCTGATGGCGGTGCTCTACCGTGTATCGATACCTAGGCTGACCGCGACCGCCATGGTTCTGCTCGCAGTCGGGTACGCGCTGTTCGGCTTCGCCACCGGTTTTGCCTCGATCATCCCGTGGATCCTGATCAGCAGCTTTGGCATGCATATCGTGTTTCAGACCCAGTTCTCCCTGGGGATGAGTCTCACCACCCAGGAGCGGAGCGGCCACGTGCTCGGCCGCATGGGGGCGTATGCCCAGGCGGGGACGTTCGTAGCTCTCGTCCTGGTCTTCTTCATCTTCAGATACGCACTGCTCTCGTACCGGTGGACGTTCATCATGTGCGGGGTCGCAGCCTTCGCCGGTGCCGTCGCCATCTTCCGCTTTCCAGACCTCCACGAAGGCCAACTGCGCAAGGTCGCCGCTACGCCGGAACGGATCGTGTGGCGTCGGGACTACCGCTGGTACTACTGGCTGAACGTCCTTGACGGCATCCGGCAACAGATCTTCTTCTCGTTCGGCCTTTGGGTCCTCGTGAACCGGTTCGAGATGCAGGTGGAAGACATCTCGCTGTTGCTGATGATCGTGACCGTCATCGGCATATTCTCTTCGCCGTATCTGGGGCGGCTGATCGACCGGCTGGGCGAGCGGCGGATGTTGCAGTCTATCAACGTCGGCTACGTGATCGCTCTGGCCGGGTATGCCCTGTCGAACAACGTGTATCTGGCCTGCTTCTTCTACGTCGTCTACTCCTTCATCTTCCCGTTCTCCACCATCGGGGCGTCCACATATCTGCGCAAGATCGCGGTCCCCGAGGATATCGGACCCAGTCTGGCGATGGGGGTCACGCTCTTGCACGTGACAGCGGTCGTGGTTCCCGTGATAGCAGGTTTCATCCTCAACTTCGTGGGCTACCAGGTCCCCTTCTTCATCGCCTGCGGAGCCGCGGTTGTGACCGTCGCGGTCACCCACCGCCTGGACCCTGTGGGGCAGCGCAGCGCGGCCCGTGTGGCTCTTGATGAATCACTCCGGGCGTCGCGAGAGGCATTGAAGAAGGCTGCCGACGAGGAAGCCTCCTCCTGACATCTTAGTCTGTCACCCGGTACTCCGGCGCCCGCCCGCGCTTGCCCACCACCTCGATGACGCCCATCTCGCGCAGGCAGTAGGCCATCTTCTGCGCCAGGCGGCGCGGGTCGCCCGTGTGCTCCACCAGGTCGGGCACGGTGAAGACGGGGGCGAGACCCGGCGGGAGCAGTCCGCGAAAGTCCCGCGGCTCGTTGAACACTCTGCTCGAGACCACTTCGAGCAGCCGCCTGTCGGCTTTGCTACGCCCCTTGCGGCGCCAACTACCTTTGCCGTCCTCCCGCCAGATCGCCTCCTCACGCGTGAGGAGCACCTCCAGCGAGAGGGCTGGGCGTCGCATCAGCCCGGGGATGTGCACCAGTTCGGCGAAGACGTCGCGCTCCCGGCCGTGCTTGGGGGATCTCCGCCGGCCGAGCAGCTCACCATCTTCCGACATCCTCACCACCCACTTGTCGACGGCGATGGGGTACACGAGGCGGATCGGGTGGCTCTCGAGCAACTTGGTCAGCTTCGGCCTGATCGACCCGAAGTTGCCGGTCTGCACCTCGATGAGGAGATCGTCGCGGACCAGGTCGA
>DAIRFC010000133.1:0-4197 GCA_036795215.1 Actinomycetota bacterium | reverse complement strand
TATCCTCCGAGCGGAACCACTCCTCCCAGGCCCCGGTGGTGAAGTCGTGGGAGAGCAGCAGCGCTCACACGTGTTGACACCCCCCGATATTCACGAGGATCTGGTTGTCACCGACGCTCGCCTCGTCCCTGGGAGTGTACTCGACCAGGAACATATCGAAGATCGCATAGGAGGCGACCAAGCCTTGGGAATGCCGGGCCGCAAGCTCATCCGCGGCTCGCTTCACGGACGGCTCTTCTGTTCGGCTTGACCGTATGCCCCGCATCGGCTTTGCGCTGAAGAGTCTGGTTCGGAGGCGGCTTCCATGTGTTGCGAGGGATTGCGTTGACCTAGCCTGATAGTGGTAGTATCTAGCCAGGTCATCCCTGGGAGCGAGACTCTCAGGCCCCCCAGGCTTGCGGGCCTGGGGTTTCTTTTTCTGGGGGGCATTGGTGTCGAACAGGATCACGTTCGTGGTCGATGGTTTCAACCTGTACCATTCGGTCAAGGATCTGCGCAAGGCCACGGGAAACGACTATCGCTGGCTGAACATCGCGAGTCTCTGCGACTCCTTTCTCTCAGCAATCGGCAACCGGGCCACCCGTCAAGACATCTTCTACTTCTCTGCGCTTGCCTACCACCGGGAGCGGTGGAAGCCGGGTGGCGTGGCACGACACAAGGCGGTGATAGCCGCACTTGAGTCTACCGGTGTGCTTGTGGAGCTGGCGAAGTTCAAGCCCAAGGATATCGAATACAAGTGCGACAACTGTGGTCACCTCGGTCTCGTTAGGAGGCATGAGGAAAAGGAGACCGATGTCGCGTTGGCCATAAAGGTGATGGAGTTGGCGGTTCACCCGGATGTGGATGGCGTAGTCCTGGTATCGGGCGACACGGACCTCCTTCCGGCGATCAGAGCAGCCAAGCGGCTCGATCCGAAGATGCCGCTGTACGTCCTATTTCCTTTCAGACGGCACAACGGATCAATCGCACGCGAGGTCACAAGAACGTTCACGCTCACCGAGTCACACTACGCGGCTCACCTGTTCTCTGACCCTGTCCTGACGCCAACGCAAACGATTTCTTGTCCCTCCAACTGGAAGTAGCTCTGGCTACGGGAAGGAGACAATCAGGGTCTCTGCTCGGAACCCGTCCGGCAAGCCCATTGTCGTCAGTCTCCGAGAGCGATGTCGACGAAGGAGAACGGTTCCCAGTCTACCTGCATATCCTCCGAGCGGAACCACTCCTCCCAGGCCCCGGTGGTGAAGTCGTGGGAGAGGAGCACCGTCTCGTTGTCGGCAGTGCTCTGGTACACGACGGTCCAGGCCCGGCTGCCGTCGCCGCTGAGCAGGGTGGGCGGCTGATGCATCCAGTCCACCTCGGCGACAGGACCGGCCGGCCGCCACTCGGAGCCCGTCCGGCGGAACACCTGCCAGCCGTGCTCGGCCTCAGATTCATCCGACTTCGCGACCCACAGCACGAACGCCGTGCCGTCGGCATTGAGGCTTCCGCGCCCGACATGAGGCCATTCAGAGTCGAGCGTAACCATCTCCGAGGATCCATCCCTGCCGTTCCAGATCGCCGCCTGACCGGGTTCCGCTGCCCTCGCCCCGAGCACCAAGCCCTCGGGTGTAGATCTCCAGACGTATTCGATCTCTGGAACGAGCACCAGCCGATCGGCGATCGGATCGTAGAAATAGGTCTCGTACGGGTCTCCGCTCACACCGACCAGTAGCTTGTACTCCGGTAGCCAGCTCAAGGTGACCAACCCACAGCGTCCTCCCGCTTCCATCCGCCGGTGCACGAAATCGGCCAGCGTGTCCTCGACCGTCGCAGTGCCAGAACTTAGGTCGACGACCGTCACCGCCCATGGCACCCCGTCGCCCAGCTTCTCGGCTTCCAGCTCGGGATCGACCGTCACCAGCGCGGCCAAGATCCCGTCGGGGGAGATGGCCCTCAGGGTAGTGTGCCCGCCGCTCTGCACCGCCGCCCGCTGAACGATGCTTCCATCCGCGAGGGAGCAGACGACGATCTCCTTGCCGTCCTCGACGTACGCGACGAACTGGTGGTTGCCGCTCACAGCCAGTCCATCCAGCCCGGAAACGATAGGCCGCCCGTGCACGGTGGCCGTGGTCAACGACTGTTCCGCGGCCTCCTTCTGCTGTGACCATCGCACGCCTTGGGCGTCAACGACGTAGAGACCGGTCTCTGCGCTCAGCACGACGGACTCCACGCCGGGAGGCCAGCGGGAGGTGACAGGCTGGGGGAGAGCAGTCGCGGGGATGCTGCTCCCGACGGGGATGCTGCTTGCCGTGGTGTCGCTGCTCACCGCGGGTGTGACCTCTGGCGAACAGCCGGCCAGCAGCGTGGCAGAGAACAGACACGCGGCGAGCGCGCCTAGCAGGAGTAGAGCTCGCAAGAGGTTCCGGCTGTTCTCAGTGAACGACACCGGGCTAGAACACCCCGTACTCGTCAACGGCCTCGCGCAGCGCCATGACGTTCTCGGGCCGCGCCTCGTCGGGGATGCCCTGAGTCGACTCGATGATGAGCGCCCCGCTGTCGCCGAAGAGATCGATGAGCTGCTTGACGTCGTCCTTGACTTCTTGGGGCGTTCCGGTGCACATGAGCGACGACGGCACGTTGCCCCAGAAGCACATCACGTCGCCGCAGATCTCCTTGAACTTCTTGCGATCTACGTGGTCGAAGTGGGCGGCTATCTTGCCGGGCGGGAGCTCGGCCAGGTACTTCAGCCGGGAGGTGTAGTTGCCCTCGAACAGTGGGATGGGGGTGAGCCCGGCATCCACCAGGGTCTCCACGAGCTCCTTGAAGCTGGGCCAGTAGAACTCCTCGAAGGCGGCCTCGCTCATGAACCCGTCGGCGCCCCGGTGCATGGGGATGAAGACCCGGGGGTTACCGGTCGCCTTGGCTGCGGCCATGCACATGCCGATGCAGGCCGGCTGCATGAGGTCGGTGGCCCGCTTGAGCTTGTCCGGATTGCGGTAGATGTCCAGACTGCTCCCTTTCAGCCCTCGGAAGAAGTCGGAGACGGTATCAAAGGCCGGGATGACGCCGGAGCCGTTCACCAGCGGGTATCCCAGGTCGGCCATGTCTTGCACGTGGGCGCGCATGATGGCGCTCTCCTCCTCGAACACGTCGGCCACCTTGAGCAGCGATTCGAGGGCCCGGCGCATCTCGGGCAGTCCCGCCAGGGCCGCTCCTTGGCGGGTGAGGCTGTAGGAGCTCGAGAGCCAGTACAAGGGGAAGGGGAGCTGACCGAGGGCGCTCAGATTGCCCGCTATGCGGGGGAATATCGTGGTGAGAGTGAAGCCGTCGGGATCGGCGAGGAACTGGTCGTACTCATCTTCAAGGACGTACTCGCCCTCTACGAACTGGAACGGGGCATCATCCGCCAAAGTGCCGCCCGGCCACCGGGTCTGGGTGATGCCCAGAGCATCGAACGCCCGCGATGAGAACACCCCGCTCGTAGGGCACATGTCCCAGCCGAACTCCAGCGTGGCCTCTTTCACGGCCCGATGGCGGAGGGCGCAGTCGTACCCGGCCTCTTTGTGCGAGATGCCCTTGATCCTGGTGGGGAAGTAGTGGGTGACGAGCGGGATCACCGGCACCCGGTCGGGCTTGCGAAGGGCGACGACGTCGTTGAAGCGCTTCTCGCGCTCGGCAAAGAGTTGATCGTTCGTCTTCATGTCGTCAGTAGGTTCCTTTCTGGGCGCCGGGTCGGTCGGGCGGAGTGGCTCAGCGGTGACTCGTACGACTGGAATCACCATCCTACATGTTGGTACCGTGCGCAACTCCACTCTGAACGTCGTTGCCGTCGGTGCGTGTGGTGCGGAGGGATGAGAACGATAACGACAGGACGCAGCCGACTGACTTGACTCCGGTAGAATCACCTCTTGGTCGGAAACGCCAAGAAACAAGGAGAGCGCCAGATGAAGCTTGGCATGATCATTACCCACTCCGATCCGGAGACTGTTTTCAACGCCCTGCGCCTTGCCCTCTACAGCCGGGAGGCGGGCGATGAAGTGCGCATCTTCCTCTCCGGAAAAGGTGTGGAGATCGACCAGATCGACCATCCCAAGTTCGACGTCAAGGCCCAGGCTCAGAAGTTGCTGGACGCGGGCGCGGAGTTCCTGGCCTGCGGAGCCTGCCTGAAGCTGCGCAATTCCGACGGGTCGGAAGTGTGTCCGCTCTCGACCTTGAAAG
>DAIRFC010000023.1:16936-28152 GCA_036795215.1 Actinomycetota bacterium | reverse complement strand
ACAGCTCGTCCACGAAGTCGGCGATGGCCCGCCCGGCGGCGAAGGCGTCGTAGCCCTCCAGCTCAGCCGTCACCTTGTTGATGAGGATGTGCAGGTCGCCCAGGATCCAGCGGTCCATGAGGGGCCGGTCCGCCACCGGCACGTCGTGCTCGGCCGGGTTGAAGCCGTCGATGTTGGCGTAGAGCGTGTAGAACGAGTAGGTGTTCCAGAGCGTAAGGATGAACTTCCGGATGACCTCGTCCACGTTGTCGGGCCCGAAGCGCCGCGGGAACCAGGGGGAGCTGACGGTGAACAGGTACCAGCGCAGCGCGTCGGCGCCCTGCTTGTCGAGGATGGTCCAGGGGTCGACAACGTTGCCCAGCCGCTTGGACATCTTGCGGCCTTCGCCGTCCAGGATGTGGCCCAGGCAGAGCACGTTGCGGTAGCAGGAGTGGCCCTTGAGGAGCGCGCTGATGGCGAGCAGGCTGTAGAACCAGCCCCGGGTCTGGTCGATGGCTTCGCAGATGAAGTCGGCCGGGAAGCGCTTCTCGAACGTCTCCTGGTTCTCGAAGGGGTAGTGCCACTGCGCCACCGGCATGGAGCCGGAGTCGAACCAGGCATCGATGACCGCCTCCACCCGGCGCGCCTCGGCGCCGCACTCGGGGCAGGGGAAGGTGACCTCGTCCACATAGGGACGGTGCAGTTCCAGTCCCGAGAGGTCGCGCCCGGCCAGCTCGCCCAGCTGGGCCTTGGAGCCGACGATGGTATCGTGACCGTTCGGGCAGCGCCAGGCCGGGAGCGGCGTGCCCCAGTAGCGGTCGCGCGAGAGCGACCAGTCGATGTTGTTCTCCAGCCAATTGCCGAAGCGGCCGTGCTTGAGGTGGTCGGGATACCAGGTGACCTCCTCGTTGGCGGCCAGCACGTCGTCCTTGCGGGCGGTGGTGCGCACGTACCACGACGACTTCGCGTAGTAGATGAGGGGCGTGTCACAGCGCCAGCAGAAGGGGTAGTTGTGCTCGTAGGGCTGGCGGGCGTAGAGCAGGCCGCGCGACTCGAGCTCGTCCATGATGCCGGCATCGGCGTCTTTGACGAACAGGCCGGCCCAGGGAGTCACCTCCGCTGTGAAGCGGGCCTCCGCGTCCACGGGCATGATGACGGGCAGGTCGTTCGCCTGACCCACAGCCATGTCGTCGGCGCCGAAGGCCGGCGCGATGTGCACGATGCCGGTCCCCTCGTCGGTGGCCACAAAATCGCCGGCGATGACCCGCCAGGCAGGCTTGTCGGGCGTGACGAAGTCGTAGGGCGCGCGGTAGTGGCGGCCCACCAGGTCGGAGCCGGGGAAGGTCTCCTCAATGACGGCCTCGGGACCGAGAACGGCCGCCACCAGGTCGGCGGCCAAGATGAGGTGCTCCTCGCCCAGCCGGGCGCGGGCATACTGGATGTCGGCGCCCACCGCCGCCGCCACGTTGGAGATGAGCGTCCAGGGCGTGGTGGTCCATACCAGCAGGCTGATGGGCCGCCCGTCGGCGGCCAGTTGTTGCGCCGGCGGGTCGTCGGCCTTCTTGCGGGCGCAGAGCGGGAAGCGCACGTAGATGGAGGGGTCGGTCACCATCTGGTAGCCGGACGCCACCTCGTGCGACGACAGCGCCGTGCCGCACCGCGGGCAGTACGGCACCACCTTGTAGCCCTCGAACAGCAGGCCCTGTTTGGCAAACTCCGACAAGATCCACCACACCGACTCGATGTAGCCGTCGGTCATGGTCATGTAGGGGTCGCTGAGGTCGAGCCACATGCCGATGCGCTCGGTCATGCGGTTCCAGTCGTCCACGTAGGCGGTCACCGACTCGCGGCACTGCTTGTTGAACTCGGCCACGCCGTAGGCTTCGATCTGCTCCTTGTGCTCGATGCCGAGGCGTTTCTCGATCTCCAGCTCGACGGGCAGCCCATGGCAGTCCCAGCCGGCCTTGCGGCCCACGTGGTATCCCTGCATGGTCTTGTAGCGCGGGTAGAGGTCCTTGAACACCCGGGCCAGCACGTGGTGGATGCCGGGCCTGCCGTTGGCCGTGGGCGGGCCTTCGTAGAACACCCACTCCGGATTCCCGGCGCGCAGCTCGAGGCTCTTCTCAAAAATGGAGCGCTCTTTCCACCAGCCAAGGATCCGCTCCTCCAGGGCGGGGAAGCTCTGTCCCGTGTCCACCGATCGATACTGGCCTGCCATGCGCTCCTCCTGTCGGTGCCGGCCCCGCGCCGGCGCTTTTGGCCGGTTTCTGCGGCGCTTCGCGCCGCCCCGGCCGTCGTGGCCTTGCAAACAAAAACGCCCCGCCCCACGCGCAGCCCGCCGGGGCGCGTAGGGACGGGACGTTACCCGCGGTACCACCCTACTTGGAGACGCGTCGGCGCCGCTTTCGGCGCGCCCACGCCACCCTCTCAGCGGACGCTGCTGCCCTCACACCCCCGGCCGTCGCGCGTGCGCGGCGCCGGCGGGCGGCATTCACGTCCCCCTTCTATCACGGGAAGGACCCGGCCAGGTCTACTTGGGTCCGGCGAATCGTGCGTTACGCGGCACGAATCGCTCACCGTTCGGCTGGCGGCTCGGGGATGATATTCGGACACTGATTCCTACCGGGCTCCCACCGTCCCCGGCTCGCTCGAAGCGAAGAGCAGTGCCTACTCGTTCCCGTCATCGCCTTTGTGCTCGCAGAGTCTAGTGGTATGCAGGGAAAACTTCAAGGCGCGACGGGGCTGTGCCCCGCGTCGACCAGCGAACGTCTCAACGTCTGGCGTACCGTCCCCCCGACGCGGTACTCTTAGGACCAGCCCAAGCGTTCTTGGGACGTCATCAGCCCAAGGAGTCGTCATGCCGGCCGAAAGCAATGGAGAGCAGGGATTCTTCGCACGTAGCGTCGCGATGAAGTGGGTGTTTGTCACCGCGGCAGCTCTGATAGTCGTCATGGCGGTCGTCGTCGCAGCCATCCTCTTGGCAGGCCGGGGCGACGACGAGGCAGACCGTGCGTCTAAGGATGGCGCGACTGCAGGTGCTTCTGAGGTCGCATCCCCCTACGATCTCGTCGAACTACCCGCCGAGACGCAACTCGATCTCATCGAAGATGCTGCCTTCGTCAGCGTCTTCCTGCCCAACGACGCCGGTACGCTCACGAGTTACGGCATCAGTTCCGACCTGCCCGCCACCAAGGCGTTGAGTGAAGCCATCCTGGAGTCCGACGAGATCGGCAACGACGACGCAGCCGAGGCCCTGGGCGCCAAGGCGGCCGACTCCACCATCACCTTCGTCCTCCCCAGTCGTGAGACTCTCACGTTCGCCCTCTATCTGGACCAGGGCATGATCGCCCGCGGCGCCCAGGTATGGCGCCCCGAGGGCGACCTCAAAGCGTTGGTGGAGGCGGCGGTAGCCGGGCCTCAATAGAGGCGGCCACGCGCCCGGCGCGCCGGTGGGAACCCCGCCAACCGTGGATGAGTCCCTTTCGTGACGGGTCTCGGGCCGCGAGAGGTCTGCGTGTCCGCCGTGCGGAGTACAATCTGCGGATAACAAAGCCCGTCCAGCAACAGGGGAGGGATGATGCCCGACAGGATCTACGGCCCCATGGAGCCGGGCTCAGTCGCCGAGGCTACTGAGGCACCCGCACAGGCCGCGCCGGTCCTTCAGGACGAAGAGATGCAGGAGGTCGGCCACAAGGCCGCTCGTATCGCAGCGAGTGTAGGTTCGGTGATCCTGGGCAAAGACGAGGTCATCCGCGCCTGCGTGGTGGCACTTCTTGCCGGCGGGCACGTCATAGTCGAAGACTTCCCCGGAGTCGGTAAGACATTGTTGGCCAAATCCCTCGCCCGCTCCATCGATTGCCGTTTCTCCCGGGTCCAGTTCACACCCGATCTGCTCCCCAGCGACATCACCGGCGTCAGCGTCTTCAATCAGAAGAACGGGGAGTTCGATTTCCGGCCCGGACCCATCTTCGCCAACATCGTGCTCGCCGACGAGATCAACCGCGCCTCGCCCAAGACCCAGTCGAGCCTGCTCGAATGCATGGAAGAGCGCCAGGCCACCATCGACAACTTCACTCATTCCATCGATCCACCTTTCATGGTCATCGCCACCCAGAACCCCATCGAGTACGAAGGCACCTATCCGCTCCCCGAAGCCCAGCTCGACCGTTTCATGATGCGCCTCAGCCTGGGATACCCGTCGGCGGAGGCGGAGGAGTCGATAATCCACGAGCAGACGTCTCATAACCCTCTGGCCGAACTCCGCCCGGTCGTGAACGGGAGCGACGTGCTCGCCATGACACAGGCCGTCGTTCGGGTGCGGGTAGCCCCGGCTCTGCGTCGCTACGTGGTCGACATCTTGGCGGCCTCACGCGAGCAGCGCGATGTCTATCTGGGGGCCAGCCCACGGGCCGGCGTGGCTCTGGTGAGAGCAGCCAAGGCCTTGGCTCTGTTGCGCGGCCGGGACTTCGTCGTCCCCAAAGACATCAAGGACCTTGCCGTGCGCTGCCTCGCTCACCGCATCATGCTCTCACCCGATGCGAAAGTGCACGGAGTAAGCGCCGAGTCCGTGGTGACCAGACTGCTCGAGACGGTGCCGGTGCCGCAGAGCGGCGGGTAGCCCATGCCTCGCCCTACGGTCCGCGGCTACGCCCTTCTCGGTCTCGCCCTCGCGACCTACCTGGCGGGGCGAGTGCTCGGTACCTGGGAGCTGTACCTGTTCGCCTTCGCCTTCCTGGCGGCTGTCGTGATCTCCTGGCTGTCTGTGGTGACCACCAGCAGACGAGTGAAAGTCACCCGGACCTTCACTCCGGAGCACCCCGTGGCCGGTGACGAGCCGGAGGCCTCGTTCGTTCTCAAGAATGAATCGTTCTTGCCCGCTCCGGAGCTCACGCTCCGTAGTCCGTTGGCAGGTATGACCAAAGACGATATCGAGCTGCAGATCGACGGCCTGGTCCCGCGCGGCGAGCGGTTATTGAGCACCCGCACGGCCAGGGTGAAGCGTGGTGTGTACCTACTCCCCGCCGTGGAGGCCGTCACGGAAGACCATCTGGGTGTCACACGGGTGGCGCACAAGAAGACCACTCCCCTCGCGGTGACGGTGTTCCCGCACATCGCGGACCTCGATTCATGTGCGCTCTACCCCGAACTGGGTCTGAAGCACGATTGGAGCGGCAACAGGGGCATCCACACCTTCGGCGCTTCTGAGTTCAAGGGCGTGCGGCCCCACCAACCGGGCGAGCCCCTCAGCCGCATCGACTGGAAGAGTACGGCCAAGACCGGCGTCTTGATGCTCCGCGAGATGGAGGAGCCGGCCGGCGCCGACGTCACACTGCTGGTCGACGGTACCGCGCGCGAACTGGTGGGAGAACCGCCCGACGACAACTTCGAACTGGCGGTGCGAGCCGCCGGCAGTATCGGCGATTTCGTCCTGCGGTCCGGCCGCGGAGTCACGCTGCTGTGCCACGAGCGCAACTGGAGACAGATACAGCTCACAGCCGATGGTAGTGGGCGCCGGGCCCTCCTACAGGCCCTAGCCGAGATACGCCCGGATGCTCCGATACCGCTTGACAGCGGCCTGCGGCACCTACGCACCGACGGTCCACACCTCCTGCGCACACAGAGCGTGACGGTGGTCGGTATCTCACTGCATGAGCGGCTGGTCCGGGCGCTGGTCCGGCTCCGTGAAGACGGGGTGAGACTATCGTTCTGCTACGTCGTGGGTGGCTCCTTCAGCGCTGAGTCCGCAGACGAGGTCTCCACTCTGCTGCCCTTCCTTCCCGACAAGGGCGCCGGAGATCCGCCGGACGCCCGGCACAAGACGTCTGCCCTCTCCGCCGAGGCCCGGGCCCTCCTACTTTCGCTGTCTTCGGCGGGCATACCCAGCCTCACCCTGAATCGCGGGGACGACCTGGTCCGCCACCTGTCGCTGTGGCGCGCCGGCCACGGCGCCAGATCGGCCGCCTTGTGAGGACGCCATGAGAGCAGTGCCCAGGATCCTCTACTTCGCCTGCTTCGTGGGCCTGGCCCTCGTCGCGGCCTTGGCGCTCGACCGGGTCGTCGAGCCTTCAATGGCGACCACGCTCTCCCGCACCGTCTTCATCGCCGCGGCGTGTGCCGCTCCGGGGCTCATCTATCGGAAGCTGTGGCCCCTCGCGATCGTGCTTGTCCCCGTGGGTTGCTACCTCCTCCTCCGCACCATCGCGCCCGTGCCTGAGGCGGTCGAGGGCATCGCCGGCCAGTACCATTTCTACGTAGACCAGTTGTATGAGGGCACGCTCTTCTATCAGAGCTCCTTCTTTCCCCTCCCAATCTCGGAATCCCCGCAGGTCCAACTGTTGTTCGCCTTCACGCTTTACTGGTTGGTGGCCGCCGCCGGCTTCGTGGGTCTGAGTCTGCACCGGCCACTCGCCGCGGTCGTGGTGCTCCTCGTCGTGGCCGGTTTCGGCCTGACGGTCGATACCGTCGAGCGCTCTCTGTGGCCGGCCCTTCTCTTCGTCGTGCTGGCAGCCTGCCTCTTGGTGCTCTCCAGAGGCATCAGACGCCCCGGCTGGCGCGTCCGCGAGATCGTGGCGGGCGGCGTGGTGGGTGTGGTCGCCGGCGCCCTCGCACTCCTGCTGTTGGTCACCACCCCCTCGGTGGTGGCGACCCCCTGGCAGGACTGGCGTGCGTGGGACCCCTTCGGCGACAACGAGCCCGTCTACACCTTCAACTGGCTTCAGAATTACCCCGACCTGCTCGACCCGGCCAAGAACGCGGTGGTCATGACGGTGGAGTCGTCGTTGCCGTCATACTGGAGGGCGAACGCCCTCGACCAGTTCACCGGCAGCGCCTGGGTCACCTCGCAGGCGTTCAGCAGGCGGGTCGTGGCAGAGCAGCGGGGAGATTCGTACGTCTATGAGATGCCCACCGCGGAGATCGCACCGCCCGGAAAGACCGCCACCGAGACGTTCGCCATCCAATCGGTGTCGACCTACTACTTGTTTGCCGGTGGCGACCCACGGGTCCTCACCTTCGATCGGAGTGTCGCTCTCTTCATGAACAGCATGCGCTCGCTCCGAGTCAGCGCCGCTTTGGGACCCTCGCTCATCTATTCACTCACCGCGGTGGTCCCCGACCTCGACCCCACAGACCTGGTGGGTCTGGGCAGCGATTATCCAAACTCACTGAGCGGCTACCTGACACTCCCCTTCAGGAGCCGCTCCGACCTGCCGGGCGAAGACGGCGAACAGGCCTGGCGGGAGACACTGTCCGGCGGCAGCATGAGCGACCGCGAATGGCTGGGTCTCTACTCTCTCAACGAGCGCGTCGTCGGCGACGCCACCGACCCCTACCAGATAGCGCTCCGCCTGGAGAGGCACCTGCGGAATTCCTACACCTATACTCTCCAGCCGCCGGCCAGCGACTACTCCTCACCCTACGCAGCCTTCCTGTTCGATACCCGTTCCGGCTACTGCCAGCACTTTGCAGGCGCCATGGCCCTGCTTCTGAGGTACAACGGCGTCCCGTCCCGGGTGGCGGTGGGTTTCACGACCGGCGAGCCGGCGGACCCCGGCATCTACGTCGTGAGCAGAAACAATGCCCACGCCTGGGTGGAAGCCTATTTCCCCACAGTCGGTTGGGTGGCCTTCGACCCCACGCCGGGACGGAACCTGCCTGCCGACGCAGGTTCTTCCACTTCGCCGGGCTTCGTCGACCCGTTCGCAGAAGGCGGCTCTTCCGGCCCGGGCACCGTGATCACCGAGCCTCCGCGGGAGAACTTCCCCGACGAGGGCGGGGAGCAAGGCGAGACCGAGGGGACTACCAGCGGTAGCTGGCTGAAGAGGGCCACTTGGCTCCCGTGGGTGGTGGGGGTCTTGGTCGTGGCGGTGGGCTGGCCCGTCGCGCGGGGGATGTGGCGTCGCAGACGGCTCCATCGTGGTTCGCTGCACGAACGTCTGCGGGCGTCTGTCGGCCTCATCCGGACGGAGCTGTCGGACTACGGAGCTCCTGTGACACCGGCGCACACTCTCGATGAACTGCTGGAAACCGCCAAGAACCACGTGCGGTTGGAACCCGATCCCGGATTCGCCGACCGCGTCGAAGCGGTGGTCTTCGGGGGCCGGGAGGCAAGCCAAGCCGACCTGCAAAAGTCCGAATCTCTGCGCCGCGAACTGGTCAAGAGACTGCGGAAGCGCCACGGCTGGGTGCGGACCGGGCTGGCTCTTTACGGAGTGCCCCGGCTGTCGGTTCGAAATCGTCGTCATTCCGGCGACTGGTATACAATTGGCGGGTGACAACCAAGAGCGCTACAAAGAAGAAGTTGCCCGTTTTCACGCTGTCGCGTTGCAAGCGCTGCGGCATCTGCAGCCATTTCTGCCCCAAGCAATGCATCGGGATCCACAGTGACGGTACTCCCTATCTCGCCGATCCCGAGGCCTGCACGTCTTGCAGGATGTGTGAATACATGTGCCCCGATTGGGCCGTGTATCTGGCTCTGCCGGACGAAGGGGAAGCAGACACCAAGGCCGACTGAGCAATCCGGCTGTCCCGTGTCTCCCCAGCGTGAGCGGTTCTAGGAAGGTTCCCATGGCACGAGCTGTCTACCTTGACCACGCTTCTACCACTCCGGCAGATCCCGAAGTGATCGCCGCTATGCTCCCCTGGTACACAGAGGGGTTCGGCAATCCGTCCACCGTCTATAGCCTGGGTCTCACGGCCGCCGATGTGGTCCAGAAGTCGCGGGAATCCATCGCTCAGACCATCGGAGCGCAGCCCGACGAGATCTACTTCACCAGCGGGGGCACAGAATCCGACAACTGGGCCATCCTGGGTACCGCCGATGCTCAACAGAAGAAGGGGCGCCACCTCATCACTTCTGTGATCGAGCACCACGCGGTCCTCGAGAGCATGGAGTTTCTCGAGAAGCATGGATATGAGGTCACGAAAGTGCCGGTCGACAGCGGTGGACTGGTGGACCCCGAGGATGTCCGCAAGGCCATCCGGCCCGACACCGTGCTCGTGTCCATCATGCACGCCAATAACGAGGTCGGCACTATTGAGCCCATTGCCGAGATCGGCAAGATCACCCGGGAGGCGGGGGTCCTCTTTCACGTCGACGCGGTGCAGACGGCCGGCAAGCTGCCGCTGGACGTCACAGAACTGGGCGTGGACATGCTCTCCATGAGCGCCCACAAGTTCTACGGCCCCAAGGGGGTCGGGCTGATGTACCTGCGCAAGCGGGCCCGCATCTCTCCGCTCCTGCATGGGGGCGGGCAGGAGAAGGGGCAACGGGCCGGGACGCACAACGTCCCCGGCATCGTGGGTATGGCAAAGGCCCTCGAGCTGGCGAAGGACCGCATGAACGAAGACGCGTTGCGTGAGGGAGCGCTCAGAGACCGGCTGTGGACGGCTCTGCAGGAGAACATCGAGGCGGTCCATCTCAACGGCGATCCCGTCCACCGGCTCCCCAACAACCTCAATGTGCGGCTGGACGGCATCGAGGGCGAGTCCATGATCCTCATGCTCGATATGCAGGGCATCTGCGTGTCGTCTGGTTCCGCCTGCACGACCGGTTCGCTGGAGCCGAGTCACGTGCTGCGCGCTTTGGGTATCCCGGCGGAGCACGCACATGGGTCACTACGCGTCACACTGGGCCGCGCAACGACCGCCGAGGACATCGACCGCTTCATGGAGGTCTTTCCGCCCATCGTGGCCAGGCTCCGCGAGATGTCCCCCATCTGGTGCGCCAACTGCCCCTGTAAGAAAGGCAACTGAAATGTACTCAGAACTGGTGATGGAGCACTTCCGCAATCCTCGCAACATGGGTGTCATCGACGACGCCGACGGCATCGGCGAGGTCGGCAACCCCCAGTGCGGCGACATGATGCGCATCACCATCAAGGTCAAGGACGATGTCCTCGAAGACATCAAGTTCCAGACCCTGGGATGCGGCGCCGCTGTGGCCACGTCGAGCATGGTGACCGAGATGGCCAAAGGTAAGAAGCTCGATGAAGCTCTGGAGATCTCCAACAAGGCCGTCGCGGAGGCCCTGGGCGGACTCCCACCGGCCAAGATGCACTGCTCCAACCTGGCTGCCGATGGGCTCCAGGCCGCCATCAAGGACTATCGCGAACGCCACCCTGCCGGGTAGCAACGGGATATCCGGCGTATCCGCGGGTGTGAGCCCCGGCGCGCGCCGCGGCGGCGCGCGCCTCCTGACCGCCTCGTCTGCCTTACTCATCGCCGCCATGCTCGTGGCCACCGTGTCCGCGGGCTGCTCACAGGATGACGGAGCTCACGGCGTCCCGGCGGCCGCTCACGACAGGCTCGAGCCGGGCATAACCTACTCCGTCGACCTCGACGGCGATGGCATCGACGAGCAGGTCGTGGTCGAGGGGACGCCGGCCACGCTCACCATCAGCGACGGCGACGTCGTCTACCGATCAAGAGACCGGTGGCAGATCGTGCAGGCCCATCTCGGCGACACCGATCGCGACGGTCTTCTCGAGATAGTCACCCTTGTCGATGACGATGAGGGTCGCCACATCGGGCTCTTTGCTTACTACCGCGGAGAGTACAGGGAGCGCCTCGTGAGTAGCGAGATCGTCCCCCGTCCCGTCGCCCTCGAAGTCGTCGGTCCCGGGAGTACCGCCCTGGACCCCGCGGTGGCTGCAACTCTCACCGGCGATGCCGTGCTACTCACCCTCGAAGCCGCCGCAGGGCAGACCGGTACCATCACCGTGCTTTGCCGCTGGAACGGTTTCAGCTTCACAGGCATCGAACACGGGCCATGATGGAATCGTCATCGTGATGGAATCGTTACACAGACGTGCTTGACGTGTGACATATCAGGTCGACAATAGCGGGAGAGGCTTGAGCGCCGCCGCCTCGTGCCGCGGCGAGAGAACGGAGGGGTGTCATGAAGCGTAGCCTTGTCATCTTGGGCGTCGTCGTCATAGTCCTTGGCCTCGCCCTGTCGGGCTGCGACAAGGAGGTGACAGACGCGGGCACCACCTCGTCATCCGGCCCGGCCACTACGGCGGGCGGCGCCACCGAGACCACGGCGGGTGGAAGCACCGAGACATCGGTGATCGATACCACCACCACTCCGCCGGGCGTCGGACCAGGCCCCTTCGCGGCGCCGCAGTACCTCGACTCTCAACCGGTGGATCTCGCCGCCGTCACGAATCTTGACATAACGGAGCTCTCAGACGCTCAGAAGGAAGTGCTAAGCAGGCAGAGCTTCGTGGCCGTCGCTG
>DAIRFC010000023.1:14897-16836 GCA_036795215.1 Actinomycetota bacterium | reverse complement strand
CTCTCAGACGCTCAGAAGGAAGTGCTAAGCAGGCAGAGCTTCGTGGCCGTCGCTGAGGATCCCACGGCTGGCGGACCCTGGAAGTTCTGGCACATCTACGAGAACGCCCGCTACCAGGGGCTGCCTCTGCTCATCACTACCGATTCGCTCCTCAATGCCTACCACATGCTCTTCGACACCTTGCTCCAACGCATGGAAGAGGCGGCCCTCTACGACCAGGCCGTAGCCATGACCGAGGCCCTCTTCGAGGCGGCCGCTGTGAGTTGGGAGACGGCCTCTGACGCGACCGTCAAGGAGGAGGCCCGTCTGAACATGGCTTACTTCGGCGTGGGATCGGCGCTCCTTTCCGGAGACCCCGGGGACCTCGCCGTGGGCCTCCCGGAGGTCGAGACTGAACTCGCCCTTATCGAAGGTGCGGCCGGCTTGAGCGAGTCGCCTATTCTTGGCTACACCGAGGACTACAGCCAGTACAAGCCGCGAGGGCACTACACCCGTAGCGAGCGGCTCGAGCGGTACTTCAAGACCCTCATGTGGTACGGCCACACAGGCTTCTTCATCAATCCGCGCAGCCCCGACGTCAGCGAGGACGAAGCCGTCAGTCTGACCCGCCGGGCCATACTGGTCTCGTCGTCGCTGCAGGGTCCCGCTCTGGAGGCCTGGAAGGCGATCTACGAGCCCACCGCTTTTCTGGTGGGCCGTGCCGACGACCTCACCGTAGACGACATGAACACAGTGCTCACCGAGGTCTACGGCACAGCACAACCCGCCCCCGACGACCTGGCCGACGAAGCCAAGATCGCAGCGGTGCGGCAGAAACTGAACGAACTGCCGGCTCCCAAGATCCTCACCGCAGCCGTCCGTGCCGAAGGCGACACGGAGAACCGCGAAGCCAACGAGCGCAGCTTCCGGGTCATGGGCCAGCGCTATATCCCCGACTCGTATGCCTTCCAGCAGCTTGTGTGGGCCTACGTGGGCGACGCGAGCCCGCCCGAGGCCAAGCGAGAGCTCCCCATGGGCCTCGATGTGATGGCAGTGCTCGGCTCCTCTGAGGCTTACAAGATCGCCACGGAGGACTTCGACCAAGACCGCTACACCAACTACCAGAGCCAGCTCAGCAAGGTCTACGACGAGTTCTCCTCCAAGTCCGGCGACCTCTGGCCGGACAACCTCTATACCGGCTGGCTGGAGTCGCTCCAAGAAGTCATGGCCTTCCCGGCCGACGAGGCGCCCGATTTCATGAAGTCACGCGCCTGGGCGCGCAAGAGTCTGAACGCGGCCCTCGGGAGCTGGACGGAACTCCGTCACGACACCATCCTCTACGCCAAGCAGTCCGTCGTGGCTGAAGGCGACGGCGGCGAGGAGCCTGAGGTGGCGGGCTACGTGGAGCCCTATCCGGCCTTCTACAACAAGATCGCAGGGCTGGCCGTCACGATGCGTCAATCGATGGATCAGTTCGGCCTGATCGATTCCGAAGCAGTCAACAAGCTCGACACCATGATCGAGTTGGCCGAGACGCTGGCCAATATCGCCCAGAAGCAACTTGACGGCAGCGAGCTCACCGCTGAGGAGCGCCGCACCATCGTCTACTACGGGAGCACTTTGGAGTGGTTGGAGGACTTCGACGACACCTCGGACCAGGGTCTCACTCTGTCGCCGGTCGCCGAGAAGAGCCCGCTCGTCGCCGACGTCCACACGAGTTACAACCTGGGCGTGGCCCTGGAAGAGGCCACTGGGTACCCACTCGTGCTGTATGCGGCATTCGAGCATGGCGGCAAGCTCCAGGTCTTCTGCGGAGCTTCCTATTCCTACTACGAATTCACCGCCCCTCTGAACGAGCGCCTCACGGATGAGGAGTGGACGGAGATACTCGACTCCGGGACCGCACCGCCTCGACCGGCGTGGACCAACGAGTGGATCGCTGAGTGACACCGACGGACGC
>DAIRFC010000023.1:10800-14797 GCA_036795215.1 Actinomycetota bacterium | reverse complement strand
GCGCGGGCCAGAACCTCCGTGCCCTCGGTCGATACGCGTAGGTGAAACGACACGGGCATGGGCTCCACGGCCAATAGATCGAGCAAGGCATCGCGGGCCGCGGTGATCACGGCCCGCTCGTCTCGTTGTAGCCGGACCGCCACCATCTCGTCGACGCAGACCAGCGAGCGGCACCAGGTCTCGCCCGCGTAGATCACGTCGAACGCCACCGCGAAGGCGTCCGGCCGCCCGGTCTCGTCGATGGAGACCAGCTCGATGTCCATGAAAAGGGCCACGTCAGGTCCCTTCTGCCACCGCAGGGCCGCGCGGCCTGCGCGGAGGCATCACGAACACTTCGAATAGCCGCACGCGCGGCAGACCATGCAACCGCCCTCATGCTCTATCGCCCCGCCACAATCGGGGCACGCCCCCTGGGCCACCTGGATGGGCATCTCCAATTGTCCGACGACTTTTCCGCCGTCGCTACCACCGTTGAGATAGTACTTGTCTGCGAGAGCCTTGCCGATGGCGTCGGGGCAAGAGAGGATCTGGTTGGGGCCGAACCCGAGCGGTACGTGACAGCGGATGCCTCTGAGCTGCTTCACGATCTTGTCGGGAGGCACGCCATAGCGGAACGCCAGCGAGATAAGCCGTCCGATGGCTTCCGTGAAGGCCGACGCGCAACCACCCGCCTTACCCATGTTGGCGAACACTTCCCGCGGGCCGAAATCGTCTTCGTTGACGGTGACGTACAGGCTGCCACAACCCGTTACCTTCTCCCGGGTCTCTCCGCGCAGCACCGGGGACCGGCTTGCGCGCACCGGCATCAAAGTGGCGCCTTGCGCACCGAGCTCCAGCTGCATGGACTGCCCGTCAGACGACCCGTTGCCGGCGCCCTTGCGCTTCACCTCTCCGATGTTGAGCACCTGCTCCTGCCGGGAGCCGTCGCGATAGATGGTGACGCCCTTGACCCCCAGCTCGTAGGCCAGCAGGTAGACACGCTCCACGTCTTCAGGCTTGGCCTGGTTGGGGAAGTTCACGGTCTTCGAGACCGCGTTGTCCACGTGGTCTTGGAAAGCCGCCTGCATGCGGATGTGCCAGTCGGGAGTGACGTCGTGCGCCGTGACGAACACCCGCTTCAGATCGTCGGGGACATCCATATCGTGGAGCCCTCCGACCGCGGCGACGGCTTTCATCAGATCTTCCGAGTAGAGACCTCGGTCCTTGAGGACCCGCTCAAAGGCCGGATGGGCTTCGGGCAGCTCGGTGTTGTCCATCACATTGCGGATGAACGCGAGGGCGAAGATGGGCTCCACGCCGCTCGAGCAACCGGCGATGATGGAGATGGTCCCTGTGGGCGCGATGGTGGTGAGGGTAGCGTTGCGGACACGACGGCCCCGCTCTTTCCAGATGCTCTGTTCCCAATTGGGGAACACCCCTCGGTCGAGCGCCAGCTCTTCAGAGGCCTTGATAGACTCTTCTTCGACGAAGCCCATGAGCTCGTGGGCCAAGCGTATTGCTTCGTCCGAGTCGTAGCCTATGCCGAGCTCGACGAGCAAATCCGACCAACCCATGACGCCCAGGCCGATCTTGCGATTGCCCCGCGTCATCTCTCCGATAGCCTCCAGCGGGTACCGGTTCATGTCGATGACGTTGTCGAGAAAGTGCACCGCCGTGCGGGTGACCCGGCGCAGACGCTCCCAGTCGACGCCACCATCCTTGACCATGATGGCCAGATTCATGGACCCCAGGTTGCAGCTCTCATAAGGCAGAAGGGGCTGCTCTCCACAGGGGTTGGTGGACTCGATCTCGCCCAGGGCGGGCGTGGGATTATCACGGTTCAACCGGTCGAGGAAGACTATGCCCGGCTCGCCGTTCTTCCACGCGAGGTCGACGATCAGATCGAAGATCTCGCGGGCGTTCAACCGGCCGACCTCACGACGGTCGCGCGGATTGCGCAACGCGTAGTCGCCGCCGGTGAGCACCGCCGCCATGAACTCCTCTGTGACACCCACCGAGATGTTGAAATTGTTGAGGATATGCTCGTCTTCTTTGGCCCTGATGAACTCCAGGATATCCGGGTGGTCGACGCGCAGGATGCCCATGTTGGCGCCGCGCCGGGTGCCACCTTGCTTGATGGTCTCGGTCGCCATGTCGAACACCCGCATGAACGAGACCGGCCCGCTGGCCACACCCATGGTCGACTTGACCAGGTCGTTCTTGGGACGCAGGCGGCTGAAGCTGAAGCCGGTACCTCCACCCGACTGGTGCACCAGGGCGGCGTCGCGGATGGCGCCAAAGATCGACTCCATGCTGTCGTCGACCGGGAGGACGAAACAGGCCGACAATTGCTGCAACTCCCGGCCGGCGTTCATCAAGGTCGGGGTGTTGGGCAGGAATTCCAGGCCGGCCATGACTGAGAAGAACTCAGTGATAGTGCCATCGAGAGGCGCCTCCGGGTGATACAGACGATCGGCCTCGGCGATGTTCTCGGCCACACGCGCCAGCATGTCTGCCGGTGCTTCCAGGGGCTCCCCCTCCGGTGTCCGTTTGAGATACCGCTTTTCGAGGACCTTCTTCGCGCTGGGGGAGAGTCTCTGCTCCAGCTCGGCGGACAAGGCTCTGAGCTCGGTGACGGTCATCTGATGCCCTCTTTCGCAAGCTGTTCAAGTTCTGCTTTGAATTCCTCGACGCTCTCGAACTGGCGGTAGACCGAGGCGAAGCGGACGTAGGCCACCAGATCGACCTGTTGAAGCCGCTCGAGAGCCATCATACCCACCCGCTCGGACGGGACTTGGTAGGCCGACTGCTCCCTCAGTTCGCGCTCGATGTCGGCTACCACGGCCTGCAGGCGTTCCACAGGCACATGACGCTTCGCACAGGCCCGCGTGAGCCCGTGCAGAAGCTTCTCGGGATGGAACAACTCGGTACTGCCATCCCGCTTCACGACCGTGATGGGGATCTCCTCGATCTTCTCGTACGTGGTGAAGCGCCGGCCGCAGGCGGTGCACTCACGGCGGCGGCGGATGGCCTCCTTGATCTCGGTCTCGCGGGAATCGATCACCCGGCTGTCGGGGAATCCACAATAGGGGCAGTTCACGCAATCACACTCCTACCGGGATCGTACTGTTCTTCGGCTACCTGTAGCGTACACATGCCGGACCCCCCATTGGACACAAGATCGTCGAGCACGGACAGGTCGTTCAGCCGGACACCAGATATTGTATGTTGGCGAGGCTAGCACCCCATATATCGGCTGTCAATGACAGAAAGACCGCTTGTAGCGCCATTTTCTTCCGCCGGTGGCCACTAGGGGACCGTCCGCCCTCAGCGTCCCCACCTGTTGGGACCACGCCGGCGCCCGTTCGTGCAGAGACAGCACGAACAGACTGGACCCCGGCAGGGGCCAGGGGGATAATCGGGGCATGGACAGATCGCTGCTCGTAGTCGAAGACGACCCCTCGCTGCGCGAGGTGATCCGCTTAGGGCTGGAGGAAGCGGGCTATCGGGTCGTGCTGGCTGAGGATGGGCCATCGGCGCTCATAGCGTTCGCCTCGTCGCCGCCCGACCTCGTCCTTCTCGATGTGATGCTGCCCGGCTTGGACGGATTCTCCGTGTGCCGTGAGCTGCGGAAGATCTCGCTCGTCCCCATCGTGATGCTCACCGCCCGCGCGTCGACTGAAGACGTGGTGGAGGGGCTCGAATCGGGCGCCGACGATTACGTGACCAAGCCCTTCGAATTCCCGGAACTCCTCGCCCGGGTGCGGTCGGCTCTACGACGGGCTTCGCTCATCGCTTCGGCGGGTGCTGCGGGCACTTCCCCCGGCGTTCCCGGAGCGACTGCCGCTGCCGCGGCTCCCTCAAGCGCAGAGGCACCGCCCGCTACACCGTCGGTGCTGACCTTGGGGCCTCTCACCATCGATCCGGCCGCCTACTCGGTGCGCCGTGGCGACGACGAGATACCTCTTACAGTCACGGAGTTCCGGCTGCTCTACGAGCTGGCGCGCCACGCCGGCCA
>DAIRFC010000023.1:9309-10700 GCA_036795215.1 Actinomycetota bacterium | reverse complement strand
GTCGTGATCACGGCTCTAGCCCTCGCCCTGTCCGCCTATTTCATCTCCAAGGCCGCACAGGACCAGGAGGCTCTCGACAAAGCGCTCACACAATCCAAATTCAATCTGTTTCTTGCCGATTCGATGCTCCCCGAGGCTCCTGACGAGACCGACTACGAGCGGCTCGTCGACGCCTTCCAGATCAGAGGTGAGTTCGCGACTCTCATAGACGTCGGGGACGGCTCCCCGTACGTCTCGGGATTCAACGTCACCCGCGAATTGATCACAGCAGAACTGGCGTCCAAAGTAGCCGAGGGCCGTATCGGATATCAGACCATCCAGGTCTCCGGCAGGCAGACGCTCGTGGTAGGTGGCCCGGTGCGCTCTGGAGAAGTGACGGCCTATTTCTTCTATCCCCAGGACGCCCGCCTGGCCGGCCTCGCCACTCTGCGGAACATCCTTCTCATAGCCGGAGCCATACTGACCGTCTTGGGCGCCATCGCCGGGTATCTACTGGCCAAACGGCTCTTGAGACCGGTACGGCAGGCCAGCAAGGCAGCGGTGCAGATGTCCCAAGGCGACCTCGACATACGCCTCCCCGCGGGGTCTGACGAATTCGGAGTACTGGCGGCGTCTTTCAACCGGATGGCCGAGAACCTACAGGCCAAGATGCTCGATCTGGAGGCGGGGCAGGCCCGCGAGCGCCGTTTCGTAGCCGACGTGACCCACGAGCTCCGCACGCCGGTTTCGGCACTGGTGGGCGAGGCGTCGCTTCTCAGGTCCAAGCTCGAGAGCGACCCCTCGGTCTGCGCTCCTGAGGTCGCGCGGCTCGTGGGCATGGTCAACACTGATATAGGCCGCCTCCGTCAGCTCGTGGACGACCTACTCGAGATAAGCCGCCTGGACGCCCAAGCTGCCGACACGGTGCTGGAGCCCGTGCAGTTGCGCCCGTTCCTGGCCCAGCTCGTTCAGGTACGTGGGTGGTCCGATAGCGTGCAGCTTGCCGTCCGCGATCCAGAACAGCCGGTGCAGGACGACACGACCGCGCCCTTGGCAGCACGAGCCGGGCTGATCGTCCGGGCCGACCGGCGCCGTCTGGAGCGCATCATCGTCAATCTGGTTGAGAACGCCCTCAAGCACGGCGCGGCTCCCGTGGCCATCGACGCCCGCGAAGCGCCCGGCCACGACACGCAGAGAGACGCACAACGCGGCCTGATCCACATCGGCGTGACCGACAGCGGCTCCGGGATCGCCGTAGAGCACCTCTCCCACGTGTTCGACCGGTTCTACAAAGCCGACCCCAGCCGGTCGTCCAGCCGGGGGAGCGGTCTTGGCCTGGCCATCGCCAGAGAGAACGCCCGCCTGCTGGGCGGAGACATCGTCGCCATGAACGTTCCCGGCGGAGGCGCCCG
>DAIRFC010000023.1:1382-9209 GCA_036795215.1 Actinomycetota bacterium | reverse complement strand
ACGACCGAGCCCGCCCCGACCACCACGACCGAGGCGATTGAGAATACGACCACCACCGCGCCGTCCGAGACCACTACCACCACCGTCGAGGAGACCATGGCGGTGAGGGTCTACTTCTCCTGTGGTGAGCAGATATGCGCCTCCACCCGAGAGATCCCCCAGACGCTGGAAGTGGGAGCCGCGGCGATGCGGGCTCTTCTCGAAGGCCCCACCGATGCGGAGCGGGAGGCCGGCATGGTCAGTAACATCCCCGACGGCACCACCTTCCTGGGACTCAACATCGCTGATGGCGTGGCCACCGTCGACCTGTCACGGGAGTACTCCTCGGGTGGCGGCAGCCTGTCCATGTTCATGCGTCTGGCCCAGGTGGTCTTCACTCTCACCCAGTTCCCGACCGTGGAGGGCGTCGACTTCAAGCTCGACGGCGAACCGATCGACGTACTGGGCGGAGAAGGCATCATCATCGACCGTCCGCAGACCCGGGACGACTATGAGAGCATGTCGCCCGCCATCTTGGTCGAGTCCCCAACGCTGGGGCAGACGGTGAGCAGCCCCCTGCGCATCACCGGCACCGCGAACGTCTTCGAGGCGGTCTTCCAGGTGAACATCGTGAACTGGGACGGCCTCATCATCGCTGAGGAGATGGTCATGGCCTCTTCGGGCACGGGGACGCGCGGGACCTTCGACGTCACAGTGCCGTTCACAGTCGACCAGCCCGGCCTGGGTGGCCTCATCGTCTTTGCCGAGTCGCCCAAAGACGGCTCCCAGATCAACGTGGTCGAGATACCGCTGCAGCTGGCCAAGTAGCGCAGCTCTCCACCAAGCGGACTCTCCCAGTCCATGGCCCACCGGACCAGGCCGAGCGGATCCCCTATCTCCGCCCCGGCCGACCGGTGGGCCTTCTCGTGCATGCCCTCTGGTAGCTCTGGTAGACCAGTGTGGCCTGCACGCGACTGTTGACCCCCAGCTTGCGGAAGACGTTGTTGGCATGCGTCTTCACCGTCTTCTCAGTGATGTAGAGATCGGCTCCTATGCTTTTGTTCGACATGCCCAGAGCTATCATCTTGAGGATCTCCCGCTCACGGTCGGTGAGCGTGTCCATTCCTTCGTGCCCGAACGGGACGGATCGATCGTCGTCCGCATGAGCGACTGCCCGCACGGGCGAGTGTCGCCTCCCCACGATCCCCAACGGTTCGTCGGTCGGGTAGAGCCTCCCTTCGGCAAGCTCCAGAAACCGGCGACGCAGGTTATCTGGGAGCATGGGGAGGACACGCTCTCGGATGAATGCTCCAGACCCGAAGCGGTCGCATAGAGCAAGGGCGGGCAGCGCCACCTTCGCCTCCTGGCTGAAGAAGTGCAGGTGTCCGTGTTCCTCGGCGATCCGCATCGCTTCTGCAAGAGAGCGAGCCGCCTCATGCTCCCGGCCCGCCTGTGCGTGAAACCACCCAAGATAGAAGAGGGCGGGAGCCAAAGAGCTCTTGAGGCCCGAGCGCCTAGCGGCTCGCGCCGATTCTTCGAGCGAGGTCTGCGCTTCTTGTCTTCTGCCCAGAAGAGCCAGATCCATGCCCAGCGAGACCATCGCATACACCCGCTCGAACACGGCCAGTCGATTCTTGTCGACAAGGTCGAGAGCCACCTGGTGATGCTCGAGAGCCCGCTGGGCATTGCCGGTGCGCCGGCAGAGGTCCCCCCAAAGACTCTCGGCCCAGAAGCGCACCTCGACGTCGCCGGTCTTCACGGCGATCGCCTGGGCTTCTCGGATCTTGGCAAGGGCGCGCCGGTAGTCCCACCTGCCCAACGCGATGGACGCCTGGCTGATGACACATGAGGCTCCCACCAAGGAGTAGCCCCGAGCACATACCAGCCGCTCGCACTCGTCGGCCGCTCGAGATGCCGCTTCGTAGTCGCCCATGAGACATGCGAACACAGCTGCGCCGTTGAGGGCCAGGGCGGATTGCAGCGACCGCCGGCCGTCTTTCTCGCCAAGGGCCTTGTCTGCCCACGATCTGGCCAGCCGATGCTCCCCCAGCGAGTAGTGCAGCCGCATGCGCTGTATGCAGACCCGCCGGGTGAGGAACTCCCGCCCCTCGGCGGGGGCTAGGGCAAGAGCCTTCTCCCAGTCCTCGACTGCCTCGTCACAGCGACAGAGACAGGCCAGGATACCGCCCTCCACCGCCAGCACCTCCACCTTCTCCCGGGCCGTGCGGGCGACAACGTGGCACCGCTTCATCACAGCCAGGCTTTCGTCCCAGAAGCCTTGGTTGAAGAGGCAGAAGGCCGAACCCAGGAGAACGGGCAGCAGTCCTTCTTTGTCGCCGGCCGCGGCTAGGTAGCGCGCCGCCCGCTCGTAGATCTCCGCAGCCTGGGCGTACTGACCCTGCTCCTGTAGGATCCGGGCTTTGGTGACCAGCAGCCAAGGCCCCTCGGCGCAGCCTGACGCCCCGGTGTACGGAATGAGCTCCAACCATTCGTCACTGGTGAAGTTCAACGCCGCGTTGAGCGAGGAGAGAGCAAGCTGGCGCAAAGGACGCCCCGCCTCATCGTACCGGCCGGCCCGGAGATAGAGAGTCGCCGCTTCGCGCGGTTCGCCGGTATCTTCGAGATGCCTGGCGGCCCGGCCCATGAGGTTGCTTGCCTGGTCGATCTGGCAGGCCTCCCGCTCGGCAAAGGCCCGCACCAACGGATGGACCCTGTAGCTTCTAAGCCCCACTCGGGTCACCAGGAACCCTCGGGCGACCAGGTCTTCAAGAATGGCCTCGGCGCAACCGGGCGGACCAGGCAGAAACGCCTCGTCACGCGGGAAGATGACCCTCGGGAGAAGAGCCGCTGTCAGCATGGTCTGGGCAGCATGTCCGTCGAGCCCGGATAGGATGTCGCGTTCGAGGTACGTCCGTAGGTCGCGCCCACGCTCGATGACCCCCACGACGTCCTTTCGGTCCATGGTGCCACGACGCGACAGCAGACGCTGCCCAAGCAGCACCAAAGCGGCCGGCCAGCCCTGGGTGAGACGCCATAGGGCCCGGGCTTCTGAAGCGTCCAGCTGAACCGACCAATTCCGCAAGACCCACGCAGCCACTTCCCGTGGGGTCAGTCGCAACTCCCTATTCTGAAGCCGCACGACCCTTCCGCCCAGGCTCACTCCGTCCAGCCTGAGTGGGAGGGGTCTTCGTGAGGACAAAAGGAAGGTCCAACCCGGAGGCGCCCCTCGGATGATGGACTCCAGAGCTGCCACCACCTGAGGCGATGATTCGACCAGATGGAGATCGTCCAGAGCGACGAGGGTCGACTGCCCCGCTAAGCGGGAGATGAAATCCGCCGTCTCCGCGGTAAGATCGAGCACCGCCATGTCCATGATACCGGGCTCCGGCCAAGCAAGAGACCGAGCCGCCGGTCCGTCGGAGGGCTCCATGCCAAGTCCGGCCATGAGATAGGTGAGAAAGCGGATGGGATCGCGATCGCTCTCCTCCAAAGACAGATACATCGTCCGCCCACCGGCGGCCGAGAGCAGGTCGACGATGAAGGCCGTCTTGCCGTAGCCCGGGCCCGCTACCAGTGAGATGACCCCGCCGCCACGGACCGGCTCCACGAGGTCGTGGAGGCGCGCACGGCCCATGACGAAGCCCATGTGAGGCAGACTGAGTTTTGCCGCTATCGTCCTGGCGCGCTGTTCTTCAAGATCGGATGCTCGCAACACCGGCGCTTCCCGCAGATCAAGATCGGAGAATCGACTGCCGGGCATCACGCCCGCAGAAGACGCCATCGTATCAACGCACACCAGAGTGTCAACAGTTGTCATGTGGTTCTCTTCTTGTAGAAGGCCTGCGCTTCATGCGTTGCCGTGACGCCGGCGCCCCACGGGGCGCCGGGTCCGGCCTGCGGTGAGGTCTAGAGATACTCGAGCCGTCTGGCCACTACCGACACGGCTTTGCGCTCTTCGCCATCCTTCTCGTACACATCCTGGCGCAAGGAGCCCTCCACGGCGATGCGCCGTCCCTTGCCCAGATGGTCTCCGGCGGCCTCGGCCTGCGAGTTCCAAGCCTTGATCCTGAAGAAGTCCGCCTCTTCCGCGTTGCGATCCACCGCCAGGATGAAGCTGCTCACCTTCGACCCGCCGTTCACCTCCTTGACCTCCACGTCGGTGGCCAGCCGGCCGATCAGGTGCACGCTGTTCACGATGTCCTCCTCCTCGTCACGCTCGATGTCCCCTTGCCTTCACCCCGGTGACTGCCGGCCCCAGCACCAGCAGCCACCGGGAAGCGCAGGATAACGAGCCGACCCGGCTGAGCGAATACAACCAAAGATGGAACTGCGGTAGCCAGCCGCGGTCGGAGTATCCGCTAAACCTCAAGGCCCTTACCGTCGATATGACCCATATGGAAAACAGCATGAACGAACACACCTCTCGGACGGTCGCGCCCAACATGTTCTGCCGCTCCTGTGCCTCGCCTCTGGTGCAGGCAACCGGGTGGCAGCAGGAGAGCGACGACGTCTGGGGAGTCATTCTCTGGTGCCCGGAGTGTGGATTCGAGCAGGCCGCCATCCTCGACCGTTCACAGTTGCTCTATCTCTCCATGGCGATCGAGGAAGGCTTCGCATGGATGCTCGAGGCCCTTGCCGAGTTCAACGCCGTCTCGCCCGCCACGGGCGATCTGGCCTTTGTCGATAGGGCTCAGACGGATCGGATCAATCCGGCCCCACGGTAGCGGGCCCACCGGTCTGTCCCCTGCGCTATCCTTGATGGGGCAAACGACCGGCAAGGAGCACGTCCATGGACATGGAGGTCTACTTCCCTGGTAATAGGCGCGTGCACGCGCGCTACAGGGGCTTTGTCATCGAGACCGACCAGCCCGCCATGGCTGGAGGCGATGGAAGCGCGCCCGCACCGTTCGACCTGTTCGTCGCGTCGATCGGCACGTGTGCAGGCATCTATGTGCTCAGCTTCCTTCAGCAGAGAGGTCTGCCGACGGAGGGTGCAGGGGTCAACGTGAGCGTAGAACGAGATGGCGAGACCCACATGGTCACCAAGGTCTCCCTGGAGATCAAACTGCCGCCAGATTTCCCCCCGAAGTATCGGGACGCCGTCGTACGCGCTGCCGACATGTGCGCGGTCAAGCGGCACCTGGAGGCGCCGCCGGTGTTCGAGACCTACACGACCATAGGTTGAGAAAGAGGTCGGTTGGCGGGCGCTAGGTAGGGCGCCACTTGGACACGCCCTGCTCTGTCTCCCGTCGCTTCTCGAGCTGAACCAAAGCGTCCTTGTATTTGGAGTGCCGAAGCCCGATGACCTCCGCGACCAATTGCAGGAACTGCCACAGGTCTTGAGTGACACTCCCGGCCGTCGAGTCTAGATACACCTGCCCGCGCGCGATGCCCCCGCCTTCCCACTGCCGGACAGCGTGGAAGACGGTTCTGCTCATGACCATGTCGACCTCTAGCTCCATGCCCTGTTCGGGCAGGTACTTGAGCAGGCCCCCGCTATCGGTGATCCGGATGGCATCCGGAGGTGGCGGAGCGGGAGGCTCCTGGGCGGGTCGAGCCGGCCCTCGCTCGGGAGGCGCCCCTTCCGGCGGGACGGCTTCCGACACCTGTCTGTCGAGCGTCCGGCCCTCATCATCAGGTTCCGGCTCCGGGTCGGGCTCCGGACGAGGACCGATAGTGATGGTCACCGCTCCAAGGCGGCCGGGGTACGTGAAAGGAGTGCGGACCCGAAAGGTCTCACCGGCAGCCAGGCGCGCCTGCAGTTGCGCATCGCCGGCCAGCAGCGCGGTGAGCTGTTTGAGGTTCAGATCGTGGATCTTGGTCGTCATGCGGCTTCGCCCCTAAACACCGGCGGGCGGGACGGGATCGGTTGCCGCCCGGTCGTCCATTTCAGTCGCGGTCTCGGCCGTGGTCGCAGCCGCGGTGTCTGGCTCAGTGGGAGCTGTGGCCGGAGCCGCGGTCTGCGCCGCCGCTTGAGCACGAGCCTCGGCCTCGGCCTGCTTGCGGGCCGCGGCCTCCGCCTTCATGTGCAGTAGCTTGTCTTCGATGCTCGACATGTCATCAAGATACTTCTGACGCTGGGCCTGGTCTATCTCACGGCCGCGGTAGAAGTCGAAGACCATATAGCCCAGCTTCTTCGCCAGGCCATCCATCTGCATCTCAAGCTGGAGTTCCCCGACTTTGCTCTTACCTTTGTCGAAGACTTTGTCAGCCTCCTGGGCGGCTCGCTCGAGCCCCTGCGTGACTTTGTCCATCAGCCCCATGAGCGCACCTTCCTTGGCTGGTCGGCCGGATGTCCCAGCGGCACCCGGCGACGCGATCGATGTGTCTTCATCAATCTAGCGTCTCGCCGCCTTATAAGCAACGGACAAGGGCTGGGGGCTGCGGCCTCGATGCTATGATTCCCGAGACGGCCCATCCGTCCGAATCCCTACACAAGGAGAAGCACGTGCAGACCGTGGCACCCTTCCGTGCGTGGCGCTACGCTCCCGCCGCGGGAGAGTTGGGTCGCTTGGTCGCGCCGCCGTACGACGTCATCGGGCCGCAACTACAGTCCCGTCTTTACGCAGCGAGCCGCTACAACGTCGTGAGGGTCGACCTGGGTATGACCACCCCAAGCGACGGCGACTGCGACAACCAGTACACGCGGGCCGCCGCTCAGCTGGCCGGCTGGAAGAGGGAGGGCGTCCTCGTCCGCGATCCGGAGCCGTCGCTCACCTTCGTCGAGGAGCGTTTCACAGGCCCGGACGGCAAGCCCAGCGTACGGCATGGCTTCCTCGCCGTCATCCGCCTTCACGAGTTCGACCAAGGCGTGGTCTTCCCCCACGAACAGACCCTGTCCGGTCCCAAAGAAGACCGTTTTCGCCTCATGACGGCCACCAGCATGAGCCTGAGCCCTGTGTTCCTCCTCTACGACCTACCGGGGGACGATATCACCGCGGCCTGGGCTTCGCGTTTGGGCTCCGCCGTATCACCCGCGAGCACCGTCACCGATGAGGCGGGTACCGTCACCAGTCTCTGGCCTACGGCCGACCCCGAACTGCTCGACATCGTCCGGCGGTATCTGGATCCATCCCGGTTCATCATCGCGGACGGACACCATCGCTATGAGACGGCCCTCCGCTATCAAAAGGCCCAGGGAGCCGGCGCGGGCGATCCGCCCCAGGCCTTCGACTATGCTCTGGCTTATCTCAGTAACATGGCCGACCCCGGGCTGGAGGTCTATAGCACGCATCGCCTGATGTCCGGCCTTGATCCGAAGATGTTGGCCGGACTTACTCGCTCGCTCGCGGGCATCTTCGAGGTCGACAAGCTTACCGGCACTGCAGACCCGCCTCGTGCGGACGACCCCGACGCAGCAGCCCAGGCGTCGAGAATCACGCAGACGGCGATAACCACCTACCTCGCCGACCACCCCCGTGCCGCTTTCGGCCTATGGGGCCCGGCTTTTGACGCGGCCTACGGTCTGCGGCTCACCGACGAGGCCGCGGCGCGCGCGGCGGCGCCGGGCCACAGCGCGGCCTATCAGGAACTCGATGTCACCATACTGCAAACTCTCATTCTGGAAAGGGCGCTGGGCTTGACAGCGGACGACATGGCCGCCGAAAAGCACGTGACCTACTTCAAGGACCTTGGGGAGGCCTTCGCCCGCCTGGCGGCGGGCGACTTCCAGGCCGGGTTCTTCATGAATCCCACGCGCCTCGACCAGATCCGCGCCTGTGCTTTCAGCGGAGAACGCATGCCTCAGAAGGCGACGTTCTTCTATCCCAAGCTGCCCACGGGGCTGGTGTTCCACGACCTCACCGGCACACTCTGACTGACCGAAAGACCGCGTACCTGCGCCTCTGA
>DAIRFC010000023.1:0-1282 GCA_036795215.1 Actinomycetota bacterium | reverse complement strand
CACTCAGCGCGCTTGCACGCCGCCTTTCGGCAAATTCAGGCAAGGAGGTGGCGCAGCGCGGCTTGGCGCCGCGGCGCACCACTCAGTGGAGAGTGTCTGTCACAGACCCTCCTAGGAGTGCGAGGCGAAAGCGAGCCCGCAGCCCTGGTCGGACATCGGGGTCGCCGAGGTGGCGTAGGGACTGGAGCGGAGCTTTGCGGTACGTCCGCAGTGCTCCGCGGAGGTCCCTATGCCACCTCGGCCACTCAGAAGCTGGAATAGAGCTACGACCCCGCGTTCGCCTCGAAGGGCTCTATGCGTACTGCCCGGCCATCCGGCCCTGTCTCGACCACCACACCTTCCAGCCACACGTCTCCTTCGGCTACCTCGAAACGCATCGGCATCTGGGTCAGGAGACGCTCCAGGACGATCTCCTTTTTCACCCCTATGACGGAATCACGGGGGCCGCACATGCCCGCGTCGGTGATGCAGGCGGTGCCCTGTGGGAGTATCCGGGCGTCGGCGGTGCGGACATGGGTATGAGTACCGATCACGGCGCTCACCCGGCCGTCCAGGAGCCAGCCCATGGCCACCTTCTCGCTCGTGGCCTCCGCGTGCAGGTCGACCACGATGCTACGGACCCCCTGCAGTTGTTCCAAAGCGTTTTCCACCACTTCGAAAGGCGAACGAGCCGGGTTCAGGTAGAGAGCGCCGCTGAGGTTGATCACGCCCAAACGTCCGCCGGGGGTGTCGACCGCCGTCACGCCATGCCCGGGGTTTGAGTCGAGAAAGTTGAACGGGCGGACTATGCGGGGCTGCTCGTCCAGATATCGATACACGTCGCGCTGCCGCCAGATATGGTTGCCGGTGGTGATCACGTCGACACCCGCAGCGAGCAGGGCATCCGCGTGCTTCTGCCGGATGCCGGTGCCGTCTGTCGCGTTCTCACCGTTGGCTATGACGGCGTCGGCGTTGAAACGCTCCCGAAGCGTGGGCAGCTTGCTGGTCAGCAGATCGCGACCCGGTCTGCCTATCACGTCGCCGAAGAAAAGGATGATCACGGAGGCCTCCTGGCTGTCTGGCTACGCAGTCTCGAGCCGAGATGCGCCCGCCCCAGTTTACAGCACTGCTAAGATGCAGCCATGCGCACGGATCACCCAGGCAGACCGGACTACGTACACGGGTACACGCCCCGGGAGAGTGAGCGGCTCGTCGACCAGGCGACTGCACTCACCGACTTTCTGCATGCCGACACCCGCTTCCCCGCCGGCGGCCGGGTGCTGGAGGCAGGTTGCGGGGTGGG
>DAIRFC010000132.1:1335-4306 GCA_036795215.1 Actinomycetota bacterium | reverse complement strand
TCGGCCCGCACGCCGTCGAGGCGCATGCGGACGAAGCGGTTGGTCAGTAGCTCGTCGCCGGTCACGAGGACCTCCATATAGTTGCCGGTGAGTCCCACCAGGCGTCCATCGGTAGACCGCTCTTTGAGGATCAAGACTCGTTGTTCGGTCCCGACAAGCCTACCGCGAAACGCCTCCTTCTTATTCTCCCCCAAGGCGCGTAAGCGCAGCGTTCGTTCGTGGATGGTCTCGACATGCACCTTGGGTCGCATGGCGCAGGCGGCAGTTCCCGGGCGGTCGCTGTAGCTGAACACATGGAGATAGGTGATGGGACTGCTCTCGATGAACGAGTAGGTCTCTTCGAATTCGTCGTCGGTCTCGCCGGGGAACCCGGTGATGACATCGGCGCCCAGGGCGGCCTCGGGAAAGCGGCGCGCGAGCGCGGCCGCCACCTTCAGGTACTCGGCGGCCGTGTAGGGACGGCCCATCCGGCGAAGGACCGAATCAGCTCCGCTCTGAAGCGGCAGGTGGAAGTGATGTGCCACCCGGTCGCCCGCTCGGTGGACGGCCTCTTGCAGGGCCTCATCCACCTCCAGAGGCTCGATGGAACTCAACCGGTAGCGGTCGGCCCCTCCCTGTTCGACGAGAAGAGCCAGAAGATCGGCGAGGGAGCCTTCCCCGGTGTCGCGGCCCCACTTTCCCAAGTGGATGCCGGTGAGCACGACCTCCCGGTAGCCCCGGGTGGCCAGGAGGCGCACTTGCTCCAGGACTTCGGCCTGGGGCATGCTGCGCGCCGGGCCTCGAGCCAGAGGGATGATGCAGTAGGCGCAATGGGCGTCGCATCCGTTCTGTATCTTGAGGAAGGCCCGGGTGTACCCGTAGACATGAGTGAAGAAATCGCCGTGGAACGTGGGATGGTCGCCGTAGGGCGTGACTACGACCGGAGGGCGCGCCGCGCCGCCGCCGTGCGGCGCGGCGCCGCCCGAGGGCTCCTCAGTCCCGGCGTGGCCGCCCCCGTCCGCCCGGTGGCTTCCTGGCAGGGTCCCAAGCAGGGTCGCCAGGTGCCCGGGCAGCCGCATCTTGTCGATGTTTCCCAACACCAGGTCGACCCCTTCGATGGCGGCCACCGCTTCGGGGTCCACCTGGGCGTAGCAACCGGCGGCGACCATGAGGCAGTCGGGATCGAAGCGCTTGGCGGCGCGTATCTCGTGCCGGCACGTCCTGTCGCTCTTGTGCGTCACAGTGCATGTGTTGACCACACGGATGTCGGCGTGCTGGCTCCAGTCGACGAGTTCGTACCCGCTCTCACGCAGAGCTTCCTGCATCTGGGCGGTCTCGCACTGGTTGAGCCTGCAGCCGATGGTGCGGAAGGCGACGGTGCTCCGCAGCTTTGGTGGGATGTTGCTCGTGAAAGGCATCAGAAGACCCGAGGATGTTAGCATATAGACCGCTCGTCTCCGGCGGGGGGACCGTTAGGGATTGTGGGGATTTGTGGACCTGATTCGCAGGCTCTTGCACCGCGACCGTTGGACCGGTCAAGCGGTTCGGTTCATCATAGTGGGAGTCATCAATACCGGCGTAGATCTGGGCATCTTCTACTTGTTGAGCCTCATTCCCGGCATGCCGCATGTGGCTGCGAAAGGCATCTCGTACGTGGCGGGAATCTGCAACAGCTTCGTCTGGAACAAGTACTGGACCTTCAGCGCCGGCGGTTCGGAGCGCGGCAAGCGCGAGTTTGCCGTCTTCTTTGCCGTGAACACGCCGCCTCTGATCGTGAACATAGTGGTCTTCACGTTGCTCGGCATCTGGATCGATTCCGGGACGGTCTGGGTGCGCATGGCCAAAGCGTTTGCGGCCGCGGTGGTGTCGGTGACTTGGAACTTCCTCGGCAGCCGCTACTTCGCCTTCAAGCACACGGCGGTCAAGGACGTGAAGCATGGCTGACATGCCGCGCTATTCAATAGTCATACCCATCCACAACGAGGCCGGGTGCCTGGCTGATGAGGTGGCGGAGTTGGTTGCCGGACTCGAGGCCCGCGGGGTCGATTACGAGCTCATCCTGGCCGAGAACGGCAGTACCGACGAGACGCCGGCCATCGCCGAGGCGCTGGCCGCGGCCAACCCTCGCATCCGCGCGCTGCGCTGCCCCGTGCCCGACTATGGCGCGGCCATGAAGGCGGGCATGTTGGCGGGGGAGGGCGACCTCATAGTCAACTTCGACATCGACTTCCACGACGTGGATTTCATGCTCAAGGCGGGGGACGTGCTCGTGGGAGTGGGCGCCCCGGCCGGGGCGCCGCAGGCGGCCTCCGGCTCCGGCGGCGCGGGCGGCGGGGCCGCACCGGGCCCGGGCATCGTGGTGGGGAGCAAGCTGGTGGAGGGCGCGGACGACCGCAGGTCGGCCGCGCGGCATCTCATCTCCCTTGGCTTCACCACCATTCTGCGCGTGCTGTTCGACCGTCGCATGGACGACACGCATGGCATGAAGGTCCTCAAGCGTGAGGTGGTGCAGCGTTTCGCCCCCCGCACGGTGCGGACCACCGATCTCTTCGACACCGAGCTGATCATCCGGGCCCGTCGTGAAGGAGTGGTCGTCAGGGCGTTGCCGGTGACCGTGGAGGAGAAGCGGAAACCTCGTTCTTCCATAGTACGTCGCATACCGCGTACAATATGGGGCCTGATGGACCTGCGGATGGTGCTGTGGAGGGAGGGGAGACCTGGATCCCACGCCTGAGAAGCCTGAGGATCTTGTCGAGAGCAAGGGGAGTGTGTGGGACTGGCTTCCCACGGTTCTCGCCTTCGTCGCCATCTATGCGACGCTCTTCGTCTTCTATAAGCCCAACCTTCTCTTCAGCCTCACCACGACGGCCGGGGGCGACACCGGGGCGCATCATTACCCTGCGCAGTACCTCATCCAGGAGCTGCTGCCCAACTTCCGTCTGACAGGGTGGGCGCCGGGCTGGTACGCCGGCATGCCCATGCTGACCTTCTA
>DAIRFC010000132.1:0-1235 GCA_036795215.1 Actinomycetota bacterium | reverse complement strand
CTCATCGGGATGGCGTACGCTGTAGCGCGCAAAGAACGGAGGCTGCTGCCTCTGGCGTGGATCACGGTGGTCACGTTGGTGATGTTCTGGGTGCTGCCCGACGGGCGTCTGTGGAATGCCCGTGTGCTCCCCTTCTTCTACTTCTCCATCCATATGTGGGCCGCTTACGGAGCCGCATGGATGGTGCGCCCGTTCATGGTGATGATGCGCGATCTGTTCGGCCTGCGTGGCATCACGTCCCGGCGTATCTACGCGCCGGTGTTCGCGGTGGTCATCGGGGCGGTGCTCATCGTGACCAGCACTACGGCGGCCGGGTGGATCAAATGGAACTACTCCGGCTACGAAGGCAAGTCCAACTGGGCTCAGTACGAGCAGATCAACAACTTCCTCGACACGCTGGAGCCCGGGCGCGTGATGGTGGAGCACGGGCAGAAGCTCGATGAGTTCGGTACGCCGCGGGCCTTTGAGATCATCCCCTACTGGACGCGTCTGGACACGATGGAAGGCACCCTGATGGAGGCCTCCTACACGGCGGCGTTCCACTTCATCAACCAGGCGGAGCTCTCCAAGGAAGCGAGCCACGCCATCATCGGGGTCGACTACCCGCCACGCGACGTGGCCATGGGCATCACTCACCTGCAGTTCATGAACATCCCCTACATGATCGCGTACTCAGAAGAGGTCGTCTCGGAGATGAAGGCCGATCCACGCGCGGAGCTGCTGACCGTCTTTGGTGAGTACCACATCTTCCGCATCACAGGCTGCACGGGATACGTCGAGGTGATGCAGAACGAGCCGGTGCGCGTGGACATGGAACAGAGCGCGTGGCGCGATATGGCCAACAAGTGGTATCTGGACGAACAGGCTCTCCAAGTGCCGCTGGTGTGGGACAGGGGAGAGGAGCCTCTGCAGCAGTTCCAAGAGATCACTCCCGACGAGGCCACCGATCCGCCTGTGACGCCGCTTGTGACCGACGGGCGGGTCACCAACGAGTTCCTCGAGAACGAGAAGCTCACCTTCGACACCACGGCCGTTGGTCAGCCGCACTACGTACGGATCTCGTACTTCCCCAACTGGCACGTGGAAGGCGCCGAGGGCCCCTACCTGGTCTCGCCGTCGATGATGATGGTCATCCCGACCCAGCCTCACGTGACGCTCTACTACGGCCGGACAATGGCCAACACTGCCGGGCAGATACTGGAGGTCCTGGGCTGGCTTCTCCTGCTGGGCCTGAC
>DAIRFC010000131.1:1723-4334 GCA_036795215.1 Actinomycetota bacterium | reverse complement strand
CGCGGACGTGGGCGCTGACCCACATCCCGGGGACACCGGCGAGCACCCAGCACGGCAGCCCCACGATGAAGTACAGCGCCGCGAACGACCACAGGCCGCGCGCCAGAAGGGCGGTGGCGGCCAGCCCCACGGCCTCGACGAAGGCGCAGCCGCACAGGCACCATCTCACCGGCACTCTGGCCATCAGGAAGTTGAGCGACAGGAGGCCGATCATGGTGGCGAAGAAGTAGGTCAGCGCCGGGGTGCCGCCTTTGGCAAGCGGGATGCCGAGATCGTTGAGCACGGTGTTCAGCACCGGGCCCAAGGTCATGGCGACCATACCGCTGAGCAGCTGGCTTAAGTACAGGGAGAGGCGGGACATCGTCGCCCCACTATACAAGAGCGGGCGAGGTCGATACGCGGGTGTCCTTCACCCGCCCATCCTTGGTTGTATTCCCAGACGTCTGAGGCGCGGCTACTCTCGATCCCGGCCGTCAGGTTGCGCGTGCTTGTATTGTCGTAACGTATAGCATTAAGTCTTTACATAGCAGGGAGGTCGAGGTATGGTAGATGCACCCTGCGGGGAGAAGGCAGGGTGCATCCTAGGGCTCTGCAACCAAGGAGGATTGCTGGTGGCCGGATATCCGCGGGCGGCGAAGCCTTTCAACGTCCGGTTACCGATGTGGGCGATCGAGTACTTGGAGGAGCGCTCAGCCGAGACCGGAGAGACCAAGACCCAACTGGTGATCGATGCCATCTCATGTCTACGCGCGGAGCACGTTCGGGCGTTGATGCGGGAGGGTTACGAGGAGATGCGCGAGATCGACCGCCGGATGGCCGAGGACGACCTGGCCGCGGGCGCCGAGTGTCTGCCCGAATGGTGACGCAGGTGACTGTGCGGCGCGGCTGCATCCACATCGTGGACTTCGATCCCGTCAGGGGTTCGGAGCAGGGGAAGAGGCGTCCCGCTCTCGTCATCCAGAACAACCTGGGCAACGAGAGCTCGGGCACGACCATCGTCATAGCGATCAGCTCCCGGATCCCCTCGAAGAGGTACCCGATGCACGTGCCCCTGCCACCGGAGATGCTCGGTAAGCCGGGCATCATCATGTGCGAGCAGATCAGGACGGTCAGCCTTGAGCGTGTGGCCCCGAGGCTCCTGGCCGAGCTGCCGCGGGAGGTCATGGCCCAGGTGGAGGAGGCGGTTCGCCACTCACTGGGCCTCTCCGAGGAGCTCAGTCGTCCCGTAGGTATCGTTTGAGGTGGTTGGTCATCATCTGCCATGACTCGTCCGCTCCCGGATCGCCCGTGAGGTTGAACCCATGGCGCGCGCCCTCGAAGCGCTTGAAGGTGACATCCACTCCCGCCTCGATGAGCTTGTCCTTGAAGGCCTCAGTCTCGGGCGCCAGCGAATCGAGCCCCGCGGTGATCACCAGCGTGGGCGGGAACGACTTGACCTGATCCAAGGTGGCGTAGTAAGGGGAGATGAGGGGATTCTTGGCCGCCTCCCGGGTGCCTGCGTAGGCCTGGTCGTACACGCGTGACATCTTGGGGGAGAGCGCTCCCTTGGGCCGTGGCTTCAGAAAGGGGTCGGTGTGGATGTCTAGCGGCGGGTAGTCGAGGATGAGGGCGTTGAGTGACAATTCCTTGCGCTCAGCGTCGAGCAGGCAGATCGCCGCGCTCAGATTGCCCCCTGCGCTGTGCCCGCCCACCGCGATACGCTCGGAATCGACTCCCAACTCCGCGGCGTGTTCTTTGGCGTACTTCACCACCGCGTAGCACTCGTTCAACGCCACCGGGAAGGGAGCTTCGGGCGCCAGGCTGTAGTCGACGCTGATGAGCTTGACGTTCGCCTTGGCGGCGATGCCGGGCATGAAGCGGTCGTCCATCTCGGGACTCCCCATGACGAAGCCACCTCCATGGATGTTCACGAACAGCGGCAGCGTCTCGGTTCGCTCGAGACCATACGCGAGGACGCGTACCCTCCCCGCCTCGGTGTCGAAAAACATCTCCGCGCCCGCCGGCTTCTTGCCGATGCCCATCATCCTTCGGCCGAAGATGTTGATGAGCCAGCGATGCCGATTCACTTTGCGCTGGATCTGCTCTTTGGCAAAGGTCTTCTCTGAGGGCACTCTTTTCATGCGAGTCATCCCTGTCTGAAGATGATGTTGCGGGGCTCATTCTACCCCGCGCCGCGCCGCTGCTGGGCCGTCGCTAGGCCGTCGCTAGGTCGTCGCCTTGGCGTCCATCAACCGTCGCAGACCCGCGGCCAGGTCTTGCAGCTGCTTGACCTCCTGCTCCACCTGGCGCGTGCCGGCCGCCGACTGGCTGCCGGCCTGAGTGATGCTTTCGACCGCCTGGCTGATCTGCTCCATGCCGGCCAGTTGCTGGCGGCTCAATGCGGAGATCTGCTACGCGGACTCAGCGGCTTCGTTGGCCGAGTCGGCGAGTGCGACGACTCCCTGCCCGGCGTCCTCTATCTGCTGCCGTCCGGCCTCGATGGCTCCTTGTCCTTCTTCGGCAGCCCGCACCGCGAGTGTGCTGGCCTTCTGGATCTCAGAGAGGATGGTCCGCACCTGGGTGACGGCCTGCTTGGACTGCTCCGCGAGATCGTTGACCGTGGTGATGATGT
>DAIRFC010000131.1:0-1623 GCA_036795215.1 Actinomycetota bacterium | reverse complement strand
TGGGCCCGCGTCTCCTCATCCTGTGCGTTGACCGCGGCGGCGCCATAGATGAACATGTGGGACGAAGCCTCCGAGATCGTGGCGGCCGCTTTGGTCTGAGCCAGCGTCTCGTCGTATCCGGAGGACCAAGAATCGACCCACAGCATTATTGTCAATCCTACGGCGCCTATTAGGATCAACATGCAGAGAAGACCGGCGATCGTGAACTTAATCCGTCCAGTTCGGCAGGCTTGACTCTCCGCTTTATCTCACGGTGCCGGTAGAATAGAGGTCCGGTTGCGGGGGCTCGCGAGGATGCGGCGCCGGCGCCGGCAACAGCAGTAGTCGAGGGATAGGGGAGGCACGTGAGTTCGATACCTACACAGGTCGATGTGGTGGTGGCAGGCTCCGGCGCCGCCGGACTGGCCGCGGCTGTGACGCTCTGCGAGGGCGGCGCGACGGTGGCCGTCTTCGAGAAGCAGCGCTCCTTGGGAGGGACTTCCAACTTCTTCCACGGCACGTTCGCCGTCGAAAGCAGGATGCAGAGGGAGCGGTACATCGACTACAGCCGCGACGAAGCGTTTCGCAACATCATGGAATACAGCCACTGGAAGGCGAATGCCCTGCTGGTCCGCGCGGTGGTGGACGAATCGGCGGCGACGTTGGAATGGCTGATGGAACGGGGCGTGGAGTTCACCGGACAGATGATCAACATGCCGCGTGTGCCGCAGACCTATCACGTGCTCAAGGGTGACGGCGAGGCCGTGGTGAAGGCGCTGGCCACACGAGCGAAAGACAAGGGAGCCCACATCGTGCCCGCGACCCCGGTCACGGCTATCGAGAGGGAGGGCGGCCGGCTGAGCGGGGTGGTTGTGGAGTCCGACGGCGAAGAGGTCTCCGTGGCGTGCAAGGCCGTGATCATCGCCACCGGTGGCTACGCCAACAACAAGGAGTGGATCAAGAGATACACAGGCCGCGAATTGGGCGTGGACCTCATCGCCGTGGGTAACACCGGCAAGATGGGCGACGGCATCAGGATGGCCTGGGAACTCGGTGCGGCCTCCGACGGGGTGGATTCCCTCGAGGTGCTGCGCGTGGGTCCGGTGGGCGATGAGTTCGCCATGGGGAGCGACGTCGAGGTTGTGGCCATGCAGCCCGACCTGTGGGTGACCGCGCGGGGCGAGCGGTTCTGCGACGAAAGTCTTGCCTTTCACGACACCCACTCCGGCAACGCCAACCTGCGAGCTGCCGCCGGCGGGCACACGTTCAGCCTTTTCGACGATTCCATCGTGGAACACGTACTCGTTCACGGCGTCGACCGGTCGCTCACCCCGGAAAAACCTCCGGGATACAGACCCGTGGAGTTCCGCAAGGAAATGGAGGCCATCATGACCGCCGGCACCACCGAGATCTTCAGGGCCGGGTCGGTGGAAGATCTTGCCCTTGCGGCCGGGATGGATCCCGAGACGCTCTGCCGGACCATCGACGAATACAACGGCTTCTGCGCCAAGGGTCGTGACGGCATCATGGCGAAGGCTCCCCGTTACCTGCGGCCGTTGCAGGGCCCCATGTTCTACGCGGTCAGGGCCCGCACCGTCATGTTGGGGACCAAGGGCGGCATCAGGATCAACGAGCGCATGGAAG
>DAIRFC010000130.1:0-4389 GCA_036795215.1 Actinomycetota bacterium | reverse complement strand
CCGCCGGGGTGAGGGTGACCTCGATGCGGTCGTAGAAGATCGAGGTCCTCGACTCGAAACCGGAATCGATCCCGACGAACAGATACAGCGCACCCTCCGAGTCGGTGGTGACGGCGCCGGTGAGCTGCTTCTGCAGAGTGACCAACGCGTACGGCGGCGGATCCATCTCCAAAGCCTCCTCGCAGGGGATCCCGTTGGCGATCACGCCCGCGACGTCTGCGTCCGCGCCGCCGGAGGACTGGTTGCCTTTGTCGACGTTCATCCGGGTTTCCCCGCCTTCGGACACCGGCACCGGCTTCTCGGCGCTCGCGCCCACCTTCATCCACACGGACTCTCCGGGGGCCCCTCCAACCCCGAAGCAACCGCTCGGGGCGTCAGAGGCGAACCGTACCGTGAAGTCGACCGTGTAGGGCGTGTTGGGCAGCAACCCCTCCTCCGGCGGGATGCGGACGGAGATGTACGAGAAGAGATCGTCGGAGCGGTTGGTGGCGGCAAGGTGGAAGAAGTCGGTGCCCTCGCTCTCCAGCCCCGGAGGGGCGATGCCGGTCTCAGACACGGGATCCTCGGGAGGAGTCTGGTCGGAGAAGTCGGAGAAGTCCGACTCCCAGCCGTCGCCGCCGTCCTCGAACTCGTACACGAGCGTGACCGGCCCGGGGTCGGCGGCCCCGTTGCCACAGGCCGTCAGTGCGAGAGCGATGATGAGCAGGAGCGCCACAGCAGTCGTGCGGATCATGAAAGTCCTCCTGTGAGTCTAGCCACGTATCATTTCAAGTGAGTCGTTCGACGCTCTAAGCCGCGGTCGCGTTTCGAGGCGACCGGGATGACCCGTTGAGGAACGCCGCGTCATTCTTGGACAGGTCGAGGGCCTATACGGGCCCTTTCACGCTGAGACGATAGGTCTGAAAGCCGGCGTCGGCGAAGAGCGATGGTACCTGCTGGACCGCCTGCCGATCCTTTTCTCGCTCCTCTTCCGAAAGCTCTTCCCAGGGCACCATCGACGGGTGGGTACCTTCAGCGTCGCTTCTCTTGGAACCGAAGCGATAGCCTGCGGCCCGTTTCTGAGACCACCAACGGTCGTGTTCCATCTGAGCCAACAACTCTATCTCCTCGACCGTGAACACCACTCGGCCAGGCGTGATGCCCTTAGCCGGGCGAAAACCACAGCCGACGGTCTCCAGATACGTGGGGAACCACTCGGCCTGCCGCCGGTTGGATTCTCGGTAGACGTCGGGCAAATCGTCCCAAGAGAGGACGCGCGGGTCGCTCGGGTCGATACTGACCTTGTTCTCGGCAACGAAGGCCTCGTGTATCGCCTGCGCGATCTTCTCGATATTACTGCGAAACAGCGTCTCCAAGGCCTGCTCGTAGTAGTCGGTCGCTTCGCTCGCCCCCAGGTCGCCGGCCCGGTCCGCGGCCCTCAGGAGATGGGCCCGCGCCTGGTCCCACTTCTCTGCCTTGCTGTAGTGGTGGGCAAGAAGAGCGTGGTGATTCTCCATCTGGGCGGCGTATGAGTATTCGATCTCTCCGGCCACTTGGGCGTGGAGCGCACGTCGGTCTCGTGCAGGCAGGCTCTCGTATACCGCCTCACGGATGAGGGCGTGGGCAAAGGCGAACTCCGGCTGGGGAGTTGCGCTCGTTCTGCAGATGAATTCTTCTTCCTCCAGGTGCCGGAGCTGCCGCCTGAGTTCAGGCCGGCTCATCCCAGCGAGGGTCAGAACCAGCACCTCGGCGAACCTATCACCGACCACCGAGGCGACACGGAGGGTCCGCTTCGAGCTCTCGGAGAGGCGATCAATCCGGGCCATGATCGTCGCCTCGAGGGTGTCCGGGAGGTTGGAGGCGAGGGGCCCGGTCAGTCGCCATTCGCCCTTGCGGTCGGTCTCCATACCTCCCGTCTCGATAAGGGAACGCAGGATCTCCTGGATGAAGAGGGGGTTGCCCTCCGCCCGTCGCTCGATCATGGGCTGCAGGCCGGCGGGCAGATTGTGCGATCCCAGAAGCTCGACTACCAGACAACGGCTTGCCTCCTTGTCGAGCGGGACCACACGGATCTCCTCGTAGCGGTCCGCGAGTTGGGAGGTCAGTCGTTCTGGGTGCAAGAGACCACCCTCTGTCTCGGGTCGGGCTACGATGCAGAGGAGTAGGGAGACCGTCTCGACCAGAGAAAGTAGACGCTCGAGGAGGGCGGCCGAAGAGGCATCGATCCAATGGCAGTCCTCGAAGACCAGGACTAGAGGCCGTTCGGCGCTGAGGCCCTCGAAATAGCGGAGAAGGGCCTCCTGCAGACGCTCGCGGGCCGGCTCCTCGCCAATCGACGTAGGCCGGTCTCGTGCGGCGGTCTCCGAGAGGAGCCCGAGAAGGGCGGCGATAGGTGTGAGTCGGCGGTCGTGGTCCTTCGACAACAGACGGCCTAGACGGCGCTCCAGTCTGGCAAAGCGCTCGGCCGGATCTTCGTCGCCGGTGAGGCCGATATCCAGTTCCAGGATCTGTTTGACCGGACCATAGCTCATGTTCTGACCCATGGAGACCGCCTTGCCTTCCAGCCAGGTGAGGTAGCGGGAGACGGCAGCCTTGCGGGCTTCACCAAGCAGCCGGCTCTTGCCTACCCCGGCCTCCCCGAGAATATGGACCACTCCGCCGTCGCCCCGGGCGAGCCGCTCAAGGGCGCCGGTCAAGACCGCAAGCTCCCTTTCCCGCCCCACCATGGAAGCATGGAGCCGGCCCATCACCTGGGCCGGCGCAGACTGCCTCGTCCCAAGGACCCGGTGAATGCGGACCGCTTCACTGCGCCCCCGCACCGTGATCGTTCCCGCTTCCTCGGTCTGGAAGACAGAACCGGCCAGGGCGTAGGTCCGGGGGCCGATAACGATCTCGTTGGGCGCAGCCATCCCCATCAGCCGTGAGGCCACATTGACGGCATCCCCTACCACCGAGTAGTCACGCCGGCTTGCGCTGCCCACCGAACCGGCCAGCACATGGCCTGTATTGATGCCGATGTGGACGGCCAGTTTGAGGCCGTGCTCTCGGTTCAACCCGGCCAGGCTGCTGCGCATGTCGATGGCTGCCCGGATGGCTCGTTCGGGATCGCGCTCGTGGGCCACGGGAGCTCCGAACAGAGCCATGAGAGCGTCCCCCATGAACTTGTCGATCGCGCCCCCATATCGTTCCACGCAGGGCACCAGACAGTCGAAGCAGCGGTTGAGGAGGTCCTGTACTTCTTCGGGATCAAGGCGTTCTGCCAAGCTGGTGAACCCGGTCAAGTCGGCAAAGACTATGGTGACCAAGCGGCGCTCATCAGCAGGTGGCCGCTGAGGGGAGGGAGGTGCGCTTGAGTGACCTTCATCTGCCATCGCGGCTCTCCAGCCGCCGCTCGGTGCCTGAACCTCTTCCCAGAGCTATTGTAGGACCGAGCAGAGCAGATGGGCAACGGCCACGTGGTGTATCGTCGCCATATCTATGAATGATTGCCCGCAGGCGAGTTCGTCGTGCGCATCCGCCACATAGAAGAGCATGATGGAGGTGAGCGTGGGATGGGAACAGAGAAGAATCATTCAACGATGGATGACTGGGTGGAGCGGCATAGCTGGGTCTGCAGTGGGTCCGAGGTGTTCTTGAAGTACCAGAGGGAGAAGGTCGACGTACTGCAGAAGGTTCCTCTCTTCAGCGGGCTCAGCCTCCGCCATCTGAACCACATTGCTCGCTGCGTGGGTGAGAAGCGGGTCAAGACCGGCACTGTACTGGCCCGCCAGGGGAAGCGTGAACGCGACTTCATGCTCATATTGGACGGCACCGCGCGGGTGGAGAGAGATGGAAAAGTCCTTGCCCATCTGCAGGCGGGCCACTTCTTTGGCGAGATGTCGCTGCTCGACGGAGAGCCGCGTTCCGCCACAGTCTGCACCGAGAGCCCGTGTGTCCTACTGGTGATCGGTCGTCGCTCGTTCCAAGAGTTGCTCGATTCAGTCCCGGGACTGCAGAGCAAGATCGTTGTCACTCTATGCCAGCGCCTGCGCGACGCTGACGCTGCCCTGGCTGCGCTCAATTAGGCCGCTCGGAGCCCAACCCAATGTGTTGACTTTGGCCGGTGCATGGTGTGTCATGAGGGTACCCGCAGTGCTTGTGCTATGAGGCGATGTCATTGGCACACCGGGTCTTCATAAGCCACGCCACCGAGGATGCAGATACGGCCTCCCGAGTCTGCGAGCTGCTAGAGGCGGACGGCATCCAGTGCTGGACGACCGCACGTGATGCAGCAGGGAGCGAGGACAAGGCGGCCGCCATCCTGGAGGCCATCCGCAGCTCCAATCTGGTGCTGCTTATCTTCTCCGCCTCCGCCAACGCCTCTCCCACCGTGCTTCGTGACATCGAGCGGGCCATAAGCTACGAGCGACC
>DAIRFC010000022.1:23422-28890 GCA_036795215.1 Actinomycetota bacterium | reverse complement strand
CAAGCAGATGTTCAATCTCAACACCGGCGAGCTGATCCGAGGGGTGCTCCCCTTCTTGGTGCTGCTGTTCCTGTTCTTGATACTGCTCGTACTGGTACCGGATCTGGCCCTGTGGCTGCCGAGCCTCATGGACTGACGTAGACGCGGCCGGTTTGCCGCCGGCCGGTATGATGAGTGACAACGTAAGGAGGACTGATAGATGACCGACGTTCCAAAGACATGCAAAGCGGCCGTGCTGGTCGAATACGGCAAGCCTCTCGAGATCCAAGAGGTCGAGATACCGGAGATAGGTCCCAAGGCCATCCTGGTCAAGGTGCTGCTGGCCGGCATCTGCGGCACCGACGTGCATCAGCAGAGGGGTGAGCTCACTATCAAGAGCCCGCTCCCCAACATCCAAGGCCACGAGACCATCGGGCGCATCGTCAAGCTGGGCGAAGGCCGGGTCATCGACGCGGCCGGCGAGCCGCTGCAGGTGGGCGACCGCATCATGTGGGCCCACGCCGACTGCGGAGAGTGCTACTGGTGCCAGATCGAGCGCGACCCGGTGCTGTGCGCGAAGCGCTCCGGCTACGGCTGGGCTCCGCCCAGCGCTCTGCGGGGCGGCTTCGCCGAGTATGAGTACGTCACTCCCATGACCAACGTGGTCAAAGTACCCGAGGAGCTCACCGAGGAAGAGGCGGTGGGTGTCGGTTGCGCCTTCCGGACGGTGGTGGGCGGCTACGAGCGATTCGGCAAGATCGGCCTCATGGAAGACTTCGTCATCCAGGGTTGCGGTCCCGTCGGGCTCTATTCCACCATCGTGGCCCGCGAGAGCGGCGCCCGCAAGATCATCGTGGTCGGCGCTCCCGCCAATCGTCTGGAACTCGCCAAGAAGTGGGGAGCGGACTACACCATCAACATCGACGAGTACAAAGACGCCGAAGAGCGCAGGCAGATGATCCTCGAACTCACTCATGGAAGGGGCCCGGAGAACGTGGTGGAAGCCTCCGGCTATCCGCCGGCGGTGGCTGAGGGTCTCGAGATGATCATGAAGGGCGGCAAGTACCTCATACTGGGGCAGACCAGCGCTGCCTCAACGCCCATCGTCGTCAGCCGCTTCAACGAGAAGGGGCTCACCATCGTCGGTAGCGTGTCGGCGCACATCGTGCACTTCTACCGGGCGCTGCAGTTCATCCAGACGCATCGCAACAAGTACCCGTTCGCCGAGATCGTGAGCGGCAAGTACAAGCTCGAAGACATCAACGAGGCGCTGGCCAATATGGCGGCCGGCAAGGACATCAAGGGCGCCATCGACAATCGCGACCGGTAACATCAGGCAGGAAGGGGGCTGCCGCCGGACGCCGCGAACGCGCGTCCGGCGGCAGCCCCGGCTGTCTTTCGTCAAGGAGGGCGACGTGACTTTCAAACCGTTCTTGAGACCCAACAAGATCCTGGCGGCGTTGGAGCGTGGCGATGTCGCTCTGGGTATGCAGATGTACACCCATCACCCCGACCTGGTGGAGATCGTGGGCTACGCGGGCTTCGACTACGTGATGCTCGACATGGAGCACAACCGCACCGATCCCGAGACCATGGTCAACCTCATCCGGGCCGCCGAGGTGTCGGGCCTCACGCCTCTGGTGAGAGTGGGGGCGAACGACCGCTTTCTCATCCGTTCGGCCGTCGAGTCGGGCGCCCAAGGGATCGTGGTGCCTCACGTGAAGACGGCCGATGAAGCCAGGGCCGCCATGTCGGCCAGCCATTACCCGCCCGAGGGAACGTGCGGCATCTGTCCGGCCATCCGCGCCTCGGGGTACTCCCAGGACAACTGGGAGGAGTACATGGCCGCATCGAACCGCCAGATCATGTTCATCGCCCTCTTGGAAGACGTGGAGGCCATAGACAACGCCGAAGAGATCATCGGGGTGCTCAAGCCCGGCCGCGACGCCGTGGGCGTGGGCGGCGCCGACATCTCGAACGCCATGCTCAAAGAGCCGGGCGAGAAGGTGCAGTGGGCTCATCCGTATCTGCGGGACGCCCACGCGAAGGTGAAGGCCATCTGCGAAGCGAAAGGCATCCCCATGCAGGGTATGGCCTTCCCCACGTCCGACCGGGCCGGTGTGGAGGCCGCCAAGGCCAACGGATCGAGCATCATCCTCTTCTACCCCGACAACCACATCTTCTTCGAGGCCTGCAAGACCATCATCAAGGACGTGAGGGGCTAGCAGTCTTCCAGTCCACCCGGCCCACGGGAGCGGAGCGATATGAAGCTATACGTCATCGAAGGCGGGCGGGCGCACCTGCCCGATCTCAGCCATCTCACCCCCGACCGCAATGTCGGCACGCCGGTCACCATCCCGATGCTCATGTTCCTCATAGACCATCCGAAGGGCTTGGTGGTGGTCGATACGGGCGTCGACACGGTGACCGACTGCGACCCTTTCTTGGAAGCCACGCCTGAACAGCGCATCGATGCCCAGATGAAGCGCTTGGGCTACGAGCCTGACGATGTGAAGTACGTGATCCTCACTCACATGCACATCGACCACGTGGGGGGCGCGCCCTTCTTCCCCAACGCCACTTTCATCGTGCGGCGCTCGGAGTTGCGGGCGGCCTGGTGGCCCGACGCGTACGACCACGGCTACGACTTCGAGAGCATCCTGAAGACGAGGGAGCTCAGGTTCCGCCAACTGGCCGATGACGAGACCTTCGACGTCTTTCTGGACGGGACGGTGCTCTGCTTCGACAGCAGGGGCCACACCGAAGGCCATCAGTCGGTGCTGGTGGACCTTCCCAAGTCGGGCAAGATCGTGCTGACCGGCGATGCCGTACAGGTGGCCGAGAACCTCACCGCCAGAGTGCCTCCCGGGGTGTGCTGGAACAGCCAACTGGCCGTGCAGGCCATGGAGAGGTTCGAGCATCTTCAGGACGGAGGAGCGCTGCTCATCTTCGGGCATGAGTTGGCTCAGTTAGATACACTGTTACTCTCCCCTGAATACTACGAATGAGGTGGTTGAAGTGGCAGATGTAGACGCGAAGTCAGGCGCGCCCGCGCAGACGGATATCTTCGAGGGCTGGGACGCCTTGGATTGGAAGCAACGCCGCGAGCGCCGCTTTCAGCGGTGGCTCAGCGCCCCGGGCATCGAGTTCCAGAGCGACGCCGCTCGCCAGGCGTACCAGGAGCGCGCTCAGCTGCTCATCGACGCCATCCAGTTGAAGAAGCCGGCGCGCGTACCGGTCACCACGTCCACCGGCTACTTCGTGGGCAAGCACAGCGGCCTCACCAAGAAGCAGTCAATGACCGAGTACGAGAAGGTCGCTGCGGCCATCGTCAAGTACCACGAGGACTTCATGCCCGACTTCCAGACCAGCTCGGTGGCTCCGGCCGGGGTCTTCGAGGCTCTGGGGCTGAACCTGGTCGACTGGCCCGGCAAGAACCTCTCGGACGACACGCCCTGGCAGTATGTAGAGGCTGAGTACATGCGGGAAGACGAGTACGACACCCTCATCGCCGACCCCGAGGTGTACTTCCGCCGTTCTCTGCTGCCCCGTTTCGGCTCGGCCTTCGCCCCTCTGGCATCGCTGCCGCCCTTCACCGACATGGTGGAAGCGACCACCATGCTGTTCGCCATACTGCCCTACGCAGACCCCAAGGTGGTGCAGGGCATGGAGCAGATGGCCGCGGCCGCCCGCGAATGCCTCAACTACCTCATGGCCACGGGTGCGGCGGGCGCTGAAGTGGCGGGCCGGCTGGGCATCCCCAGCTCGTTCGCCGGCCTCGCCAAGGCTCCGTACGACATCCTGGCCGATACTCTGCGCGGTACCAAGGGCATCATGATCGACCGCTTCAGGCGGCCCGAGAAGATCCTGGAGGCATCCGAGCGCTTCGTGCCCATCATCATCGAGTGGGGCGTCCGCCAGGCAGCGATGTCTTCTGGTCCGCTCGTCATCTTTGTGCTGCACAAGGGCGCCGACAGCTTCATGTCCGACGCGGACTTCAAGGAGTTCTACTGGCCGACCCTCAAGGCCGTGATGAAGGGCCTCATCGAGCAGGGTATCGTGCCGACCATGTTCGCCGAGGGCGGCTATAACAAGCGGCTCGAGGTCATCCGCGATCCGGAGCTGCCCGCGGGCAGCGTCCTCTGGCTCTTCGACCAGACCGATATGGCGGCGGCCAAGCGTGCGCTCGGCGGCCATTCGTGCATCGCGGGCAACGTGCCGACCGCCTTACTTGCGCTGAGCACGGTGGAAGAGGTTGTGAAGTACACCCAAGACCTGCTCGATACCTGCGCAAAAGACGGCGGCTTCTTGCTCGAGAACGGCGCGGTGCTCGACGACGCCAAGGCTGAGAATCTCAAGGCCATGATCGACACGGGGCGCGCCTGGAGAGGGTAGATAGCCGAGGGGTCCGCTGCTCCGGCCTGCACCCCTCCCGCAGCTTCGCGGTGCTCAGGGTGACGCTTTGCGCCGCTCGCGTATGAGCGAGACGAACGCCCCTGCTACCGTGAAGCCGGCTCCTGCCAGCATGGCCTCCCGGTAGCCGGCCGCGAACGCCTGCGCGTTTTCCACGCCCGCCCGCGCGCCCAGGAGTATCACCCGGCCCCCTTCCGGGCCCAGCTTGGAGGCGGCGATGGCGCCCAAGACGGCTATTGAGATACCCATGCCGCAGAAGCGCGAAGTGGCGAACATCCCCGAGGCTACGCCCAACTCGGAGCGCTCGACCGACCCCATGATGGCGGAGAAGTTGGGCGTACTGAAGAGGGCGATACCCAAACCGAGCGTGCCCGTGGCCGCCAGGACCTGCCAGATGGACGTGGAGACGGTGAAGGCGGCGAGCTGCACCATCCCGCCCGCCGTCACCAGCATGCCGAGCGCGGTGAGCCCGCGCGACCCGTAGCGGTCGGAGAGCCGGCCGGCGAGGGGTGTGAGCAGCGACAGCACCGCCGGCTGCAGCAGCAGGACGAATCCCGCCAACTGGGCCGACCTGCCCTGGACCACCACCAGGAAGACCGCGGTGAAGATGGGTACGCCATACGCCGCGGCCATGTAGAGGATCGAGGCCAGTGTCATAGAGGTCAAGACCCGGCTGCGCTTGAAGAGCCCAAGGTCGAGTATCGGCTCGGCCGTGCGGTTCTCCGCGTAGACGAAGAGGGCGGCGAAGACGATCACCGACGCCAGCGGCGCTATGACCGCCCAGTTGTCCCATCCCCAGAGCGGCGAGAAGATCAAGGGCACGAAGAGGGCCGTCAGCATAGCGCCCAAGAGGGCTGCTCCGCGGATATCCACCCCGCCTCGACGTGTGGTGGCATCGGGCCGCTCAGCCTCTTCCCGTGCCATCACGCCCGCCAGGTCGCGTCTCTCGGCTCCCAGCAGGCTCCACCCCGCGATAAGCGTCCCGACGACGATAGGAACCTTGATGAGGAACACCCATGGCCAGCCCATGTGGGTGACTATCAGGCCGCCCAGCGGCGGGCCGAAGGTCTGGCCGA
>DAIRFC010000022.1:12887-23322 GCA_036795215.1 Actinomycetota bacterium | reverse complement strand
CAGCCCATGTGGGTGACTATCAGGCCGCCCAGCGGCGGGCCGAAGGTCTGGCCGAGGGTGGACCCCAGCATGTTGAGGGCCAGTGCGCGGCCGCGTTCTTGTGGAGGGAATACGGCAGCCACGATGGCGGCGCTGGTGGTGAGGACCATGGCCCCGCCGACGCCTTGGAGCACCCGCCCGACGATCATGAAGGCCCCGTTGAACGAGAACGCCACCATCACGGAGAACACGCCGAAGAGCAGGGTGCCCAGCCAGTAGAAGAAGTAAGGGCCTCGCTTCTCCGACCAGCGCCCTATGGGGATGAGGAGCACGGTGACGATGAGCAGATAGGCGGCCTGCACCCACAAGGCTTCACTGTAGGTCAGAGCCAGGTCTTCTGATATGGCGGGTAGAGCCACCGCGAGTATGGTGGAGTCGAGGGCGGCAAGGAAGACGCCGATGGACGAGATCACCAAGACCCGCCAGCGCCGTTCGCTGAGCTCCGGCAGATAGTGAGGATGCGGCGCGGAGTCGAGCTTCAGCTCGGGCACAGGCTCGGTCACGTGCCTGTCGCCTCCGTTCATGCCGTGGGCTGCCCGGCCGGTTGGGGTGCGATGGCTTCAGCGGCCGCGATGGTCTCTTGGGCGGTGATGGCCTCATCGGCGGCTATCCTGGCCGGACACCGCTGATTGGCCGGGTCCAGCCGCAGGGTGACGAAGAAAGTCACGACCGCGACGCCGCAGGCGGCGAAGAAGGGTATCTGGTAGCCGACATAGTTGAGGATGAAGCCCGCCACTACCGGCACTACGACGGAGGTGGCGTGGGAGACGGTGAGCCCCATGGCCAGGGTCGCCGAGAGATCCTGGGGCGCACAGATCTTGCGCACGTAGGTCGACCCGCCTATGTACGCGACAGGCACGATGAGCAGATACAGACAGTAGAAGAGGCAGGCCAGCACTACACCGTCGACGAGTGCGAACCCGCCCAGAGCCACGATGAAAGCGACGTTCACCACCGAGAGCGCCCGGCGTTCGCCGTACCGATCGACCGCCCTGCCCAGCCACGGACTCGTGAAGATCCCCGCGAAGGTGACCGCCAGAAGGACGAGCGACACATCGGCCACTCCCATGCCGAAGCGGTTCACCAAGACCCAGAGACCGAACGAGAAGAAGACCTGCTGCCGCGCGCCGTCGAGCAGGCATATCCAGTAGTAGAGCCTGTAGTGGCGGCTCCACACGAGGGGCTCGCGCTTGGGCGCCATCTTGCGGGGCTCGCCTTCGTGGAGGTGGGGGAATCTCGCGATGGCTACGGCGCCGATGAAGGCCACCACCGCGAGGATGATGAAGGTGGGGCGATAGGAGAGCCAGTCGAACTTGAAGATCAAGAAGATCATGATGAGGGCGGTCAGGGTGCCGCCCTGGGAGAACGCCCCCATCCGGCCGAGTACCGTCCCGCTGCGTGACGCGGTGGTAAGGGTCATGGCAAGAGCTATCTGGGTCTGCAAGATGGTGTGCATCCCGAAGCTCGTGACGAGCACCCAGGGGATCACGTTCCAGAAGCCGCCGGCGACGGAGAAGAGCCCGTAGCCTATCGCGAGCACCACTATCGCGCCGGCCGTCAGGCTCTGGAGTGAGACCCGGTAGAAGACGGCCGTGAGAAAGATGATCACGAAGCCGCCGATCTCTCGTATGGCCGTGATGTATCCGAACTGGGGGCCGGAGAGCAGGAGCACGTCGTTGAAGTAGTTGGTCTGGATGTTGTTGTGGGCGTTCATGGCGAAGCCGAGGGCCGCCGACATCACTGCCAGCATGATGAAACCCCGGCCGGCGGGGGTCCGCCACATTTCGCGCATGAAGGTTCCTTCTGTTCCGTGCGTGGAGAGGTCAAGGAGCCCGGTGGGGCCGCCGACCCCCCGGTACGCAGATTGTATCTCAGTTGAGCATCCGCTCAAATCGGGCTATTCGCGGGCCCGCCGTCCGATGTGTTGACAAGGGGAGACGCGCTGCGTAATCTGGGCGCCGTTGGAGAAGGCGTGAACGATGTTTAGCATACGGAACGTCGCAAATGTCTAGATAACTTGAAGACGATCGTCACGAGAGTGAATACAAAGGAGGTGTCGACCGGCTATCGAGTTGGGGGTCCTGTTCAAAGCACCCATCAAGGCACTGAGGCATAGGGTTGATCCACACAGTCTGCTTGCGAAGGAGAGGGGTTCGATGAAGAAACGGCTACTCCTAGGAGGGCTCCTGATAGTGCTGCTGGTCATAGCCATGATGGCCGTGGCCTGCGGCGAGGAAGAACCGGCTGCCACCACCGCGGCTCCCACGACCGCGACCACCGGGGCTACCGCCACCACAGCTGCTCCTGGTACCGACACCACTGCACCGGCCGCTACCGACACCACTGCGGCCGCCACCAAAGAAGACGTTCTCAAGATCGCGGCCATCAGTTCCGCCACGGGCGACATGGCCACGGCGTTCAAGGCCATGTACGACTCCGTTGGACCCACCCAAGAACTCCTGAACGAAGAGGGAGGGCTCACGGTCGGCGACACTCACTACAGCATTGAGCTCGTCTTCTACGACGACCAGTCGACCACCGCGGGCGGCGTCACCGCCATCAACAAGATCATCGGCGACGGGATCAAGTATGTGAGCCCGCCTATGTTCATGCCGGTGAACCTGGCCATCGCCGATCTGTGCGAGCAGAACAAGATGATGCGCGTGAAGTCGTACGGGGCTGGGAACGTCGAAGTGAACCCGCAGAACCCGTTCATGTTCTTCAGCTGCGCGGGCGTGTCGTATGAGGCATCCTTCTACGACTACGCTCTCGAGAAGTACCCGAACGTGAAGAAGATCGCGGTCATCACGCCGGACGATCCGGGTGGAGCGACGTACCAAGAACTCATCAAGAAGATCTATGCGGAGCGCGGCATCGAGATCGTGTACTGGGAGGTCTATCCGCAGCCGAGCTTCGACTTCTACTCGATCCTGAACAAGGCTCTGGCCGCGAAGCCGGACGCCATCGAGGAACTCTACGGTATCCCGCCGTGCTCGGCCGCTCTCATCAACCAATCACGTGAGCTCGGGTTCACCGGTCCCATCTTCGGCGCCTGCACGCTGGGCGACCCGAACATCATCCTCTCCATGCTCACTCCGGAATACGCCTACGACGTGGTCAGCCGCGCGCCGGAAGTCCACAGCGACCTGATGACCGACAGGGTCAAGAAGCTGGGCGAGAAGATCATGGCGGCGGGAGCCAGCTTCGAGCTGGATAGTCTGCATCTGCTCGACGCCTGCTCGGCCATCATCGATGCCGCCGATGCTGCGCAGAGCATTGACCCCGAGAAAGTCGTGGCCGCGATCGACAGTGGCGCCGCCGAGGGCTTTGAGGGCTCCTACGGGCCCTCCGTATGGGGCTCTTACCCCGACGTCTACGGCAACAACCACTGCGCTGAGCATCAGCTGTTCATAACCACTACTCAGGACGCCACAAATCACTTCGAGTGGGTCGAGTAGTCTCGAATCTGATCACGACACCACGAGTCTGAGACTTCAGCTCACGTGAGGAACAAAGTGGCGGCAGAGGACCGGATGCCAGAGCACTGGCTCTCTGCCGCCACTCCCTCACCGAGATGGGCTCTAGTGATGGAGAGAACCCTTGGGTGATGCGAGCGTTCTACAAGCTTTCCTGAACGGCCTTACGTTCAGCGGGCAATACATCTTGGTGGCCTTGGGGCTCACCCTCGTCCTCAGCATCATGAACATCGTTCAGCTTGCTCACGGCGAGGTGTATATGATCGGCGCCTACGTCGTGTACTACTTCAGCACGAAGGTCGGGCTTCACTTCTACCTGTCGGTGTTCATCGCGATCGTGGCGACCGGCGTGCTGGGCGTTCTCATGGAGCGCTTCTTCCTGCGGCCGTTCAGACCGAGACCGGACAAGGCCATGGTCCTGACGGCGGGGTTCATCCTCGTGTTTCAGAATGTCGTGCTGGCCATCGCTACCGGCACTCCCAAGACATACAAGACCCCCTATGAAGGAGCCGTGCTCAAGCTCGGCGACTCCGCCCTCTCGGTAGAGCGGGTGGTCATCATCATCGTTGCCTTCGTGCTCATAGCGGGCCTGTTCCTGTTCATCAGGTTCTCGAAGCATGGACAGGCCATGGAAGCGATCTCGCAGGAGAGAGAGGGGGCGGCGCTTCAGGGCATCAGTGTCGACCGTCTCTCGGCCATCGCCATGTTCGTGGGCTGCGCGTTGGCAGGCATCGCGGGGGCGCTGGTGGGGTCCCTCTTCAACCTCCTGCCGACCATGGGCGGCACCGTGCTCATCAAGGGCATCACGATCATCATCCTGGGCGGGCTGGGCAGCATCCCGGGCACCGTGCTCGGCGGTCTCGTCATCGGCTTCCTGGATGGCTTCATCCCCTTGTTCACGACTCAATACGTGGCGAGCCTCATCGGATTCGTCTTCGTCATCCTCATCCTGCTCTTCAGACCGCGCGGCTTGATGGGGCACGAGTCGCCATGAACAAGACCAAGCGCTCCCGGATGGCCATCACCGGCGCACTCGTCGTGGCGCTGGTGCTGTTCGGCGCCTTCTACAACGACGACTACATCCTGCACGTCGGCGTGCTCGTGATGATGAACATCGTATTGGGCTGCTCCCTGCGTCTCATCAACCTCTCGGGCCAGCTTTCGCTGGCTCACGGCGGGTTCGTGACTCTGGGCGCCTATACCTCCGCGGTTCTGCTCACCAAGGCGGGCGTGCCCTCCACCTGGCTGGCCCTGCTGGTCTCGGGACTCCTGGCCGCGGTGATAGCGATCCTCATCGGCATCCCGTTCACCAGGCTCAAAGGCATCTATTTCACGATGGTCGGCATCTTTTTCGTGCAGGTGATCATCCTCACCGTCCAGCAGTGGCGCAGCATGACCGGCGGCAATGGCGGTCTCCAGGGCGTCCCGCGCCCCGACTCCTTCCTCGGCCTCGAGTTCGCGTCGAAGACGTCGTTCTACTTCCTTGCTCTTGTACTGATGCTGGTGTCGCTGCTCATCCTCTGGGCTATCGAGCACTCGCGGGTGGGCATGACGTTTCAGGGGATAAAGCAGGCCGATTCGCTCGCCGAGAGCGTCGGCGTGAACACAACGGTCTACAAGGTGGCGGCGTTCGCCATCGGCGGCTTCTTCGCCGGGCTCATGGGCGGGTTCTACGTGCAATACGTGACCGCCGTGGACCCCACCGTGTTCGGTTTTCTTCCCACCATCTACATGCTCATCTATGTGATCGTGGGCGGCGAGGGCAGTTTCATCGGGCCCATCATCGGGGCGGCCCTCCTCACCGTCTTGCCCGAAGTGGCGCGGCCGCTCAAATCGTGGATGCCCCTGCTCTTCGCGGCCATCCTCATGGCGATCATCTTCCTCATGCCCGAAGGCCTGGTCGGGCTGCCTCATAGGGTGGCGCGCCTCTTCAGAAAGCGGACAAAGGAACAGCCCGATGCTGCAGGTTGAGGGACTGACAAAGAACTTCGGCGGGCTCACGGCCGTGGGCTCGGTGGATATGGGCATCCGGCCGGGAGAACTGGTGGGGCTCATCGGCCCCAATGGAGCGGGTAAGACCACGTTCTTCAACCTGGTGACAGGGTATCTGCGTCCCTCGGCGGGCCGGGTCACCTTCGAGGGCAAGAACATCACAGGCAAGAAGCCGCACCACGTCGCCGGCAGGGGCATGGTCCGCAGCTTCCAGCAGGACAATGTGTTTGCCGAATTCAGCGCGCTCGACAACCTGATCATGGCTGCTCATCTCCATTCGGGTGTGAGCTTCTGGCAGTCGATACTCAAGACTCCGGCGTCCCGGCACCGGGAGATGGATATCCGGCAGAAGGCCGAGGAGACTCTCGAGCTGGTGGGCATAGGGGATCTGGCGGACTCTCCGGCGGGATCTCTGGCGCATGGTCACAAGAGGATGCTGGGCATCGGTCTCGCGCTGATGTGCCAGCCGAAGCTGCTGATGCTGGACGAGCCGCTCGCGGGAATGAACGTCTCAGAAGTCGACGACACCTTGGCGCTTGTGCGGAAGCTGTGGGAGGGCGGGCTCACGATCCTCCTCATCGAGCACAACATGAGGGCCGCCATGAGTGTGTGCGAGAGGTTCTTCGTGCTCAGCTTCGGCAGAAAGATAGCGGAAGGGACTCCCGATGAGATCAGGAGCAACCCCGAGGTCGTGAAGGCCTACCTAGGGACGGCAGCCGATGTTGCTTGAGTTGAAGGACGTCACCGTCTACTACGGGTCGGCCATGGCGGTCACCGACATCAGCCTGGCGCAGGAAGAAGGCAGCATCGTCAGCGTGATCGGGGCCAATGGGGCCGGGAAGAGCACCATACTCAAGGCCATAAACGGCTTGGTACAGGCGCGCTCGGGCACTATAGAGTTCGACGGGAAGCGCATAGACGGTTCCGGCACCGACACCATCGTAAAAGCGGGCATCGCCTGTGTGCCTGAGAGCAGGAAGCTCTTCCCCTATATGAGCGTGCAGTCCAACCTCACGCTGGGAGCATACCTGCGCAAAGACAAGCAGGCCATACAGCAGGATCTTCAAGACGTCTTCGCCCTCTTCCCCCGGCTCAAAGAGAGGCTCAAACAGAAAGCCGGCAGTCTGAGCGGCGGAGAGCAGCAGATGCTGGCCATCGGCCGCGCGCTCATGTCCAAGCCGAGGCTGCTTATGATGGACGAGCCGTCGCTGGGCCTTGCGCCGATCGTCATAGACGCCCTGGCCGACAACATCCTCGAGATCAACCGCCGAGGAGTGAGCGTGCTCCTGGTGGAGCAGAACGCCGGATTGGTGGAGAGGGTGGCCCAGCAGTGCTACGTCATCGAAGTGGGGAAGATCGTGCTGGAAGGGGACATCAAGGAGTTGATGTCCGACGACTCAGTCCGGCGTGCCTTCCTGGGCTAGGCCGGCTGATCCGCCGCAGCGGCCGGCAAGGCGCGAGCGACCCGTTTCGTCAGGAGGTGCCCGATGACCGACAACGTTCGTCGCAACGGTTCGAGTAACACCGGCGTGACGCTGGCCGGGGTGGGCTTCAGATCGCCCATAGGGCTGGCCCCCATAGGCGGAGGGAGCCATTGGGGCAAGCCCGATGCGGACCCAGACCGTGAACGCGAGATCTGCCTTGACCTCATGCTGCGGAATGTGGAAGCGGGCTCCAGCTGTCTGTACCTGAACTTCTCTTACCTCACCGAGGAGACGTTCCGCAAGCTGAGCGGCGGCGCGCCTCCAAGAACGGAGCCGGACCGCTCCCGGCCTCCAGGGGAGCGGTTCATGAAGGCGGCTACGCCGGCGGCTCCCTACGGATTGGAGGGTCTCTACTCCACCGTCTCGCCCGGACCGGCCGCCCCGGATCCCCAGCGCGAAGCCTCGAGACTGCTGTGGCAGGCCGGCCTGGTGGCGGCCCTGAAGGAGCGGAGACCCGAGGGCGTGCCCATCATCGCCGGATTGATAGGGTGCGGGGGACTACCCGACGCTTATGTGGACGCGGCGCGCAAGTGTGAAGAGCTGGGTGTCGACCTGCTCGAGATCAACTTCCATTGCCCACTGCAGGCCGGACAGCGCGACGGGGCGGAGAACGCCCTCGAGCAGCGTTTTCCCCCGGTCTCGCGGGGGGGTCTGCTGATCGAGAGCCCGGACGCTATGCAGGCCATCGTCAAGGGCGTGGCCGATGCCGTCAGCATCCCCGTTGGGGCGAAGTTCTCGGCCGAGGTGGGCTTCCCGCGCATAGTGCGGCTGGCCAGACTGATCAAAGACGCCGGAGCGCAGTACATCAGCGTGGGAGGGGCGGCGGTGAGTATCGCTCCGCCCGACATCTACAACAGGGGCAGACCACTCTGGCCCTTCGTGGACGGCAACCCGTTCTGTCTCACCTCCGGCTCGTGGATGCGGAGGGTCTGCTACCGGGATGTGGCGGCCGTTGCCGAGTTCGTACCCGGCCTGGACATCATGGCCTCGGGCGGCCTGGTGACGCCCGAGCACTGCATCGAGGCCATGATGCTGGGGGCCACCGTCACGCAGCTCTGTACGGGCGTCATGGAGCAGGGGAGAGGTTTCTTGCGGCGCAGCAACGCGTTCTTGCGGGATTTCTTGGCCGGTCAGGGCTATGGTGGCGCCCAAGAGTTGGTCGGACTGTCCCGGCCCTACTTCAAGTACGCAGACGACCTCGATGTCATGGGTGGGCGGGTGTTCAGCACTGTGGACGAGACGAAATGCACCCACTGCATGCGCTGTCTGGATAACCTCTGCGTAGCTATCTTTTCGGAACAAGGTAGGATTACTGTCGACCGAGACAGGTGTACCGGTTGCGGGGCATGCACGATCGTGTGCCAGGACGGCGCATTCCGGCTTGACAAGGAGACAGGAGACCACCTATGATGCGGCGATGGACGCTATGCTGAACTCGATACCGCCTAGTGAACTCAAGACCGGCGATGCCGCCGACGAGAGCGGTAAGGGGTCCTACCTTCAATTGGTGCCCGCGGTAGACCAGGCCATCCGCCTCCTCTTCGCGCTGGCCAACACCGTGGGCGGGGAGGCCTCGCTCACGGAGCTCTCCAAAGAGGTCGGCATCAGCAAGAGCAAGGGGCTCGCCATCCTCAACACCCTGCGTAACGCGGGGCTCGTCAATCGCAACGAGCGCACCAAGAACTACCGGTTGGGGCCCAACATCCTGCTCCTCACCCGGGCTCTCATGAACAACACCGACCTGTCCCAGGCGGTCTACCCGTACCTGGAGGAGCTGGCCGCGGCCACCGGTTGCAGTTTCCACCTGGGCGTCGTGTCCGGGGAGACGCTGTTCGTGGTCGCGCGGCGGCACGCGCCCGGGGGCACCTACATCGCCGTCGACGTGGGCCATCGCTACCCGCTCACCTGGGGCGCTCACGGCCGCGCCTACCTCGCCAGCCTTTCACCCGAGGAGTTTGAGCGTCGCATTGCTCAGACCTCCATCACACAGGCAGGTGAGACCGATCGGGACGACATCGACCGTGACGTTCTTCGGGCCCAGGTCGAGGAAGCCCGCAGACTGGGTTATGGGGTGAGCCTGGGCACCACGTGGTCGGGACTCAACGCGGTCAGCGCGGCGATCACGGTGCCGACCATCGAGATGCCGGGAGGACAGCGGGCGGTCGGCTTTCTGGTGGGTGTCGGCTCCTTCTCCGAGGAACGGGCGCACGAGATAGGCCGCACGATGATGGAGGTGGCCGAGGATATGAGCCGCAACCTCGGTCCCCTGTTCGGGGCCGTCAACCTGCACTTTCCGCTCTCGCGGCCACTGATGAGCTAGCCGGCGGCAGCCGCCCGCGACGGACACAGAAAGAAAGGACATCATGAGTAACGCGAGCCCCGAGGACACAAGACCCGACGCCACACAGCTCTTCGCGCAGCTCTTCCAGAAGACCCGGTATGAGGACCTTCCCGCCGAGGTGGTCAAGATAACCAAGGACCAGGTGCTCGACTTCTTCGGGGTCGCGCTGGGTGGTTCAGGGGAAGCCGCGGTACCTGAGCTCCGCGACCTGGTGTTGGAGTGGGGCGGCGCGCCGCAGAGCACCATCTTCAAGTGGGGCGACAAAGTCCCGACGCCGAACGCCGCCCAGGTCAACGCCACCATGGCGCATTCGCTCGATTTTGACGACGTGCACGAGGACGCCATCATGCATCCCGGCGTGGTCGCCATCCCCACGGCGCTCGCCATGGCCGAGTACGTGGGCGGCGTCAGCGGGCGCGAGTTCATCACCGCCGTCGCTCTGGGTACGGACTTCATCTGCCGCTGTGGCCTCGCCACCCGGCCGGGCGAGAGCATCCACCCCTATGGATGGCATCTCACCACGCTCTACGGCTACATGACCGCTGCTTTCGTCGCCGCCCGCATCATGGGCTTGGACGAGAAGGCCATGACCTACGCCGCCGGCATCGCCTATCACCAGTCGTCGGGCAACGGCCAGCCGGTCAAAGACGGGGCGCATACCAAGCGCCTGGGCCCGGGCATGGCGGTGCGGGGCGGTATCTCTTCGGCCATGATGGCCAAGCGCGGCATCACGGGCGCTCACAACTGCCTGGAGGGCAAGGCGGGCCTCTACAAGGTCTACCACATGGGCGCCTACTCCCGGGAGAAGCTCATCGACGAGCTGGGCACCCGCTTCGAGGGTATCAACGTATCCATCAAGCCCTATCCGTGCTGCCGGGGAGTCCACGCGTTCTGCGATGCCGGCCTGGCGTTGGCCGCCAAGTACGATATCGACCCCAACGAGGTGCAGAGCATCCTCATCGAATGTGGAGAGGGCACCTACGGTCTGCTGGGCTCGCCGCTGGAGTTCAAGGCTACCCCGCGCAACCCCGTCGACTCCCAGTTCAGTATCGTGTGGGGTGTGGGTTCGGCCCTCGCCCGGCGCCGCGTGTCGCTCGACGACT
>DAIRFC010000022.1:0-12787 GCA_036795215.1 Actinomycetota bacterium | reverse complement strand
ATCGTGTGGGGTGTGGGTTCGGCCCTCGCCCGGCGCCGCGTGTCGCTCGACGACTTCACCTGGGAATCCATCAAGAGCCCCGACATCCTCGGGCTCACGTCGAAGACCGACGTGCAGATCGACCATGACTTCGACCGGGGCGACCAGGGCATCGAGCCGGCCCGCGTCACCGTGACCATGAAGGGCGGCAACGTATTTGTAGAGCAATGCGACCTGCCCACGGGCACTCCTTCGCGGCCGCTCTCTTTCGAAGACATCGAGACGAAGTACCGCAACCTGCTCGAGCATGCCGGGCAGCCCATCTCGTCGAGCAACGCGGATGGTCTGGTGGAGAGCGTCGCCAAGTTGGAAGAGTTGAAGGACGTCCAGGATCTGATCGGCCTTACGACCTAAGGCAGAAGGGCAGCGGCAGGTGGGCTACTACATCGGGGTCGATGGAGGGGGGACTTTCACCGACTGCGCGGCGATGGACGAGGGGGGTCGTCTCTACTACGCGAAGGCGGCCACGACGAAGGATGACTTCGCCGTGGGCATGTTTGACGCTCTTGCAGCTCTGGCGGGTGAGTGTGGCACCACCGTGCCCGACCTCATCGCGTCCACCGAGCGCTTGAATCTCGGCACCACGGTGGGGACCAACCTGCTGGTCGAGCGGCGCGGCGCCCAGACCGGGCTGCTTGCGACCGCGGGGCACGGAGACTCCATCCTCATCATGAGGGGCACCGGCCGCACCGCGGGCCTCGAGCTCGACCTCTTGTTCCATCCGCAGGCCACTCAGAAGCCGGTCCCTCTGGTCCCGCGGGCGCTGATACGAGAGATCGACGAGCGCGTGGACTGCATGGGCGACGAGGTGGTCGCCCTCGATGAAGAAGCGGTGGAGGCGGCCGTACGCAGCCTGGTAGAAGAGGCAGGCGCGACGGCTATCGCCATCGCCTTTCTGTGGTCGTTCAAGAACCCGGCCCACGAACTTCGCGCCATGGAGATCGTGAAGCGGGTGGCGCCCCAGGTCTACGTGTCGTGTTCCCACCAAGTGGCGCCGCGCATGGGCGAATACGAGCGCACCGTGGCCACGGTCATGAACAGCTACGTGGCTCCCGCTTCGGCCGCCTATTTCCGCCGGGCCGCCGACCGCCTCCGGGAGGCCGGCCTCAGGCAGCCGCTACTCATCATGCAGATCTCGGGTGGGGTGTTGCCGTCGGACAAGGCTGTCGAGATCCCCCTCACTTCCTTGGGTTCCGGACCTGTGGGTGGTCTCATGGGCTCGCTCTCGCTCGCCCGGGGGTTGGGCCACAAGAACATCATCGCCACCGATATGGGCGGCACCTCCTTTGAAGTCGGCCTCATCATCAACGGCGAGCCGTTGACCGGCGAGGAGAAGATCATCGACCAGTACCGGTACAAGCTCCCGCAGTTGGAGACCACCTCCATCGCGTGCGGCGGCGGGAGTATCGCCCGGATCGACCCTCACAGTGGTTCGATCAGGGTGGGCCCGGAGAGTGCCGGGGCCGATCCCGGTCCGGTGTGCTACCGGCGGGGCGGCACAGAGCCCACCGTCACCGATGCCGACGTGGTGCTTGGGCTCCTGTCGGCCGACAGGTTCCTCGGCGGCCGCATGCCCCTCGACCGCGAAGGCGCCGTCGAGGCTGTCGGCGCGCTTGGGGAGCAGGTGGGGCTGGGTGTGGAAGAGACGGCGGCCGGCATCCTGCGCATCAACAATGCGAGGGCGGCCGAACTCATCCGGCAGCAGACGGTCGTGCGGGGATACGACCCCCGCGACTTCGTGGTCTACGCCTATGGCGGCGCCGGTCCGCTGCACGCCTTCGCGTTCGCCCAGGAGTTGGGGGTGAAGGGTGTGGTCATCCCGCTTGGCAACGGGGCTTCCACGTTGTCGGCTTACGGCTGCTCCACCTCCAACCTCGTTCTCAACATCGAAAAGGAACAGGTGTTCTTCGCGCCCTTCCCGGTGGATGAGCTCAACGTTCTGATGACCGATCTGGAGCGGCAGGCGCTTGCTTCCATGGCCGATCTGGGCAAAGCCCCCGAGGAGGTCGAGATCGAGCGCTACGGCCTCATGCGCTATAGCGGGCAGTGGCTGCACAGCCTGCTGGTGCACCTCCCGCCCGGTGAGCTGACGGATGAGGTCCTGGCCGGAGTCGTTGACGATTTCCGCACCATGTACGACTCGCTGTACGGCCGCGGCGCCGGCGTGGTCTCGCAGGGAGTGGAGCTGGTCACCACCCGCATCCACGCGGTCGTACGTCTGCAGCGTCCGGCGCAGGCCGTCGAGAAGGCTTTCTCGAAATCCATCGCCGCCGCGGGCCGCCTGGGCACGCGCGAGATCTTCTGGCCCGACCGCATGGAACGGCTGGAGAGCGAGGTCTTCGACGGCCGCGAGATCCGCCATGGCAACCGCATCGCAGGGCCGGCTGTGGTGGAGCTACCCTACACGTCCGTCGCGGTCGGGGTCGACCAGATGCTCGAGTGCGACGCCTTCGGCAACTTCCTTCTGCGGCTGGATCAGCAGCGCGCCCACGACTCCACTTACACAGCCGCCCACGGACGGGCCGGGGGGTCCCCATCATGAGCAACAAGACCGCCGAGAACGTGAAACCGCCGGCCGCCGCGGCCGCCGAGATCGTCTGGGACGGCATCGCGCGCGGCTACGCGCCGCCGGACGTGCTCTCCATCAGCCCCCGGCTGCGGCTGCAGACCGCCGAAGAGCCGGAAGTCGACCCCATCTCCTACGAGGTGATCCGCAACAGCCTCCAGAACATCAACCTGGAGAACGGCCACACCATCCAGAAGCTCAGCATCTCGCCCATCACCATGATCAATCGCGACTTCCAGTGCGCGATCCTCACCGAGATGGGCGACGTGATGTTCATGGGTCCCTACCTCATGTACCTGGCCAACACGCTGGGCATCATGACCAAGTGGGTGCTCGAGAACCGCAGTGAGAACCCCGGCATCGACGACGGCGACATCTTCCTGTGCAGCGACCCCTACGTGGGGAGTTCGCACCAGCAAGACACCGAGCTCACCTCACCGGTCTTCTGGGAGGGCGAGCTCTTCTGCTGGGTGGCCAATTCGGTGCATTACAGCGATGTGGGCGGCCCGGCTCCGGGCAGTTTCTGCCTGGCTTCGCAGACCATCTGGGAAGACCCTCCGCTCTTCCCGCCCATGAAGCTCGTCGAGCGGGGCACCCTGCGCGCGGATATGGAGCAGCTCTACCTGCGTCAGTCGCGCGTGCCGGCCACGGTGGCCATGGACCTCCACGCTGCGCTGGCCGGCATCACAGTCTCGCGGCAGCGCATCCTCAAGCTGCTCGAGCGCTACGGGGCGAAGACCGTGAAAGCGGTCATGAAGAAGACCCTGGACGCCAGCGAGAGGGCCTTCGTCGAGAAGCTGCGGCTCATCCCCGACGGGCGCTGGTCGGAGCGCATCTACACCGAGGCCGCGCTCCCCGGCGACACCGGCATCTACGTGAGCCAGGTGAACATCATCAAAGAGGGCGACTACCTCTACGTCGACAACGAGGGGACGTCGCCCCAGACGGGCTCCATCAACAACACCTACGCCGGCTTCGTGGGCGCCGTGCTTGCGCCCCTCACCCTCATGCTGGCCTACGACCTTGGGGGCGTGTGCGGTGGGGTGAGCCGCAGGGTGAAGTTCCGGCCGGTACCGGGCACCATCACCTGTGCCGACTACCCGGCGCCCATCAGCGGCGCGGGCGTCTGCAACATGCCCATGGTGGTCTCGACGGCGACTGGGGCCACGGCCAAGATGGTGGCCTGCGCCGACCCTCCTCTGCGTGACAAGGCCCTTGGCATCGCCGACGTGCATGCGTACGGCGGGTGGATCTTCAACGGCATCAATCAGCATGGGCAGTTCTTCATGGCCATGCACTCCGGCATGGCGCCCGGCGCCATCCCAGCCTCGCCGGGACGCGACGGCATCGACACGGGCGGGCAGGACTGGGTGCCCGGCATGGAAGCCTCCAACGTCGAAGACAACGAGATGTCGTGGCCGGTGCTGACCCTCTTCCGCCGCGAGAATCGTGCCGATGCTGCCGGCGCAGGCCGGTACCGGAGCGGGGTGAGCGCCGAGGAAGCGTGGATACTGCACGGCTCCGACACCATTCTCGACACTCAGGTGTACAACAACGAGAGTTTCGCCAAGTGCCAGGGCCTGCTGGGTGGCAATCCGGGCGGCCGGGCCTTCTTCCGGGTGAAGCAGGGTTCCGATGTGGCCGCGCGTCTCGCCGCGGGCTCCATCCCGCAGAGTGTGGACGACGTGGCTGGTGAGGAGATCCCGCTCTTCTGGAAGGGCGAGCCGGTACAACTCGACAAGACGTCGGTCTGGACGCTCAACTTTCCCAACCTGGCGGGCTACGGCGATCCACTCGATCGCGATCCGGCCGCGGTCGACCTGGATATCCGCGAGGGGCAGACCACCGTCGAAGACGCGTTCACCGTCTACGGGGTAGTCATGGATGGTGACGGCGTCGTCGACGCGCAGAAGACCGAGGCGGAGCGGGCCGGGCGTAGGCGGCAAAGGTTGGATGCGAGCCGGCCGCCGCAAGAGAGCCGTGGTCTCGTTGCCCCGCTCGAAGGCTCGGCGCGCCGGGCCATCGGCGACGAGCTGGGCGTGGTAGAGGCGGCCGGTGGCTTTCGCTACGCCTGCATCTGCGGGCAGGATCTGGGGCCGGCGGAGGCCGACTTCAAACGTTCGTGCAGCACGAGAGAGAGCCCGGTCGATTCCATCGGCCCCGGGTTCGGCTCTTTCGCCAAGGACATCATGGAGAAGATGTGTTTCAGGGAGTTCTTCTGCCCTCGCTGCGGCGCGCGCCTGGCGACGGAGATCTCTCGCAGGGAAGACGACGACCTTTGGGACATAGAGCTGCGGCTCCGGCCGTGAGCGCCCGGGCGTACGCCCGGTTACAGCGCGACATACAAGCAGACCACAAGGGAGCGGACGATGTTGTTGGAAGGCAGAGTAGCGATAGTCACCGGTGGAGCGAAGGGAATGGGCCGGGCCGTCGCGGAGGGTTTCGCCAGAGAAGGCGCCAAGGTGACCATCGCGGACCTCGACATGGCCGCCGCGGGCGAGGCCGTGCAGGCTATTGAAGCCGCCGGGGGACAGGCCATGGCCGTCATGTGCGACGTCTCCAAGCGCGACCAGGTGAAGCAGATGGTGGACGCCACCGTGGCGAAGTTCGGCAAGCTCGACATCCTTGTGAACAACGCGGGCGGCGTCATAGGCAAGCATGGCAAGTCCACCAACCTCGAGTCGCTCACCGAAGAGGCGTGGGACACGGTCGTCGACATCAACCTCAAGGGCATCTTCCTCTGCTGCCAAGAGGCGGTGCCGCATATGAAGAAGAACGGCTACGGCAAGATCGTCAACTTCTCGTCGCTGGGAGCCATCAGCCCTCCGGATGCCATCCCGCACTATCACGCGGCCAAGTCGGGGGTCCTGGGCCTGACCTATGACATGGCGGCCGAACTCGCGCCGCACAACATCCACGTCAACGCCATCATGCCGGGGCCGTTCCGCACCCCGTTCTTCGACACCGTGCTGGAGTCGCAGAGTCCGGAGGAGAGGGAGGCCTTCTTCGCGGGCATGGGCAAGATAGCTCCCCTCGGCCGCATAGGAGATCCCCAAGAGATGGTGGGCCCCGTGGTCTTCTTGACGTCGGAGATGTCGTCGTTCGTGACGGGCGTGGTACTGCCGGTCTCGGGCGGCCTGCCGTTGCCTCCCCGAGGTTGATCCCCGGTCGTAGCGACCGGCCCCGAATGATCTATAGCTGCACCAGGAGATTGCAAGCATGACTGAAGAGAACAAGACCGAAGAGCAATGGGGGGGCATGACCTGCAGGATCCTGCGGGTGGACCTCTCCAGCGGAAAGGTCTCGACGGAAGAGCGAGACGAGCGCTATTACCGTAAGTGGGTAGGGGGATCGGGCCTCATCTCGCAGATCCTCCTGACTGAGATCCCGGCAGGCGCCGACGCTCTTGGTCCCGAAAACAAGTTGGTGTTCGCCCTGAGCCCCGTCACCGGCACGCCCATCTACGGCACGGGGCGTAACGGCGTGGGCGCGAAATCTCCGCTGAGCGGCGGCATCGCCCTCTGCCAATCGGGCGAGCACTGGGGAGTGGAGCTGAAGAAGGCCGGATACGACGTCCTCATCGTGGAGGGCACGTCCGCCAAGCCGGTCTATCTCTCCATCAAAGACGGAGAGGTCACCATCCGTGATGCCGCTCCGCTGTGGGGGCTCTTGACCAAGGATACCCAAGCCGCCATCCGCGAGGAGTTGGGCGACAAGCGCGTCCGCGTGGCCATGATCGGGCCGGGCGGGGAGAACCTCGTCCCCTATGCGTGCATCATGCACGGCCCCTTCGACGCCGCCGGCCGCGGTGGCCTCGGCGCGGTGATGGGGTCGAAGAATCTCAAGGCCATCGCGGTGAGGGGTACCGGCCGGGCCCGCATCTTCGACCGCGAAGCGGTGAAGGCCTTCAACAATTGGCTCACCAAGGAGCACTGGGACCACTTCTGGATACAGCAGGTGCTCCCGGAGTTCGGCACCGGCGGGCCGGAGATGGAGGGCATGGAGGCCATCGGCCACCTTCCCGTGCACAACTGGCGGGGCGGACCGTTCGCCGAGGGAGTCCAGAGTGTCCACGGCGGGGCGCTCAAGGAGAAGATGGGCCTGGCGCAGGAAGGATGCTACGGCTGTCCGCTCCGTTGCAAGAAACGGCTGCAATCCGGACCGCCATACAACATCGATCCCGATTACGGCGGACCGGAGTATGAGGCCATGTGCGCGCTGGGCACCAACCTCGAGGTCGACGATGCCGAAGCCATGGTCAAGGCCAACGAGCTCTGCAACGCTTACTCGCTCGATGTCATATCGCTCGGTAACACCGTCTCGTTCGCCATGGAGTGCTTCGAAAAGGGTCTGCTGACGCTCGAAGACACCGGGGGCCTGGAGCTCAGCTTCGGCAACGGTCCGGCCCTGGTCGAGGTGGTGGAGCTCATAGGCCGGCGCGAGGGCATCGGCGCTCTCTTGTCGCTCGGCTCGGCCGAGGCGGCCAAGAAGATCGGCAAGGGCGCTGAGCAGTTGTCGGTGGAAGTCAAGAACGTCCATCCGGGCATGCACGAGCCGCGTCTCAATCCGGCGTTCGCCCTGGGCTTCATGGTCAACCCCAATGGCGCCGACCACTGCGCCAACGTGCACGACGACATCCTGGCGGCCGAGCACGGCATCAAGGACTTCAACCAACTGGGCTTCTACGACACGGTGCCTGCTCTGGACATCGGCCCGCGCAAGGTGGCGCTGTTCAAGGTGGGGCACATCCGTGAGTTCCTCAACGACTGCCTGCTCACCTGTCACCTGGCCTACGTAGGGGTGACGTTCAAGCAGCCGGCCGACATCCTGCAGGCGGTCGCCGGGTGGGACGTCGGCTCCGCGGAGCTCATCCGCAGCGCGGAGCGCATTCTGACGGCCGCGCGGCTCTTCAACATCAAGCACGGCCTGGGAGCGGACGACGACCGGTTGCCGCCCCGTTTCTTCGAAGACAAGGCCGAAGGGCCGTTCGTCGGCGCGCTCAACTGGGAGAACATGGAGACGGCCAAGAGGTACTACTACACCCTCATGGGCTGGGACCAGGAGGGCGTGCCCACCCCGGAAAAGGTCGAAGAACTCTACATATATGACTGATGGAGGAAGTACGTTGATCAAGGTGAAACAACAGCGCATCGATGAAGAAGTCTTCATGGAGAAGCGCAAAGAGGTCCTCGCCGTGTGGCCCACCGGCAAAGAGGTGGACCTCGACGAAGCCGTTGCTTACCAGAAGGCGCTGCCCGACAGCAAGCGCTTCCACAAGATCCTGCAGAAGTATCACGATGAGGGTCGCATCTCGCTCTTCCCGCGCCAGGGCACCCCGCTCGTCGACGATCAGATCGCTCTGATCCGCTCGCTCAACGAGCTGGACATCCATCTCCTGCCGTTCACCACCGACAGCTACACGCGCAACCTGCAGCTGGACAAAGTGGAGAAGGGCCTTCAGGAGAGCGCCAAGACCGGCAGGGCGGCCCTCAACGGCTGGCCCATCATCAACCACGGCGTCAAGACCAATCGCAAGGTCGTCGAGGCGTGTGACGGGGCGCTCGACCCTCGCTCGTCGCGCATCGGCCAGGCGATGGTGGCCGAGATCGCCTTCGCCTCGGGTATGAATGCGTTCCCCAACAGCTTCTTCGGCTGGATAGCCGGGTACGACAAGAAGGCCACCGTGGAGGAGTGCATCGAGACCGCTCAGTACACCGGGCGGCTCATCGGCTACTACGCCGATCACGGGGTCACCATCACCACCGACTGCCATGGCTGGCTGCCCAACTTCGTCATCCCCATGAGCGTCAACATGGCCACTCAGATCATCGAGTCGCTGGTCTCGGCGGAGCAGGGCGTGAAGAGCGTGTTCCCGCAGGCCAACATGCAAGGCTGCCTGGCTCAGGACTTGGCCGACATGCATGTGCTTCCGAAGTTGATGCGGACGTACCTCGACAAACTCGGCCACAACGATGTTCAGATCGCCGGGCTGTTCGGGAGCCAGTCTCCACTCTTCCCGTTCCCGCAAGAGATGGGTAGCGCCTTCGGTTACATCGGCTACACGGCCGTCACGGCCGCCCTGGGTGGTTGCGACGCCGTGTCGGTCAAGACGGTGGACGAGGCCGCGGGCGTGCCCAGCCAGGACTCCCACCGGCAGAGCTACCTCGCCGCCCAGTGGATCCTCGGCGTTTGGCACGACCAGAAGCTGGAGGTCGACAACGAGGTCATCCGCCGAGAGGAAGAGGTCACGATCGCTGAGGTCACCGCCATCCTGGACAAGGTGCTGGAGCTTGGCGACGGCGACATAGCGGTCGGCACGGTGAAGGCCGTGGAGGCGGGCGTGCTCGATTCGCCCATGTCCATCAACATCCATGCCCAGGACAAGGTGCTCGGCATCCGCGACAACGATGGGGCCTGCCGCTATCTCGATTTCGGCAATCTGCCCATCCCCGAAGACATCAAGGACTTCCACCGGCAGAAGGTGGCCGAGCGCGAGAAGGCCGAGGGCCGCAAGATGGATTACTACGCCTCCATCGACGACTTCTGGGGCATCAGCAAGGGCAGGCTCAAGGGCGTGCCGGCCCAGAAGTAAGCGACAGACCGAGAGTAGGCAATAACGGACAGGCGGAGACACTGAAAGGGGGTACCGAGAGCGGGACAGGGCTTGCAGGTCAAAGGTGATAATCGATGTGCGCAAGCTGAATCAAGGCGCTCGAGGAGGGAATGAGATGAAGAAAACAAGATGGATCGTTGGCGTGGTGATGCTCGTGGTGGTGCTCGGCATGCTGCCTTTGCTTGCCGCCTGCGGCGAGGAGGAGCCTGCCGCCACTACCGCGGCACCCACCGAGACTACGGCGGCTCCCACGGAGACTACCGCGGGGCCGACTGAGACCACGGCGGCGCCGACCGAGACCACGGCTGCTCCCGGCGGCAAGGTCGAAACGCTGAAGATCGGGGCCATCTTCCAGTTGACCGACTGGTACTCGGCCGTCGACGCGGGAGAGATCGGCGACACCCAGGTGGTGGCCGACCTGATCAACGAGAGGTACCCGCTGGTCATCGGCGACACCACCTACAAGATCGAATTGGTGACCCAGGACGGCAAGAGCACCCTGGATGGCAACACCACCGCTGCCAACAAGCTGGTCTATGACGAGAAAGTGAAGTTCGCTGTCGGTCCGAGCGCGTTCTTCAACGCGGCCACTTCTCCGATATTCGAGCAGGAGAAGGTCATGCACGTCGCCGGTTACAACACCTTCATCCCCGGCGAGATGGGGCCAGAGACACCATACGGTTTCTTGGGCAGCAACGGCCCGGTCGCCTCTTCTTCCGCGGCCATGAAGGCTCTCAAGCGCGAGTATCCCGACGTGAAGAACGTGGCGCGCGCAACGGCTGATGAGTCCACAGTCAACTACACCAAGGACATGTGGGACCAGACGATCACCGACAATGGCTTCAATATCGTTGGCGACATGATCTTGTACAACAACGCGGCCACCGACTTCAACCCGATAGCCGTACAGTTGAACGCCATCGCGGATGCCGACGCCTACTGGTTCCCGCTGGGCACTCCGCCTGCCTACGGCAACATCACCAAGGCATTGCGGGCGCTCGGCAACACCAAACCGGTTGTCTATCCCAACTACGGACCGGCCACTCTGGGAATCGTCGGTCCCGAGGGATCTCACAACATAATCAACACCCAGAGCTATCTGGCTGACGACCCGTTCAACCCGCCCATCATGCAAGAGGTCTTCGACGCGCGTGATACCGACCTGCAGTGGTTCGGCATGGTCCCCAACGCCCTGTGGGTGCTGGTGGAGGCCATGAGGGCCGCGCAGAGCGTCGAGCCGGCTGATGTCGTGGCGGCATGGGAGAACATGGATCCCAAGGTCTCCACTCTTTATGGAGAGGGGCTGCTCTGCGGGACCGAAACGTACGGTCTCAAGCAGCACGCGGTCATCTACGGTTGTGCCACATCCAAGATAGAGAATGGGCAGATCACCCAGGTGGAGTGGGTCATGCCCGACCCGACTCCGTGATCTACTAGCAGGACAGGGGGACCGGCCGGCGCGGTGGTGACGTGATGTCACGGCTGCTACGCCGGCCGGTCCCCATCGAGCCGACTTAGACCATCCAAGGGGAGCGATCGGGAACACATATGGAGATCTGGCTCCAAACCGGAATAAACATGGTGATTCTCGCGGCCGTCTACATACTGATGGCTCTGGGATTCGCCTTCATCCTCAACCTGTTGGGGATATTCAACCTGGCACACGGCGCCGTCTACATGGTCGCAGCCTATATCTGCTATCTGCTTGTGACCAACGCCAATCTGAGCGGATGGGTGGCGCTGCCGGTGACCATCATCATCGTGGCGATAGTGGGCGTGATCGTTGAGAGACTGCTCTTTCGTCCCTTCAAGGGCGACTTCGACCTTACTGTGATGGTCTGCATCTTCATGTCGACCGTCCTTGCCACCGCCTTCAACCTGCGCATGGGGACAAAGCAGATCTCCATCCCCTCCTTCCTTCCCGGGACCACGGGATTCGGTTCATACCTGGTCCAGAGAGACAGGATCTTCGTCGTGGTGGTCAGCGTCGTCATTCTGGCCGTGGTCATGTTGTTCGTGCGCTACTCGAAGTGGGGCGCGCAGATGCAGGCGATCACCCAGAACCGCGAGGGCGCGGCTCTCCAGGGTATACGGTTCAGCCGCATCGCAGCTTCCACCTGTGCGGTGGGGTTCGCGCTGGCGGGTCTTGCCGGTATCTTCTCGGGGGCGCTCTACAACCTCAGTCCCTACATGGGTGATCAGAACCTGGTGTACGTCCTGATGCTCGTGATCTTGGCCGGCGTCGGCAGCTTCAAGGGGATCTTCATCGTAGGGGTGATCCTGGGTGTGATGTACGCCGGTCTCCCCATAGTGCTCCCCGGGGTGGTTGTGGACGCCACAGCCTCGGTCTTGGTTCTGCTGATTCTGTTGATCAGGCCACAGGGTTTCTTTGGCCAGAAGGAGTCTGTGAGTGGGGTCGGCATGCCGGAGCCGGGCAGCGGGGAGGCAGTCGCCGGCTCAAACAAGCTGGCCAAATGGCAGAGTTATGGCATTCTCGGCCTCGCGCTCGCTGTGCTGCTGATTCTGCCGGTCTTCATCTCGGGCGGCTATTGGGTGCACGTCATGTGCATGGCGTTCATTTACACGGTGGTGTCGACGAGTTTTCGGACTATCACCATCTCCGGCCAGTTCTCCATCGCACACGCGGCGTATTTTGGTATCGGTGCTTATGTCTCCACAATGGCCTGCATGTGGCTGGGACTCTCACCCTGGCTCACCATCATCATGGGGGCGATAGCGTCTCTCGTGGTGGGCATAGTCCTTGCCTTCCCCTTCGCCAGACTGCGGACCGTCTACTACGCCATGGGCACGCTGTTCCTGGGAGTGGTCATCGTCAACCTTTTCACCGTGGGGGGCAAATGGACCGGGGGCACCAGTGGCCTCAGCGGGATACAACCCCTGTTCCGAGGTTCGAAAGTCTACTACTACTACATCTTGCTCGCCTTCGTGATCATCAGTCTTGTGGCTCTGCACCGCTTCGAATACAGCCGCACCGGGGTGACGTTGAAAGCCGTCGCTCAGTCGCATCTAGTGGCTTCAAGTGTGGGCATCAGCGAGAGCCGCTACCGCATGCTGGCGGTGGCGGTGGGCTGTCTTTTCGCAGGTCTGGCAGGCGGTCTCTATGCTCACTACCAGATGGCCATCGCCCCGACGAGCTTCGGGCTGTCGGCCAGCCTCTGGATCATCATGTATGTCCTTGTGGGAGGGATCAAGAACTTCTGGGGTCCGTCTGTGGGGGTCGTGGTCTTGTTGATAGTCCCCGAGTTCTTCCGTGACTTGAAGGGATATCTGCCCTTCGTTTCGGCCAGCATCTTGCTCATAATCGCCTTCACTCTGGGCAAACAGGGTCTGTCTGGTCTTCCTCAGATCATTGGCTCCTGGATCTCCGGACACCGGTCCAAGAAGGAGGTGAGAGTCGATGCTCCTTGAGACCAAGGACCTCACCAAGAACTTCGGCGGTCTCGCAGCTGTGAGCGACTTCTCCATGCAGGTCGCCGAGGGCGAGATCGTGGGCCTCATCGGGCCCAACGGGGCCGGCAAGAGCACGGTGTTCAACCTCATCACCGGGG
>DAIRFC010000129.1:0-4533 GCA_036795215.1 Actinomycetota bacterium | reverse complement strand
CTCGTCCTCGGGGAGTCGGGCCAACTGCTCGGCCCGGGCGCGCAGGATGGCGTTGGCCGACGTGGAGGGGTGATCTATCTCGACGGTCTGTGGGCTCATTCCGTCTCCATCCCGGCCAGCGCAGATACCAGGGCTGAATCCTCGGGGGTCTCGTCCCCGAACACCAGTCTCTCCAGGTCCAGGGCATACAGGACCTCAGGGCCCAGGGGTATGATCTTACGCAGGTAGCGGTCCCGGGTCCTCTCATCAGGGGCGGCGGAGACGGCCACCACCTGCAAAGACCCCAAGGCGGCGTCTACGGGCAGGACCACGGTCACCATGGGGGCGGCCGCTATGATGAAGTGGTCTTCGGGTTGGATGTCACGCGGGGGCCGTTGCAGACAGCGCCTGAGATCGATGACCGGCAGTATGCGTCCCTGCATGTTGATGATGCCCAGCACATGGGGGGGAGACTGCGGCAGAGGCTTGACCTCCACCGCCCGCACGATACGTTCCACCTCGCTGATGAGCAGCCCGTACTTCTGTTCGTCTACGACGAACAGGACCCAGGTCTCCGAAGAGCCGGGCGTGTCCTCGGCGCCGTTACCGGTGAGTGCCGGCTCCGCAAGTCCCAAGGAACCGTCTGACTGCATATGCCTACCTTCCCCTTAGCGTGAGTATCCAGCCTTTTGTATCGGCTGAATGGGGCTGGGGCTTTATCCATGAGCGCGCTTGTGGGCCCGGCCGGGTCACCGGCAGGGCGCCGCGCTCACGTTGTTCAGAGACCCGGTCACGTGGTGCTCGAGCACGGACGATATGCGCTCGGGCGGCAGGATGTAGCGGGCTCCCTTGAGCTTGATCGCTTCGCCGGGCATCCCGTGCACCACCGACGTCTCCTCGTCTTGCGCGATGGTGACCGCTCCTTTGTCGCGCATGAGTCTGAGTTCCCGGGCGCCGTCACGCCCCATGCCGGTGAGCAGGACGCCGACGGCGTGGGGGCCGTAGCGCTGTGCTACCGACCGGAAGAGCACCGACACCGACGGCCGGGAGCCGTTCTCGGGTGGATCGCTGTTGAGGGCGACTCTGCCGGAGCTGTCCAGGGCCATGTGGCGATCATCGGGAGCGAGATAGACCACACCGGGCTCGAGCGGCATACCGTGTTGGGCTACGACGATCTTGAGGTGGGTCGAGTCGCTCAACCATGAGATCAGGCTGCTCTGGAAGCCCCGGCTGAGATGCTGCACCAGCACGATGGGGACGGGCAGCGGTCGCGAAAGCCCTCTGAGTATCGTCTGCAAGACGGGCGGTCCGCCTGTGGAGGCGCCGATGGCGACGATCTCGATGCGGCCGCTCGGGGCCATCTGGGTCCCTGCCGGCTTGGTCTGGTTGTGAACCTGAGCGGCGGGTGCCGCGGCGGTCGCTGTCTTGGGTGAGGAGGCCGGAGCCGGGGGGCGTACCGAAGCGGAGGCCGGCGGGGAGCCTGTCTCAAGGGCGCTCACGGTGGCTCGGGAGAGCTGTCCGCGCCGTCTCACGACCTTGACCTCCGACATGGCCCGCACGGTCCGGACAAGGCCGGCATCACCGTTCTTGGCGGCTGCGTTGGGACCACTAGGGGTCCAAACGGCGAGTGCCACCGCTCCGGTCTCCAGTGCCTGGCTTTCGAGCGCCGAGCCCACCTCGGGTACCTGCTTGGTCATCATGATGATGGGCACGGGGTAGAGGCTCATCATCTCGTTCAAGGCCGCGAAGCTGCCCGGTTTGGGCAGATCGCAGTCGAGAAGCACGGCGGTGGGCGCCACGTCTTCAAAGACCGACAGGGCTTTCTCCACCGTGCCGGCCTCGCCCACGACATCGATGTCGCTGGCGGCTTCGAACAGCCGTTGAAGCCGCTCACGCGCCGTGGGCGAGTTGTCGACGATCAGCAGCCTGATCGCACGTGATGAGGTTTGTGTCACAAGAGGCTCCGCGCTGCCTCAAGCAGCGTGCCCTGCGTGAAGGAGCTCTTGGTGAGGTAGGCGTTGGCGCCCACGTCTATGCCGCGCTCCTTCTGCTCCTGCGACTCCATAGCGGTCACGAGCATCACGGGAACGCGGGCAAGCCTCATGTCGCTGCGGATCTTGCTGGTTAGCTCGAAGCCGTCCATGCGAGGCATCTCGATGTCGCTGATGACGAGGTCGAAGTCCTCGTCGTGGAGGGCCGACAGGGCGTCGAGACCGTCCACGGCAGGCTTCACATAGTAGCCGGCCGCCTCGAGCACGTTCTTCAGGAGCATCCTGGAGGTTATCGAGTCCTCGACCACAAGTACGGCCTTGCGTGCGCCGTTGCCGTTGGAAGCAGCCCCCTCGGCGCGCACTCCCGCCGCCGCCCTCTGCGAGGCCGACTGCAGGAGGTCGGTGGTGTTGATGATCGGAACAACCTTGCCCGACCCGATGATGGTGCCGCCGGAGATGTTCTTCACTCGCACGAGTTGAGGCCCGAGAGTCTTCACGAGGACCTCTTGCTCGCCGATGATGCGATCGACCGCGAACGCGACGCGGTCGTCGCCGCTACCGGCCACGACGGCCTGGACGTGATCGGACACGTTGCGCTGGGGCTTCACGGGCAGGTCCAGCACCTCCTGCATGTACACCAGGGGCACCGTACGTCCCTCGAGCTGGATGGTCTCCCGATTCTCAACCAGGCGCACCTGTCCCTTGCGGACGCGGACCACCCGGTCGACGCCCACGACGGGCATGACGAACGGCCAGTCGGAGACCTGGGCCAAGATACCGCGGGCCGTAGCGAGCGTGGCCGGCACGATGATGCGAAAAGCGGTGCCCCTGCCCTTCTCGGTATCGACCGACACCGAGCCGCCCAGGGTCTCCACCTTCTCCTCTACGATGGCGAGCCCCAGCCCTCTGCCCGAGATCTGCGAGACCGTGCGGCTCGTGGACAGTCCGGAGGCGAACGCCAGACGGACGGCCTCGGAGTCGTCGGTGGAGTCGACCTGGCCTTGGGTGCGCAGCCCTTCTCGCACCGCGACCTCGCGCAGCCGCTCGACATCGATGCCTCCACCGTCGTCGGACACGAGGATCTGGATCTTGTTGTTCTCGAGCTGAGACACGGCTATCACGACCTGGCCTCGCACCGGTTTGCCCAGGCTTTGCCTGTCTTCAGGCGCCTCGATGCCGTGATCCACGGCATTGCGCAGAATGTGCGTGAGCGGGTCTTTGAGGTTTTCGATGATGCGCTTGTCGATTTCGATGTCGGCTCCCGAGATGGAGAAGTCGACGACCTTGCCGCGCGACCTGGCGAGGTCGCGGACCATCTTGGGGAAGCTCGAAAGCAGCGAAGACACGGGGAGCATCAGGACTCGCTTCATGCCGTCCAGCAGCTCATCGACCATGGGACCTATGGTGCGGCGCTCGTCGTCGGTGGACCTGGCCAGCATCCTGACATCGGCCGCCAGACCTTCCATGAAGGCCGAGTTCCATTCCAGGAACTCCTCCATCTTCTCTTCGTCTCCACTTATGCGGGCCTGGTACCACTCGCGCTTCCACTCGTCGAGCCGCGAGCTCACGCCGCGGAGAGCCGCGGAGCGCTGACCGCTGGCCAGCTTGACCGAGATGAACTCCTCGGCCTGCAGCATCAGCGATTCCAGCTTGGCCGTCGAGACGCGTACGGTGTCGGTGGTGGCCAACGGCATGTCCCCCGCCGGAGCGGGACGTGCTTCGGTGGTCTTGGCCGCCGGCGCCTCAGCGGCGGCCGGCGCGGCCGCTGCGGCCGGCGCGGCCTCGGCGGGCGGGGTCGGGACCGCAGTTTCCTCCGGCGGCATACGAGTAGTCGGGGCTTCCGGTTGGTGAGGTCGTGCCGAAGATCCGTTGCCCGGCGCAAAAATGACCATCCTCGGACTATCTTCCACGACGTCGGGGGAGACTTGGGCCGGTGTCTCGGCCACGGATTCTCCGAGCCGAGGGTTCGCAAGATTCGACAGCTCGCGCAGGAGGTCAGGGGCTTGGCGGTCGGCCCCCAGCTCCTTGGTGAGCAGGCAGTTGTTCAGGCAGTCGACGCTCTCGCTCAACAGATCGACCACATTCAGGCTGAGAGCGAGGTCGCCTCGCTTGAGCGCGGCAAGCACCGACTCCGCCTCTTGGCACACCGACACGATGAGTGGGAGCCCCACGGCGGCCGCGGCGCCTTTGAGGCTGTGCAGTTGCCGGTAGAGGGTCTCGATAGGGCCGCGCGCGCCCTCGGCGTCGTCGGCCCCCTCCAGGTCGACTATGGCCCCGGATAGGACTCTGATATGCTCCTCCGCCTCCTGGCGGAAGGTCTCCATCAAGTCTCTAAGGAATTCCTCGTCGTCTAACATCTTGGACACCTCGCTCCATGCTTTTGCTTTGGCGCCCGCATCCCGGACACCGACTGGGTGCTGGTCTGGTTTCTACTCTCGATGGCTTGGTCCACAGTTTCCATGGTCGTTGTCCGTTGCTGTCCTGCCGGGCTCAAAGGGCGCCGTTCACCAGCAGGTCCTTGGAAGCCAAGAGCTTCTCGGCGTCCAACACCACGACCCGGTCT
>DAIRFC010000128.1:0-4539 GCA_036795215.1 Actinomycetota bacterium | reverse complement strand
GAGGTCCTTGATCTCAAGGAGCATCGACGCTCACCTCCTCCTTCGTACGGCGACGAGCAAAAACCCGAGCTCTCAACAGCTTCAGCAGCCCGACGATGCCCTCAGGCATAGTGAACGCAATGATTAGCAGTATGGCAGCCGTGACATATGGAAGGTCGCCCCTCAAATCGCGGAAGAAGAACTCCGGGATAACCAATAAGATCCCCACACCGATCGTAGGTCCCCAATAGCTGTTGATCCCTCCCACGAGGACGTACATGATGATCCAGAGCGTCGCGGCTAAGCCGTAGCTGCTCGGTGAGGCGACTCCTTGGTAATGACAGTAAACGGCGCCCATGAGGCCTGCGAAGAAACTGCCGAACGCGACGGCCAGGATACGATTGCGCCTCTCCCCGATGCCGACGCTCGCCGCCACCTCGTGGGATTGCGATACGGCCTTCATCCTGACGCCGATGCGGCTGAATTCGAACCTGTACAGGCAGAGCATGCTGACGATCATCAGGCCGAGGGCCAGGTAATAGTAGTGCGCACGGTTACTGAACAGCGGCTCCACTCCGCCCAATCCGGTGCTCATGCCGGTCGTCTTTCCACCTGCAGTGATGAGGTTGATGATGACGTAGCCCAGAAAGAGCGTCCCCATGGCGTAGTAGATCGTCCTTAAGCGCGCGAAGGGGAAGGCCAGCACGGCACCCAGGATAGCCGCCGCCACGGCTCCCAGCGGGATGGTCACCCACGGCGGCCAACCCAGCCATACATTGGGTATGGCCGCCGCGTAGGCGCCGATGCCCATGAACGCGCCGATCGCGATGTTGAACTGCCCCGATATAGAGACAACGCGCCACGAACTCGAGATGACGACGTACACGAACGCGAGGATCAACACGTGCATGTAGTACGTTCCGGATATACCGAGCGGCAGCAGCGCGAGTATGACGATCAGTGCACCGACGATACTCATGCCGGGCCAACGCCGGGATCTCGGTTTGGAAGCATCATTCATGACCGAAGAACCCCCGAGGCCTGATGACCAGGAGCGAGAGAACGAGGACCGACGCCAAGGCATCGACCACCGCCCCGTTGAGTACCGCGGGTAACGCCCCGTAAAGTACGCCCAAGAGAGCTCCCACGTAGAAAATGCCGTTGAAGCTGCCCAGTCCGGCCAGGATGACCAGCATCAGCACCTTGATGAGCGTGATGTCACCGATGAAGGGCGTTAGGTTATACAGCGAACCCATGAACACCCCGCCGATGGCCGCGAGCCCGAAACCGACGGCGCAGGCTATGGCAGCGATCTGGCCGAAGCGTATGCCCTGGAGGGCAGCGCCCTCACTGTTCTGGGTTACCGCCTGCATCCGGGCTCCCCAGCGAGAATGGTCGACGAACACAATGATCGCAACGAGGATCACCACGCCGATGCCGAAGGCCAGGATCCTATCGGTGTCGACTTTGTAGGGGCCGAGACCGGTCGTCCCAGGGATGAAGGGAGGGATGGAAAGCGCCCTCGTACCCAGGAACCGGTTGAAGGTGGTCACGAGGATGGTCGAGAGAGCGATACAGACCATGATCGTCCGGTTGAAGTCGGCTTTCATGGGCCTGAACAGAAACCTCTCCACAACCACACCGAATGCTGCGGCGGCCAACACGGTCAACGGGAAGGCCACGAATCCGGGGAGACCGAGTTTGACCACCAAGAGGTAACAGCCGTAAGCGGCCGATACAAAAATGGCGCCGTGGGCCAGGTTGAAGATTCCCAGCAGGTTGAGTATAAACGCGAAACCCATCCCCATGAGGATGTAGACCACCCCGAGCAGGACCACGTTTATCACTGTTTGAATCGCTAGTTCCAAGCTCTCAACCAATCAACTCGTTTGTTAGGCTGCTCAAGAACAAAGGGCCGGCCGGCCGGGACGGAGTTGCTGGATCCTGCCCGCACCAGCCGGCCCTTCTCGCACTGTCGGCCGGCCCCTTTGACCGGCTACCTTCAGAGGCTACGGGGTCACATCGGGGATGATCCAGGGCTTGTACTCCGCCTGCCCGTTATTGACGAGGGCCACCGGGACCGGACGAGCCCACGCGTGGTTCGTCAGGCCGTACAACTGGTTCCCACTGGGGAATCCCTCGCCGTAGAGCGTCGGAAGAGTGGTCAGCGTTTCCCATTTGTCTCGTATCGCGGTCGGATCCAGACTGTCGGCGGCCTCAATCGCATACCTCAGCATATAGAGAGCATTCGGTCCTAATCCAAACACGTGCCGCCCGGGGTCTCCCATCTCCAACAATCTCCTCATCGGCTCTGCTAGGTTTGGGTCCTCGAGTTGCACACTCATGACGCCGACGATGCCGGTCGCTGAATCACCGAGAGCACCGAGCACCGACGGAACGTCTATCGCGAAGGCGATGGGCCCTTCATAGCCTAATGTGCGTAGCCCTTTGACGATACCGAAGTAGGACGGGTCAATCCCGACGCATATCCACACGGCATCTGGATTCTGGGCCTTGATCTTGGCAGCCACGGGGTTGTAGTCCTCAGCGTTGGTGGCGAAAAGCACCGGATCGCCCGCGAGGGACACGCCCATCCTCTCGAGGGCGGCCAGAAGATGCGACTCGTAGGCCGCGAAGGTCGCATCTTCCGATGCCAGAGCCACGTTCTTGACATCAGGATAGTACTGTAGGAGGGCCTTCACGGAGGTCGAGTGCTGGGTGATCGGGTCCAGGCCCAAGAACGCATACGGAGTGTCCGCGTTCATCTCGGCCGGGTTGAGGCCGTTGTAATTGGCGACGTGCAGGACCTTGTTCTGCTCGAAGATGGGCGTGGTAGCCAGGTTGAAGAACGCCCCCGGGCCGACCACCAACTGGAGCTGCTCATCCAGAACGAGCTTGGTGGCGGCGGCGGTGTTACCGTCCAGAGAGCTCTTACCGTCTTCGATCACCAGCTCTACCTTGTAGCTCTTGCCTTGGACCTGGATGCCGCCGTCGTCATTGATCATCTGCGCGGTGTACTCGAGGTCCACCTTGTCGGCTGCATCAACGACCGAGTACCAGTCCGACAGCTGCAGGAGAGCGCCGATCTTGAGCGGCTCCATTTCGGTGGGCGCCCCTGTAGTATCGGTGGGCGCCCCTGTAGTATCGGTGGGTGCCGCGGTGGTGGTGGGTGCGGCGGTAGTATCGGTGGGTGCTGCGGTGGTGGTGGTCTCGTCTTCTCCACCGCATGCGGCCAGCAGCGGCACCAGACCGAGCACCAGCACCAGCAGGATTAGGCCCACGATGGTCTTGGTTCTCCTCATCTTGAATCCCCCCTTCAAAATGCCCTTCATGATTCTTGGTCTTCTGAGGGTTGCACTTCGTGTGGCGTGCCTATGCCCCGCTCCCTAGCACCCCCTTTCGCCTGACACAAGGCCCGACGAGCTCTTGATGGCGTAGCTGTCGCCATGCATACCCCCGATGGCTACGGGGTCACGTCCGGAATGATCCACTCCTTGTACTCAACCTGACCATCATCGACGAGGGCTACCGGGATCGGATGAGCCCACGCATGGTTCGTCAAACCGAACAGCTCGCTTCCGCTGGGGAATCCATCGCCGTAGAGGGTCGGGATGCTGGTCATCGTCTCCCAGTGATCCCTTACCTCGGTCGGGTCGAGGCTGTCGGCGGCCTCGATAGCGTGCGCCAGTATGTACATGGAGTTAGGAGCCAAACCGAACAAGTGCCGATCCGGGTCTCCCATCTCCAGCAGCCTCTTCATAGGCTCCGCTATGTACGGGTCGGTGACCTGCTTGCTCAACACACCGACGATACCGGTGGCCGAATCAGCGAGGGCGCCGGTAACCGAGGGAGCGTCGATCGGGAAAGTGATAGGACCTTCATAGCCCAGCGTACGCAGCCCTTTGACGATGCCGAAGTAGGACGGGTCGATACCGACGGGCATCCACACCGAGTCGGGGTTCTGGGCTTTGATCTTAGCCGCAACCGGGTTGTAGTCCTCAGCGTTAGTGGCGTACAGCACCGGCTCACCCGAAAGGGTCAGACCGAGCCTCTCCACGAGGGCCAGGAAGTGCGGCTCGAAGGCCGGGTAGGTCGCATCCTCCGTCGCAAGGCACACGGTCTTGACATCGGGGTAGTACTGCATAAGGGCCTTCAGTTCGGCATTAGCCTGGGTGATCGGGTCCAGGCCCAAGAACGCATACGGAGTGTTCGCGTTCATCTCGGCCGGGTTGAGGCCGTTATAGTTGGCTACGTGCAGGACCTTGTTCTGCTCGAAAATGGGCGTGGTAGCCAGGTTGAAGAACGCGCCCGGGCCGACCACGAACGGGAGCTGCTCGTCCAAGACGAGCTTGGTGGCGGCGGCGGTGTTACCGTCCAGAGAGCTCTTACCGTCTTCGATCACCAGCTCTACCTTGTAGCTCTTGCCTTGGACCTGGATGCCGCCGTCGTCATTGATCATCTGCGCGGTGTACTCGAGGTCCACCTTGTCGGCTGCATCAACGACCGAGTACCAGTCCGACAGCTGCAGGATGGCGCCGATCTGAAGCGTTTCCATCTCGG
>DAIRFC010000021.1:0-29538 GCA_036795215.1 Actinomycetota bacterium | reverse complement strand
CCGCCAGCGTTTGTCCTGAGCCAGGATCAAACTCTCCGTGAAGTATTGCGATACGGACAAAGCTTCGTCTCTCGACTCGCTCTGTTCCGGATCTGACTTTGTGGAAAGCTGAATTAGCTCTCAAAGTATTTGTCTCGCAACCGGTAGGTGCCAGTTGCGTGACGGGGCCGAGGACCGTCATCCCACTAGAAGACGACGACCTCGATGATTCGTTGCTGGCAGACCGGACTGTCTCAGTCCGATCCGACAACGCTGTTCAGTTTTCAAAGACCATTGCGCTCTTAGGCGCGGCCGGGAAGGTTAGCATCGCCTACTACCGACGTCAACCCATCTCGTAGACTTTCTGAAACTTCCCTGCAAACGACGGGACTAAACCCATCCTCACAATAAACAAGCCGCCCCGACTCATGCACAGGCGGCTCGAAGACGGCGGCTATTCTACTTCGCCTATCCGCGCGTCCTCACCCGGTCGCTTGTGCTGTCGAGGAGTAGTCGTTTCATCGTGAGGTCGATATTCTAGACCTTCCGCATTCTCCCGTCAATAGCCCGGCTGAGGGTAATTCGCCATCGTCATGGACTATCCTCGGTCGTCATGACCTACCACAGTCCCAGTGCCGGTCTAGACGATGCGGACGAACTTTCGCTTGCCCACCTGTATCACCGAGTCGCGCAGATCAGCAGGCACGAACTCCGCCTTCACATCCTTGACCACGACATCGTCGATCTTCACCCCGCCCTGCTCCACGAGACGCCTTGCCTCACCGTTGGACGCAGCAAGACCAAGAGCCGTCAGAAGCCTCGGCAACCACACGATGCCGTCTTGGACGGCGTCCTCCGGCACGGCCGACTCAGGGATCACGGCCGGTTGGTCCTTCTCTTTGAAGACGCGGTCGAAGTGCGCCCGCGCCTCCCCTGCTTGCGCGGCAGAGTGATAGAGGGTCACCAGGATCTCCGCCAAGTCGCGCTTCGCCTCGGCGGGATGGTACTCGCCCGATGCGAGTCGCTTCTCCACAGCCTCGATCTCATGCCTGCCCTTACCGGTGAGCAGACTCCAGTAGGTCACCATGAGAGAGTCGGGTATGGACATGACTTTGCCGAACATGTCGTTGGGCTCGTCGTCGACGCCGATGTAGTTGCCTGTTGACTTCGACATCTTCTGCTCGCCGTCCGTCCCCACGAGCAGGGGCACGGTCAAGATGCTCTGAGGCGGCAGACTGTATGCCTCCATGATCGTGCGCCCCATGAGCAGGTTGAACTTCTGGTCGGTGCCGCCAAGTTCCACATCGGCGCGCACGGCCACACTGTCGTATCCCTGCAACAAGGGGTACATGAACTCCAACATCGAGATAGGCTCGTTTGCGAGATACCGGCGTGAGAAGTCGTCGCGCTCGAGCATGCGGGCGACCGTCACCGTGGCCGTGAGATTCAACACATCGTCCATGCAGAGCGGGCTGAGCCAGTCGCCGTTGTACGTGACTTCCGCCTTGTCCATGTCCAGCACTTTGGCCGCCTGTTCGGCGTACGTCCGTGCATTCGCGGCGATCTGCTCGTCGGTGAGCCGGGGGCGCGTCTTCGAGCGTCCCGAGGGATCGCCGACCTTGCCCGTGCAGTCTCCGATGATGAGCACCGCCGTATGGCCGAACTTCTGAAACTGGGCGAGCTTGCGCAGAACGACCGTGTGGCCCAGATGGATGTCGGGGGTAGTGGGATCGACGCCCAGCTTCGCCCTCAGCGGGCGGCCTTCCGTCCTCGCTCGAACCAACTGCTTCAGAAGTTCTCCCTCGGGCAGGGCATCGACGCTGCCCATGAGAAGCTCCTCGTATTCTTCACGTATCTCAGCCGGTATCTCGGTCGGCACTCTCTCGCCTTCCATCTGCCACCTCCCGCGCGGCAGCATACCATGGGTGGTAGTCCGCTGGTGTAACATCGACGCACGATGTCCTCTCGTAACGCCCGCCACACTACCCGGCCCACCAACCGCGGCCGCCGCTTTCTCCGAGGCGTGCTCTTCGGGGTGCTGTTGCTCATCGTCGCGGCGCTGTCTCTGCTCGCCGGGTTCTATGTCGGCCTCGAGCGGACCATGCCGTCTCTAGTGCTTGCGTCGGATATCTCGGCCGCCCAAAGCACCAAGATCTACACTGAAGGCGAATCCCCGGTCCTCCTCGCCGAGTTGCATGGCATAGAGAATCGCGAACTACTGAGCCCGAGCGACATCCCAGACGTGCTCAAGAAGGCCGTCGTGGCCATCGAGGACGAGCGCTTCTACGAACACAGTGGCGTCGATTTCTTCGCCATAGTGCGCGCGGTGTGGGCCAACATCACCCACGGCGAGATCGTACAGGGCGGTTCCACCATCACTCAGCAACTCATCAAGAACGCCTTCCTCACCGACGCGCAGACGGTAGACCGCAAACTGCGCGAGGCCGCGCTTGCCTACCAGCTCGAGAAACAGTGGTCGAAGGACAAGATCCTCACGGAGTACCTGAACCTCATCTACTTCGGGGAGGGCTCGTACGGAGTGGAGTCCGCCGCCTCGGCATACTTCGGAGTAAGCGCTGGGGAACTCACGCTGGAGCAGGCTGCGTTGCTGGCCGGTCTTCCGCAGGCACCTTCCGCCTATGCGCCCTCGAGAGATCCCGAGGCGGCTTTGGGACGACGCGACACAGTGCTCAACAAGATGTATCAGCAGGGGTACATAACAGGCGATGAGCTGCAGGCCGCCCTGTCCACCCCTCTCGAACTAGCCGATAAGACGGCCGAGGACTCGGTGACCCTCCCCTACTGGGTGGAGTTGATCAGGAGCCAATTGATCGCCCGCTACGGCGCCACCACTGTGTTTACCGGGGGCCTGCGCGTGTACGTGTCGGTCGATCTAGTGATGCAGAAGGCGGCGGAGGACGCCGTCGCCGGAGTCCTCGATCAGCCTGGTGATCCTTCGGCCGCCCTCGTCGCGATAGACGTCGCTACAGGCCGCATGGTGGCCATGGTGGGCGGACGCGACTTCTCCGAGATGCAGTTCAACCTTGCCACGCAGGGCAGGAGACAACCCGGCTCCGCCTTCAAGCCCTTCGTTCTCGCAGCAGCCCTGCAGCAAGGCCTGAGCATCGACACTACGTATGAGTCCGGCCCGGTCACGATAGAGCTCCCCGGTGGCCCGTGGGAGGTCTCGTCGAAAGACGAGGGGGACCTCACTATCGCACAAGCCATAGCTCGGTCGTCGAACGGAGTCTTCGCGCGCCTCATCATGGACGTCGGCGCTGAGGCAGTGGCCCAGACCGCCTACGACATGGGTATCGTCAGCTCACTGGGTGACGATCCCAATCCGGCCATCGCCTTGGGCGGTCTCGCCACGGGTGTCAGTCCTTTGGAGATGGCCATGGCGTACGCCACCTTGGCCACCGGCGGCGAACGCCTCTCGTCGGACACACGGTTCGGCCCTTCCGACCGGGGTTTTCCCGTGACCATCGTGCGGGTCACCGACGCCGAGGGGAACATCGTCGACACCGACTCCGCAGCACGCGTCCGAGTGCTCGACGAAGGGCTGGTCACCCTTGTCACCCACTGCCTGAGAGACGTCATCGCTTCCGGCACAGGCACGGCCGCGAACATAGACCGTCCGGCCGCCGGCAAGACCGGCACCACCCAGAACTACGCCGACGCCTGGTTCGTCGGATACACCCCCGACCTCGTCGCGGCTGTATGGGTGGGCTATCCCACCAGACAGGAACCCATGACCGACGTCCACGGCGGCAAGGTCACCGGAGGGTCTTTGCCCGCCCAGATCTGGGCGACCTTCATGGCCAGAGCGCTGGCGGACACGGTGGCGACCGATTTCCCGGCGCTCAGCGACAGCGGCTGGATCTCAATAGAGGTCTGCAGCGAATCGCACTTACTCCCCACCGAGTACTGCACCGAGACCTCTCACAAGCTGTTCAGAACAGATGAGGTACCCACGGAGACGTGCCGCATCCACGTCCCCCAGGAGCTCGAAGTGCCGGACGTCGTGGGATGGTCGGCGGAGGAGGCGGCGGCCGCCTTACAGGAGGCTCGTTTCGAGACCACCCTGGTGAGAGATGCGACCTCGCTCGAACCCGCCGGCACCGTCGTCCGCCAAGACCCGGCCGCGGGCTCCGAGCTTCTACAGGGAGAGACGGTCGTCCTTGTGGTGTCCACCGGCGAGGGTATCGTCACCGTGCCGGACCTGGTCGGTCTGGATATCACTGTGGCACGTGAAGAATTGGCCCGCGTGGGTCTGGTTGCCGGAGAGTACAACGTCGCGGACGAGGCATCGCCGGGCACGGTCATCTCACAGCAACCCGCGCCCGGCGATCCGCTCCCCGCCGGCACCGAGGTGGCTCTGTCGATCAGTCTTGGTCTTACAGAGCCGGTGTCACCCGAGTAGAACGACGTTCCTCTCAGGCCCTGCTGACCCGGGTGAACCCCGAGCAGGCGACCACTTCGATGCCCTGCCGCTCGTACTGGTCGATGACCAGGTTCATACCTATCGAGTCCGAAGACATATGCCCGGCTATCACCACGTTCACATGGGCCTCTTTGGCCTCTTTGCGATGCTCCTCTCCCATGTGCATCCCGACGATGGTGCCGACTCCCGCCTGGGCGAGCTTGGTTATGGACTTCACCGGGCCGGAGGTCCCGCCCGTCATGTCTACCATGATCGTACCGGTACGGCGGCCTCCGTTACCCTCGAAGAGTACCGGGCCTGTGCCCTGTAGGGTCGCCTCCCGGTACTCGGGGATGTCTTTCAACATCTCCAGGAGTTCGTCCACCGTCGCATCTTCGCCGAGGTCGTCGCAGCGCGACTGGACGAATCTGTTGACGTTGTTGTCCGCAGGTGTGTGGCAGCACATCAAGGGGAAGTCGAGTAGGCGCGCAGCGTCGATGGTGCGCTCGCTGTTAAGAGGATGAAGAGCGCGCATGATCTCCGACTTGCGGTCGCTCAGCACCGCGTCGCCGTAAGCCAGCGAGACACCGAACTTGTGCCATACATCGGCCTGCAATCCCATGACCTCTTCCAGCCTGGCGAGCGCACGTCCCCCGGGGTGATGGGCGAACAGCAGATCTACGGTCGTCCCCCGGCCGCGCAGCGCGTCCGCCAGCAGGACCTCACCCACCTCCAGGTCGATGCCCACGAGGATCCGCGAGATCTCCTTCTCAGGATCGCCCACCAAGATGCGAGTGTCCGCATAGGGATTGACAAGCGACTCCTGGTCGAACTCCCAGCGCTTGCTTTCGGGCATCTCGTCAAACACTTTCTTGGCCCTTTGGAGTATGCGGGCGACCCCATCGCGGCCCCGCGGATCGGCCGAGATGCCGGATCGGTACGCGGCCTCGTACATATCACGTATCTTCATCCTGCCTCTCCTCTGCTCAAGCGCCTGTGTCCACTCACGTACTCGCTGCCCGCCAAGTAGAACCTGAGCGGCAGCGAGGCCCCTCGCGAAACACCTACGCGGGTGGTGCATCCTAGCCCAGGTCTGGCGCCATCATCAAGGATGAAGACTCCCGACTGGTCCCCGAGGGGCAGCCCGTTCAGCTCCATGCGAAGCCCCAGGGCCTGCCCCACGCGGCCGGGTCCGCAGGACAGCCAAGGTCCGCCCGTCTTCTTGTTATCGGATTCCGGAGCCGGCGAGGCGCCGCCGGGCACCCGAAGCGGCAGGCGGTTATGGCGAAGCTTGGCTACGTCGCCCACCGGCTCGAACGAACGGATCAGCACCGCCGAGCCCACGCCCTCACCGTCGCACACCACGTTCAGGCAGATGTGGACCCCGTAGCTCCGGTAGAGGTAGACGTGCCCGCCCGGCAGGAACATGGCGCTGTTCCTTCTCGTTGGTCCCCGGGCCGCGTGGCTGGCGGGGTCGTCCTGAGGAAGGTAGGCTTCCACCTCGGTGAGGCGGCCACCGCCGACGCCTCTCACCCACACCAGTTTCCCGATGAGGGCGGGTGCAACGACCGCCGACGGCACAGCGAAGAACTCGGCTGCAAGAGGGTCGCCCGCCGGCAGTTCCCCTTCAGTGTGCTCGGGAAGTGCCGGACGGGCGCCGTACATCCGCCTAGCGAGTCCCCAGCCGGTCCAGAACGGCTGCAGCTAGGACCAACTGCTCTTTGACGCGCTCCGGGGCCGTGCCCCCCGGGGAGATCTTGGCATTCAGCACGCGGTCCAGGTTGACCACGCGGTAGTACTCGTCGTCGAAGAGCGGGCAGAGGCCCTGCAGTTCCTCCGAGGAGGCTGAAGACAAAGCCCTACCCTCCGCAATGAGCAGCGCGACCAAACGCCCCGCGACCCGATGCGCCTCCCGGAAGGGCAGCCCCCTGCCCACCAAGTAGTCGGCGACATCGGTCGCTTGGGCATACCCTCCCTCGGCGGCTATCCGGCCGCGCTCTCGATCGAAGACCAGCCCCTCCACCATGGCGGTCATGGCCTCCAGACAGAGGTCGAACTCCTGCCGCGACGCGAAAACGTACACCTTGTCTTCTTGCAGATCGCCGTTGTACGCGAGCGGCAATCCTTTCAGCACCGCGCCCAGTCCCTGCAGGCGGGCGAGAAAGCCGGCGGATTTCGCCCGGATCAGTTCTGCGGCATCCGGGTTGCGCTTCTGAGGCATGATGCTCGACCCGGACGTCCACGACTCGGGCAAGGTGGCAAGCCCGAACTCCTGGGTGCTCCACAGCACCAACTCACCCGCCAGCCGCGACAGGGTGATGCCACAATTGGCGACGATGGCCAGATAGGCGAAGGCTACATCCCGAGCCGCGACGGCATCCATAGCATTGGGCGCCACTCTCTCGAAGCCCAACTCGGCTGCCACCTGTTCCCGGTCGAGCGGGTAGTTGACACCAGCCAGGGCACCCGCACCCAGTGGCATCCACGAGCATTCCGCCCAACCTTCCAAGCGCTGCCAATCGCGCTCCAACGCGAAGAAGTATGCGAGAAGGTGATGCGTCGCCAGCACCGGCTGGGCGCGTTGCATATGCGTGTAGCCCGGCATCACCACATCCTGGCCTGCCTCCGCCCGTGCGTAGAGAGCCGACATGAGAGAGGCGAGACGGGCCTGATGACCGCGGATGGCATCCCGCAGATACAGATGCAGATCCAGGATGACCTGGTCGTTGCGGCTCCGTCCCGTGTGCATCTTGCCGCCGACAGGTCCGATCAGCTCGGTGAGCCGCCGCTCGATGGCCATGTGGATGTCTTCATCGTGCAGCGTCCAGGAGAAGCTACCTTCCTCGACTTCCGCTGCTATCCGCGCAAGCCCCTCGAGGATCTGGTCCCGCTCGTCCACCGTGAGCACGCCGATGTCGGCGAGCATGCGGACGTGAGCACGCGACCCTCTGATGTCATAGGGAGCAAGGACGTTGTCAAACGGGATCGAAGCGCTCAGGCGCTCGAACAGCGGGGCCTGCTCGCTCTCGAACCGGCCGCCCCAAAGCTTGTTTCTGCCCTCGCCGGGTGTGCCCGGTTCGCTCACACCTGGGCCTCGTGCTTGCGCGCCCATACCTCCACCGGCAATCCCCAAAGCTCGATGAAGCCCTTGGCCGATTCGTGGCTGAAGGTGTCGCCGGAGCCGTAGGTGGCAAGCGCGCTGTCGTACAGAGAGTTCTCCGACCGTCTGCCCACCGGGCTGCACGAGCCCTTGAAGTAGTGCAGGCGCACCTCTCCGCTGACGTGCTTCTGGCTCTCCTCGATGAACGCCCTGAGCGAATGAGCCAGGGGGCTGAACCACAGGCCGTCGTAGATGAGCTCGGACATCCGCTGATCGACACCGGTCTTGAAGTGCTGCAGCTCGCGCGTGAGCGTGAGGTCTTCGAGCTCGCGATGCGCCATTATGAGCGACAACGACGCCGCCTCCTCATAGACCTCGCGGCTCTTGATGCCGACCAATCGGTTCTCGACCATATCGAGGCGGCCGAAGCCATGTTTTCCGCCGATGATGTCCACCGACTCCACCAACTCGATGGGATCGAGCAACTTGCCGTCCAGCGACACCGGGATCCCGGCCTCGAACCCGACGACGATCTCCACCGGCTCGTCCGGCGCATCCTTCGGGTCTACCGTGAACTCGAAGGCCCCCGACGGCGCTGCCACCCAAGGATCTTCCAACTCGCCACATTCGATAGCCCTTCCCCAGAGATTCTCGTCTATGGAGTATGGGTTCTTCTTGGTGAGCGGCAGGTCGATGCCACGTGCAGCCAGATAGTCCAGCAACTCCGGCCGTGTCATGTTCCACTCCCTCGCAGGCCCGAGCACGGTGATCGACGGGTCCAGGCACCGCACCGACACATCGATGCGCACTTGGTCGTTACCCTTGGCCGTGCATCCGTGCGCAACGGCCTTGGCGCCATACTGGCGCGCTATCTCCACCATCTTCTTGGCGATGAGCGGCCTCGAAAGAGCCGAATGCAGAGGATAGCGGCCCTCATAGAGCGCGTTGGCCTTCAGCGCCGGGAAAGCGAACTCGCGCAGGAACTCGTCCCTGGCGTCTATGACGATGGACTCCACCGCACCGGCAGTCAAAGCGCGCCGGCGCAGGCTCTCCACGTCCTTCATGCGCCCCACATCGACCAGCATGGCGATGATCTCGTACCCGTACTTCTCCTGCATGTAGGGGATCAGCGCCGACGTGTCCAGGCCGCCCGAGTAGGCCAGAACGCATTTTTTCTTGCTCATGGATACCTATCCTCCTAGTTCGGTCAGAAACCCGCACACGGCCTCAGCGCCCTGCTGGTCCTTACATACAACGATGACTGTGTCGTCTCCAGCCACACATCCCAACACCAACTCGTGATCGAGTTCGTCTACGACCCTTCCCATACCCGGGGCGGCTCCCGGGTCACACCGGAGCACTACAAGGTTCTGCGCCACCGACAACCCGCGCCCGAACTCTTTCAGCATCTTCGCGCAGGCCACCGGCGGATCTGGACGCTCTTCGAGATTGGGCACGAACGAATACCGCACGTGCCCTACCTGATCGCGCCCCTTCTGCAACCCGATCTCGCGCAGATCCCGGCTGACAGTGGCCTGAGTGACCTCACACCCCGCGGCCGCAAGCTCCTCCACCAGTTCGCGCTGGCTGGCTATCGCCCTGTCTCGCAGTAGGCTGCGGATGAGATGTTGCCGCTGCCTTTTGTTCATCGCCCGGCCTCACTGATGAGAAACGCCATGAGTGCCTTCTGCGCGTGCAGCCGGTTCTCGGCCTCGTCGAACACGGCGGACTGGAAACCGTCCATCACCTCGTCCGTGATCTCATCACCCCGATGAGCAGGCAGGCAGTGCATCACTACGGCGTCGGGACCGGCCTTGGCCACGAGGGAGGCGTTCACTTGGTAGGGCCTTAAAGCCTCCATCTTCGCACTGTCGTGCTCCTGGCCCATGCTGATCCAGACGTCTGTGTACAGAGCGGATGCTCCGGCGACGGCCTTCTCCGGATCGCGCTCGACCGTGATGGACGTGCCGCAGTCCAGGGCAAGCGCTTCCAGCTTGCTCATCTTGGCAGGAGGCAGGTCACAACCTTCCGGAACGCTCAAACACATGTTGACACCGGCCATTGCGCACGCTTCCGCGAGAGACGCCGCGACGTTGTTGCCGTCACCCAGATAGACCATCTTCCGGCCAGCGGGATCCACGAACCGCTCCTCGAAAGTCATGATGTCTGCCAAGGCCTGGCACGGGTGATCGTCGTCGGTGAGGGCGTTTATGACCGGCACCGTCGCGCAGTCGGCCAGATCTTCCACATCCTTCTGGGCGAAAGTCCGTATCACGATCATGTCGACGAAGCGCGACAGGACTCGGGCGGTATCCTCAAGACTCTCCGACTTGCGCATCTGTAGCTCTTGCTCTGAGAGATAGAGCGGCATGCCACCGAGCTGATGCACACCCACGCTGAACGAGACGCGTGTCCGCGTGGAGGGTTTGCCGAAGATGAGCGCAACCGTCTTCCCGGCCAAGGCCTCATCGTGCGCGCCCTGCTTCATGGCAGCGGCCCGACCGAGCACCTCGTCGAACTCGGCTCTGCTGAGGTCGGTCACAGTCAAGAAATGTCTCACAGCCATCCTGGTCCCCCTTCGCTAACCCCGAGGCCCTTCGTTGCCCGGGATTATCTTCGTCCCCAACCCGGCGTCGTCGGTCATGATCTCCAGTAGCACCGAGTGCGGGATGCGCCCGTCGATGATGTGCGCCGCCCGCACGCCCGCACGGAGACTGGTAAGGACTGCTTCCAACTTGGGAATCATCCCCTTGGAGATCTTGCCGATCTCCACGAGTTCTACGATCTCGTCGCTGGTGCACTCCGAGATGACCGAAGAGTCGTCGTCCACATCGGTCATCAGACCCCCCACATCGGTGAGAAACATGATCTTCTCGGCCTTCAGCGCGGCGGCCAGAGCACCCGCGACAGTGTCGGCGTTGATGTTGTAGCTCTCGCCGGTCAGGCCCGCGCCGACCGAGGCGACCACCGGTACGTAGTCGGCCTCGAGCACTTTGAGCAACTCGATGTTGACCTCGGTGACCTCCCCCACTTGGCCGAGATCGACGACCGACCCGTCGGCGCCTCTCTTCACGAGACGTTCGGCCTTGAGAAGCCATCCATCGTCGCCGCACAGGCCCACCGCCGGTGCCCCTTTGCTGTTGATGAGCCCGACGATCTCCTTGTTGACCTTGCCGACCAGCACCATCTTTGCGACTTCCATGGTGGCAGCATCGGTCACCCGCAGACCCTCTACGAATCTGACCGGCAGATCGAGCCGTTTCATGTACGAACTGATCTCGTCGCCGCCCCCGTGAACGATGATCGGCCTGATGCCGACGTATCTCAATAGGGCTATGTCGGTAGCAAATTCTTCCTTGAGATTCGCCGAGCTCATGGCGGCCCCACCGTACTTGATCACAATGGTCTTGCCCGCGAACACGCGGATGTACGGGAGTGACTCCAGAAGGGTCTCCACACGTTTTCTGTATATCTCGCGCATGCCGCCCCCTACGAGTGGTATTCGGCGTTGATGGTGATGTACTCGTGCCCCATGTCGGCAAAGTACAGCACTGCTGATGCGTCATCCATCCCCAGATCGAGCTCGATGTCCACCTCGGGCGACTTGACACCTGCCGTCATCCGCGCCCTGGCGTCTGCAGTCACCGGACAGGCGGCTCCTTTGTCGACGACCGTGACTCCGCACAGATCGAGACGTGCCTCAGGCAGAGACCGCCCGGCCATGGCCGCTCCCGCCGAGCTGATGATCCGGCCCCAGTTGGGATCGCCCCCGTGCATAGCCGTCTTGACCAGCGGGGAGTCCGCGATAGCACGCGCCACTTTCATCGCATCGTCATCGTTGCCGGCTCCAGTGACCCGCAGCCGCATGACCTTGGTCGCCCCTTCGCCGTCGGCAACGATCATCAGGGCGACGCGCAGCAGCATCGCTTCAAGAGCGGCCCCGATCAGCCGCAGGCTGTCTTTGCCCGGCCGCACGCCCGACGCTCCGTTCGACAAGAAGAGCACCGTGTCGTTGGTGCTCATCTCACCGTCGACGGTGATCGAGTTGAACGAACCCGCGACGGCGTCCCGCAGCAAGGTCTCCGTCTCCGATGGTTCCAGCACCGCATCACACGTAACGACGCACAGCATGGTCGCCATCGCCGGCGAGATCATCCCCGCGCCCTTGCCGGACACACCCAACTTCACCATACCATCGGGCGTTTCGACCTCTACCGCGCAGATCTTGGGAAAACGGTCGGTCGTCATGATGCTCTGGTTCAACTCGCGCCCGCCGTCAGGGTGCACGGCCGCAGCAGCCTTGCGCACGCCTGCAGCCACTACCTCTGTGTCGAGCTGTACTCCGATGATGCCGGTCGAACATACGGCCACCTGACTCGGCGGTACACCCAACTCCTGAGCGCAGGCGCTCTGCATGGCCCGGGCCACTGCCAGTCCGGCTTCGCCCGTGCACGCGTTCGCATTAGCGCTGTTCATGGCGACCGCGACCAACCGGCCCAGATCGCACTCGGTCTTATCGAGGATCACAGGCGCCGCGGCAAAGGCGTTCGTGGTGAACACGCCGGCGGACGTTGTAGTCTTGCGCCACTCGGGCGAGACCGCCAACACCCCGACGTCAGGCCGCCCACTCTCTTTCAGACCGGCCACGATGCCGGACGCCATGAAGCCCACCGGGTATGTGGCTCCCGAAGACACGCCGTCGGGCTCAACCAAGCGGACTTCCCGTGGGAACTCCACGAAGCGCGACGCCAGGGGAGCTATCACGACCGGGTGCTCCGGCTTCCATTTGCTGCTGATCTTCTCGTCGCTCACACGCCCCTCCGCAGACCCATGTCTTCGGGGAACCCGTACATGCAGTTCATATTCTGCACGGCTTGGCCCGAAGCTCCCTTCACCAGATTGTCGATGACCGTGAAGACCTTCACGACTCCCGCCCTCTCGTCCTCTCGCACGGTCATGCGGCAGAAGTTGGTGCGGTTGACCTCCGACAAGGCGGGTACGTGCTCGCACACTTCTACGAAGGGCTCTTCCTTGTAGAAGGCCCGATATTTCTCGATCCACGCCTCGGACCCGATGAAGCCACTCCGCGGCTTGAAGTAGATGGTGCTGAGGATGCCCCGCTCTACCGGCAGCAGGTGGGGCGTGAACGACACCGGGACGGCATGACCGGCGGCAAGCTGCAACTCTTGGACCATCTCTGCGGTGTGCCGGTGTCCCACCTCGCTGTAGGCCCGGAAGTTCTCGGTCACCGCACAGAAATGCGTCTTGTCGGTGGGCGTCCGGCCGGCGCCGGACACGCCCGATTTGGAGTCGACTATGACGCCACCGTCGATGTCGGCCGCCACCGGTAACACACCCAGCAGCATCCCTGTCGGATAGCACCCCGGATTGGCTATCAACCGCGCCCGCGATACTTGCGCCCGATAGGCCTCCGGCAGACCATAGACCGCCTCAACCACCAGGTCGCTACGTGGATGCTCGAACCCATACCAGTCTTCGTATGCAAGCGGGTCGGTAAGCCGGAAGTCGGCGCTCAGGTCGACCACCTTGCATCCGGCGTCGATCAACTCGGCCACAACCCCGTGTGCCTGCGCATGGGGATAGCACACGAACACCACGTCGGTGCCTTCGAGTTCAGCCGGCGAATACTCCACATAGGTACCGTCTACGCGCAGATACGGGAACACGTCTCGCACGGCGCGACCCACATACGACTTGGAAGTCAGCGTCTGCAGACGCACTTCGGAGTGCTGGGACAGGATGTCCGTGAGCAGCGCCCCTGTGTAGCCGGTCGCCCCTACGATGCTCGCCGTGATCACGCTCGTACCTTTCTCCGGTCGGTGGAAGTGCCAAGGTCGGCAGATCTCCCCGATGCCTTACAGATAGGTGCATGAATATACAGCGTTTTGCAATAGGATACAACAGTGAGTCACGAGCGCAGTCGGTGACAGCCCAGACCCGACGGAAAGCCTACCTGACGCTACCCCCGGAGCTCTGCCCCGATCTCTCTGTTCACAGCCACGAGCATCTTCTCCCGCAGCTTGTTCACCTCGGCTTCGCTCAGGGTCCGTTCGGCGGCACGGAAGCTCAGACGGAGCGCCAGGCTCTTCTTGCCCTCGGCTATCTGAGCGCCCTCATACACGTCGAAGATGGAGACGTCCTCCAGAAGTGACCCGCCCGCCTCGCGGAGCGCAGCGACCACAGCCGATGCCGGCACGCCTCCATCGACCACCAGCGCCAGGTCCTGCTCAACCACCGGGTATGCAAGAAGGTCGCGGAAGGTCGCAAGCCCGGTGGGCGCCGATGTCAGTAGTCTCGCATCCAGTTCGGCCGCCACAGCGGGTGCGCGCAGGTCATACGACTGCAGCACCAACGGGTGGACCTCCCCGACCCATCCGACGAGGTTTCCGTCAGCGTCACGGACCTCCGCACTCTTGCCCGGATGGAGGAAGGGCTCGCTACCCGGCTCATATTCAAGCTCGCTGCCTAGGCCCGCGCACAGTCTCTCCACGAAACCCTTGGCGAGGTAGTAGTCTACCGTGACTCCGGAACGCAGCCAAGACGGTTCTTCCCATTCACCGGCCACCAGGAGCCCGATATGGGTCGTCTCTTCGGGCAACTCGCCGCCCGAAGGCCGGAATACCCTGCCCATCTCGAAGATGGAGATGCGCTCCTCACGCACGGATACATTGCGCTGTGCCGTCGCCAGCAACCCCGGCAGGAGCATGGTGCGCATGACCGACTGGTCACTGCTCAGGGGGTTGGTGATCCTCACGCCCGATCGGCGCTGATCGTCAGGGCCCAGGCGCAGGCGGTCGGGCCACCTGTCGTCGGTGAAGCTGTAGGTGATCACCTGCGACAGACCAGCGCCCACCAGCAGATCCTCCACCCGGCGAAGAGCAGCCTGAGACGGCAGCAGCCCCCCATGGCCGGAGCGCCGTGCGGGAAGGGTGCAGGGTATCCGGTCCAGCCCGTGGATGCGGGCCACCTCCTCGATGAGATCGATCTCCCTCTCAAGGTCGGCGCGGTAGGTGGGCACTTCGACCGTGAGGTCTTGCCCGTTCTCTCCCACCGTGCAACCAAGCCGCTGTAGGATGTCCGCCATCTCGCCGTCCGCGACAGCCGTCCCCAAGATCTGCTCCACCCTCGCCGGCCGCAGTCTGAGCGTTCTCGGAGGCAGGGGATCGGTTCTCACATCAATGGTCCCCACTGAGACCGTACCGCCGCAAAGCTCCACGAAAAGGCTGCACGCCATGTCCAGAGCCGACGGGATGATCTCCGGGTCGAGACCCTTCTCGTAACGAGTAGAGGCCTCGGAACGCAGCCCCAGAGCACCCTCGGTGCGCATGATGGACGGTCCGAAGAAGTTGGCCCCCTCCAGAAGGATATCGGTGGTGTTCTCGGTGATCTCGCTGTCGAGCCCTCCCATGACTCCCGCCACCACCGACGCCCGTTCTGCGTCGGCGATGACGAGCATGTCTTCGGTAAGCACACGGTGCTCCCCATCGAGGGTAGTAAGTTCCTCACCCGGGTACGCCCGCCTGACGATGATGCGCCGGCCCGCGATGGTGTGAAGATCGAACGCATGCAACGGCTGTCCAAGCGCCCACAGCACGTAGTTGGTCACATCCACCACGTTGCTCACCGGCCGCATGCCCGCGTGGCTGATGCGGGCCTTCATCCATAGGGGCGAATCCGCGATCGCGACCCCGCGGATGACCCGGCCCGCGTACCTGGGGCAGAGATCGGGGTCGAGAACCTCTATCGCGATGTCTTCGTCAACGGTCCGCTCGCCCCACGGGTGACTGAAACTGATGTCCTCCTGGAAGGGCGCCCCTGTGATGGCCGCGATCTCCCGAGCCAGGCCTCGGATGGAGAGACAGTCGGGCCGGTTGGGTGTGACTTCCACCTCGAGAACCAGATCCGAGATCGGGAAATAGTCGATCAACCGTCGCCCTACTTCCCAGTCATGGGGAAGCTCGATGGTGCCTGCACTCTTGGCCGCGAGGCTCAGTTCGGCTTCTGAGAGGATCATGCCTGCCGAGGCCACACCCCGCAGCTTGGCGTCTTTGATGCGGGTGCCGTCGGGCATCACGCCGCCCGGGAGTACCACGGCGACCGTCTGCCCGGCAGCCACGTTGGGCGCCCCGCACACTATAGTGCGCGGCTCTACCTCCCCCACGTCCACCGTGCACACCGACAGCTTGTCGGCGTCGGGGTGGCGGCCGCAGTCGAGTATCTTGCCGACGAGAAAGCGGCTTAGATTCTCCTTGTCACCCGGGATGCCCGCCTGCGAGACCCGCTCGACCTCGGTGCCGGTCAGAGCAAGCCGGGAGGCCAGTTCTTCCACATCCATCTCGATGGGTACGTACTCTCGAAGCCAGGATAGAGGCGCTTTCACGTGAATCTCCGCTTAGAATTGGCGCAGGAAGCGCAGGTCGTTCTCGAAGAAGAGCCGCAGGTCGTTCACCCCATACTTGAGCATGGCGATCCTCTCCACACCCATGCCAAAGGCGAACCCCGTGTACACCTCAGGGTCGTAGTCCACGAAGCCGAACACGTTCGGGTCGGTCATGCCCGCGCCCAGGATCTCCAGCCAGCCGCTCTTCTTGCAAAGCCGGCAACCGGCGCCGTCGCAGGCCATGCACGACACGTCCACTTCCACCGAGGGCTCGGTGAAGGGGAAGAAATGGGGGCGCAGACGCACCTTACGGTCCTCTCCGAACATGGCCTTCGCGAACGTCTCCAGCGTGCCTTTCAAGTCGGCCATCGTGATGCCTTCGTCGACCACCAAACCCTCGACCTGGTGGAACATGGGCGTGTGGGTGGCATCAGAATCGCGTCTGAACGACTTTCCCGGCGCGATGATGCGCACGGGGGGCCGTTGTTTCTCCATGGTCCGCACTTCGATGGGCGACGTGTGCGTACGCAAGACCACCGTGTCGCTGACAAAGAAAGTGTCGTGCAACGAGCGGGCCGGATGGTCCGCGGGTGTGTTGAGCGCCTCGAAGTTGTAGTAGTCGGTCTCGACTTCGGGACCATCGGCTATCTCATAACCCATCGCGATGAAGATGTCCTCGATCTCGCGCTGGGTCTGAGTGACTAAGTGAAGATGGCCAAGCGGCGAGCGCCATCCAGGGAGGCTGACGTCTATCTGGTCCTTGGCCAGCCCGTGGACCAACTCCTGGGTCTCGAGCTCTTTCTGCCGCGCTTCCACGGCGCTTTCCAGGGCCTTGCGGACCAGGTTGCCCACTTTGCCCACCTCGGGACGTTCGTCGGCGGGGAGTTCTGGGATGGTCCGGAGCAGCAAGACGAGCTCCGCTTTTCGACCGAGGAACCGCACCCGCACACCCTCCAGGGCGGTCAGATCGCCGGCCGCCGCAACGGCGGCCATGCCACCGGTGTATATCTGCCGCAGGTCGGCGCGGGTGATCTGCTCGAGAATGGTGTCGCTCTCCGTGATGGTCCCTCCTTCCAGAGCGTCAATCCTAACGGACTGCCTCGCTATTTACCACAATGCATCGATCAGGCGCCTCTATACAACTCGTAGGCCACGATCGTGCCTGCCATCGCAACGTTGAGCGATTCGAACGTGCTCTGAGCGATAGTCACGCGCCGCGCTCCGGGCCACTCGCCGCTCGCCCCGGAGCGTTCCGAGCCCAGCACGACCACGACCCCTGCGTGCAGTCCCACCGTCCGCAGATCGTCTCCCGAGTGCGCATCGGCCACCACCACTTCAGGCGCCTCGTCCCCCCTACTTGCGAGAACGGCGATGCGGGCCAGAAGGTCGGACGGCGCGACGTCCACTACCACAGGTAGTACGAACTGAGCCCCCATGCCCGCCCGCATGGCCTTCGGGCCGTACGGGTCGGCCGTGCCGCCCGGAGAACACATCATGGCCACACCGCCGAAAGCGACCAGACTCCTCACCAGGGTGCCCACGTTTCCGGGGTCGCCCACTCCGTCGAGAAAGAACGACACTCCCGACCCGAGCGCGACATCCCCGAGGCTGTACGCAGGCTCCACGCACGTGAAGACGACATCCGCGGCTCCGCCCAGAGAACTCGCATACTCGAGAGTCTCTGCGTCGCAGATCCCGATGTCGACCCGGCCCGCGACCGGAGCATCTTCCTTCGCCTGGTCGATCAGACCGGCGGGCAAGGCGCTGAGCAGGTCTTTCCTTACCAGGACATCGCGAAGCGCAGCCCCCGCGTCCATCGCTGCGGATAGGAGATCCATGCCCTCGCACACCAGCAGGCCGCGTTCACGACGATGCTTCTTCTTCTGCAGCTTGCGGGCGAGCTTGACGCTGTGGTTCTGCCGCCCGGCTATCTCGCGGATCACTGTGCCGTTCTCCGCCCCCAGGGCAGCAGGACGAGCCTAGCTCGCCCCGAGGGCTTCCTTGGCCCGCGCTGCTATCTGTGCGAATACCTCAGGCTCGCGCACCGCCAGATCGGCCAGAATCTTGCGATCGACCTCGATGTTGGCAGCTTTGAGACCGTGGATGAGCTGGTTATAGCTCAAACCCTGCTCTCGCGCGCCGGCATTGATGCGTGTGATCCATAGACGCCTGAACTCGCGCTTGCGCGCACGACGGTCGCGGTACGCATAGGTACCGGACTTGATGAGCTGTTCCTTGGCCCTACGATATGACGTGCTCTTGAGACCCCAGTAGCCGCTGGCTTCATCCAGTGCTTTGCGACGCTTCTTCTGGGCGCTGACGCTCCTCTTTACTCTAGGCATGCCTCTACCCTCCTAGCGGCCCAGAAGACCACGAAGCCGATTGCTGTCCGACGAGGCGACCTTCAAGGCCTTGCGCAGCTTGCGCTTCCTGTTGGCCGACTTCTTGGTCAGCAGGTGGCTGCCGAAAGTGCGCTGATGCAGAAGCTTGCCCGTGGCGGTCGCCCGCACGCGCTTCTTCGTTCCTTTGTGAGTCTTCATCTTAGGCATTGCTATTTCCTCCATCCGCGTGCGAGCGAGCCATGACCTACCGGAGCCGGTCGAAGATCAGTGCCCGAAAGGACGCGTAGTAGACGAGCCGGCGGATCAGCTCCGCTTGGGCGCCAGCATCATAACCATGTTCCTGCCATCGAGGTTGGGCTCGGACTCTATCTCGCCGATCTCGGCAAGATCCTCAGCCATTCTCCGGAGTAGTCTCTCTCCCAAGTGGGGATGGACCAACTCCCTGCCGCGGAACATGATGGTGAGCTTGACCTTGTCTCCCTTTCGCAAAAAGCGCTCTACGTGCCCCTTCTTGGTATCAAAGTCGTGGTCGTCTATCTTCGGCCTCAATTTGATCTCTTTGATACTGATGGTGGTCTGCCGCTTGCGCGCTTCTTTGGCCTTCTGCTCTTGCTCGTACCTGTACTTTCCGTAATCCATCACCTTGCAGACCGGCGGTGTGGCCATTGGAGCCACTTCGACGAGATCGAGGTTCAATCTGTCGGCGTAGTTGAGCGCCTCGTGAATCGCCACGATCCCCACCTGCTCCCCATCCGGCCCTATGAGCCGTACTGAGTCTGCGCGGATCTTCTCATTGATGCGAACGATGTCGGCTATGTTGCCCTGCACCTCCCCCGGTGCTACCGGTTAGAGTACGACCATACAAACACAAAAAGCGGTGCATCCACCGCTCCCCGACATGGCCGCACAGCTCGAAACTGCACCGCCCGCTCATATGGTCTGACCTCTGCGCCATCAAGGCACAAGGTGGGAAGGGTGGCTTCCTCTTTATGCAATCGAGGAGTATAGCTTATGGAGCGGCCGCAAGCCAACCGCCGTGCGCCGATGTAGCGGCAGTCAAGCCTAGGGTGCGACTACGGGCGGTCTACACTCGGCGACCATCTTCGTGACCGCCTCGGCAAGCCCAAAGGCCTCTGTCTGCTTGCTGCCCCGTGTGCGGAGTGTCACAGTGCCCTCTTCCACCTCACGATCGCCCACCACAAGCATGAAGGGCACCTTCGCGACCTCACCGTCTCGGATCTTCTTCGATACCGACTCCGAGCGTAGATCGACGTCCACGCGCAGACCGGCCTCCTCGAGTGCCGACTTGACCTCGGCGGCGTACTCCGCATGCCGGTCGGCCACCGGGACCACAGCCGCCTGCACCGGCGCCAGCCAGGCCGGGAAGGCTCCACCATAGTGCTCGATGAGGATGCCCAGGAAGCGCTCAAGGCTGCCGTACACCACACGGTGCAACATCACCGGGCGGTGCTTCTGGTTGTCTTCACCCACGTACTCCAGATCAAGACGCTCCGGCATAGCGAAATCCAGCTGGCAGGTGGCACATTGCCAGGTGCGTCCCATGACGTCCTCGATATGAAAATCGATCTTCGGGCCGTAGAAAGCCCCGTCGCCCGGGTTCACCGCGTAGTCGAGCCCAGCGCGGTCCAAGGCGCCCGCCAGAGCGCTCTCGGCGGTGGCCCACATCTCGTCGCTGCCGATAGATTTCTCCGGCCGGGTGGACAGCTCCAAGTGCACCTTGTCGAAGCCGAACGTGCGGTACATCCGCAGGATAAGCTCGATGACGCCGACGACCTCCTCCTCTACCTGTTCGGGCAGACAGAAGATGTGGGCGTCGTCTTGGGTGAAGCACCTCACGCGAAACAGACCGTGCAACACGCCCGACATCTCGTGGCGATGCACCTGTCCCAGTTCGGCGATGCGCATGGGGAAATCGCGGTACGAGTGTTGCTCGCTCTTGTAGACCAGCGTGCCGCCCGGGCAGTTCATGGGCTTCACAGCAAAATCGACGTCGTCGATCTTGGTGAAGTACATATTGTCTTTGTAGTTGTCCCAGTGCCCCGACTGCTCCCACAGCGTGCGCTCCAAGATGATGGGGGTCCGGATCTCTTCGTAACCGGCGGCGATATGCTCCCTACGCCAATATTCGAGTAGAGCGTTGATGACGCGCATCCCTTTGGGGTGGAAGAACGGGAAACCCGGGCCTTCGTCGTGAAAGCTGAAGAGTCCCAGCTCCCGGCCGAGCTTGCGATGGTCGCGCTGCCGTGCCATCTCCATCCGCTCGAGGTACTCCTGCAATTCCTTCTTCGTCGGGAACGCAGTACCGTAGATGCGGGTGAGCATGGTGTTGTCGCTCTTCCCCCGCCAGTACGCCCCGGCAATGGAGAGCAGCCCCACCGCGCCGATACGTCCGGTGTCGGGAACGTGCGGTCCCCTACACAGGTCGAGAAACTCGCCTTGTCGGTAGACGCTGATGATGGCGTCCTCAGGCAGATCCCTGATGAGCTCGAGCTTGTACGGCTCGTCCGCGAAGAGCGCTGTGCCCTCTTTTTTGCTCACCTCACGCCGCTCGAAAGGCGATCCCGCACCCAGGAGACGTTGTATCTCTTCGTTCAACCGCGGCAGATCGTCCTCGCCCACAGGCTGAGGAAACTCGAAATCGTAGTAGAAGCCATCTTTGATAGCCGGGCCTATGGCCACCTTCGTGCCCGGGTACAACCGGGTCGCAGCCTCGGCCAACACATGCGCGGCCGAATGGCGGATGACGTCAAGGCCCTCCGGCGAGTCGGGAGTGACGATGGACACCTGAGCCCCATCGGCAAGAGGGGCACCCAGGTCGACGACCTTGTCGCCCACCTTGGCGGCCACCGCTGCCTTTGCAAGGCGTGGACCGATGCTCTGCGCCACGTCAGCCCCTGTGGCTCCCTCTTCGAGGGCAAGATCCGATCCGTCGGGAAGCACAACCTTCATGGACCCTCACAAACGGGTGTGACAAGCCGGGATACGACGAGTGGGCGCTGTAGGATTTGAACCTACGGCCTCTTCCGCGTCAAGGAAGCGCTCTCCCCCTGAGCTAAGCGCCCATCAGGGCGGTCATGATACAGCCGCCCATCGAGACTGGCAAGGCCTGGAGACCCCAGCCCGCGTGCATGTGGATCGTGGGAGGGCATGACTTTGAGTCCTGAGGAGGCGACGACCGGAATTGAACCGGTGTAGCGGGTTTTGCAGACCCGTGCCTAGCCACTCGGCCACGTCGCCTCAAGGGGACAGAAATGGAGCGGATGAAGGGATTCGAACCCTCGACCTTCTGCATGGCAAGCAGACGCTCTAGCCAACTGAGCTACATCCGCCCGGAACCTCGCGGCTGTCGGATTATAGACTAGTCTTCCGCTGTTCGTCCAGAGCTTTGTTGACGAGGGCGTCGGCCCGTGTGTTCTCTTCGCGTGCGACATGGCGTATGGCGAACCGTTGAAACCTGGCTGCCCGTGTGCGGGCCTCCGTGTGAAGCGGCTTCAATCCCTCGTTCTTGACCTTGTATTCTCCAAGCATCTGTTTCACGAGGAGCTCTGAGTCTGAAGAGACCTCCACGTCGCGAGCCTCCAGGTGCTCGGCCATCTCCAGAGCGGCCAACAGCGCCCGGTATTCCGCGATGTTGTTGGTGGCGCTCCCGATTGTCCTACCCAGAGTGTCGAGTACGACGCCGCCGGCGTCTTCGATCACCACCCCTATGGCGCTCGGTCCGGGATTGCCTCGCGAGCCGCCGTCGATCCAGATGCGAACCGCTGCTTGCGCACTCCCGACCCTCGCTGGTGCCACAACGTCCTCCCCGTGTTGACTCTCTTCCCGCTGGTCTCCACCTCGGCAAACCCTCTCCCAGGGAGAAGCCCACTTCTTGGAAGTCGCCAGAGTCACGCCACACTCCGCCAGCCTCTCCGCGAGCCCCTTCGTCCACTCCCGGAACGCCCACCATTCGAACTCGCCATGGGGCAGATCGATCAGCGACAGCCCCTTCTCCGCCGCCAGGTCGCCGCTGTGGTACCCGACATCGCCGGTGATCAAGACCTCGCACTGCCCCTGCGCAGCATCGAGCAGACTACGGCCGCTGCCCGGAAGCACGCCCACTCGGCAGACCTCGCGAGCCCCATCGCCGCTCCACGCTGCACCGCTGAGCCCGAAGACCCTGGCCGCGCGCTCCGCGAGGGCACGAACGCTCACCGGCTCGTTTGTGACTCCTATACGCCCAAGTCCCGCATTGGCGGCCACGTCCTCCACAGGATATATGTCAAAGGCCGGCTCCTCGTATGGGTGCGATTCCACGTAGGCCCGGATCACCGCACCGAGCCGGCCCCTGGGGACTACTGTCTCCCATCGCAGTTCGGTGACACGCTCCGGCCGGGATACCTCGCCCACAACCGGATGGCTGCCCGGCCGAGCGGTGAACCACCCCTCCCCCGCAGTGGCGAACGCGCAACCGTCATACAGCCCGATCCGCCCCGCCCCCGCCGCAAAGACCGCCTGCGCAACATGCTCTACGACATCAGCCGGGACGAACCCCACCAGCTTGTACCAACCGGCCGCCGCGCCCTGGAGCGGCGCGGTCTGTTGCAGATCCAGAGCCTCAGCGGCGATGTCAGCGAGGCCTCCCGGTGCGGAGTCCAGGTTGGTATGGCAGGCTATGAGTGCCATCCGCGCCTCGACAAGGTGTCGGACCAGCCGTTCGCGCAGACGAGATTCCACAAGCGACCCGATTGGCGAGAACAGCAGCGGATGGTGCGTCAACACCGTATCGAAACCCCCCGCCACGGCCTCGGCAAGCACCGGCTCGGTGAGTTCCAGGGAGGCGAGCACCCGGCGGACGGGGGCACGCTCATCTCCCACAAGCAGCCCGCAGTTGTCCCCCTGCTCCGCCAGCGCGAAAGGCGCGAGAGAATCCAAGGTTGCGAGCAGATCAGATACCAGCATGATTCCCCCAGCCTGCGCGGCCGACAGCGGCCTCTCGGTGTCGGGCAGTGGGCCCAGCAGGACTCGAACCTGCGACCGGCCGATTATGAGTCGGCAGCTCTAACCAACTGAGCTATGGGCCCGGGACAGAGGTCATTCTACCGCACGGCACCCAAAGACGGCGCCCTTCCTCGCCAGAACGAACACGCCATACCCGGCTCTGAGGTTCGGCCAAAAACGGGCCCGACCCCATCGGGTGAAGTAGCAGTGCGCCACGATCTGGATGCCCTGATGGTGGGCAAACGCCTCAAAATCCTTGATGCTTAGCGAATGGACGTTCGGAGTGTCGTACCACTGGTAGGGCAACGCCCGCGTCACGGGCGCCCGTCCTGTGCAGAGTAGCTGCAACCGCGCCTTCCAGTGGGCAAAGTTCGGAAAGCTCGCGACGACGAACCGCCCCACCCTGAGCGCCTCGGAGAGCACGGCCACCGTGTCCTGCGCCTGCTGGAGGGTCTGGCTCAGCACCACGTAGTCGAAGCTGTCGTCGGGATAGTACGCGAGGCCCTCGTAGAAGTCGCCATGGTGGACCGTCAAGCCCTTGGTGACCGCTTCGTACACACGTTCTTCCACGATCTCGATGCCGGTGCCCCGGACCTTCTTGCGATCCACCAACATCTTGAGAAGCGTGCCCTCGCCGCACCCCAGATCGAGCACCCTGACACCTTCGGGGATGGAGTCGACGATGAACTGGTAGTCCCTCCTGAGGGGACTCTCTTCCTCGTCCGGCGGCCTATCCAAGACGAACCCCCCATTGCTTCGCGGTGGTCTCCAAGAAATGCCACACCATCCGGGTGAGGTCCTTATTCTCGAGCAAAAAGGCGTCGTGCCCGTAAGACGATCTCATCTCCAGATATGAACAGTCTATGCCGTTCCCTTTCAAGGCCCGCACGATGTGCTTCGACTGATACGGTGGATACAGCCAATCACTGCTGAAAGCTATCACCAGAAAGCGCATATCCGCCGGTAGGTCGCGGAACGCCTCCTCCAAGGGCCCGTGCCCGCCCGATAGGTCGAAGTAGTCCAAGGCCTTGGTGACGTAGAGGTACGTGTTGGCATCGAACCTGCGTGTGAAGACCTCCCCCTGATGGCGCAGGTAGCTCTCCACCTCGAAGTCCATGGTGAAGTCGTAGCCCACCGTCTCCTTGTCGCGGAGCCGGCGTCCGAATTTGGCGCGCATCGATTCGTCCGACAGATACGTGATGTGCCCGATCATCCGAGCGACCGCCAGACCGCTGTCCGGCGCCGGGCCGCCGTAGTAGTCGCCGTTGTTCCACTTGGGGTCGCTCATGATGGCCAGCCTGCCGACCTCGTTGAAGGCTATCTGCATGGGTGAATGCTTGGCCGTCGCGGCTATCGGGATGCATGAGGCCACCGCCTCGGGGTAGGCGACAGTCCATTGCAGGGCCTGCATGCCGCCCATGGAGCCACCGCTCACCGACAACAGCCGCTCGATGCCCAGGTGATCCACGAGCAACTTCTGCGCTCTCACCATGTCGCCAACGGTCACCACTGGGAAGCCGAGACCGTACTCCTTGCCCGTGGCCGGGCTGATGCTGATGGGGCCGGTGCTACCCTTGCAGCCACCTATCACGTTGGAGCAGATGACAAAGAACCGATCGGTGTCGAACCCCTTACCCGGTCCGATCATGGTCTCCCACCAGCCCGGTCTGTCATCGCCCTGGTGATAGCCCGCCGCGTGTGCGTCGCCAGACAGCGCGTGAGCGATAAGGACGGCGTTGGATCGCTCCTCGTTGAGCTCGCCGTACGTCTCGTAGGCGATGGTCACCGGTTCCAGTCTCTCGCCCGAATCGAGGCTGAGCGATGGGAAATCGACCGACTGTGGCGCGACCTCGCCCACAGACGGTCCACGTGCCTGCTCGCTGATCAGGTAGTCACTCACGCTATCCCCGGTAGCGGTTGGTGATGGGCAGGCGCCGGTCTTTTCCAAACGCCTTGGGAGTGATCCTCACTCCCGGCGCCCCCTGGCGGCGCTTATATTCGTTGCCGTCGATCATGCCGAGCACGCGCCGCACCACCGCTCTATCGATGCCGCGGCCCACGATCTCGTCGATGCTGTCGTCGTTCACCACGTAGGCCTCAATGATCTGGTCGAGGACCTCGTAAGGCGGAAGAGTGTCTTGGTCGGTCTGGTTGGGCGCCAGTTCGGCTGAGGGCGGCCTGTCGATGGTCGATCCGGGTATCGGGCCTGCCCCTGGCCCCAACGAGTTCCGATAGCGGGCCAACCTGTATACGAGAGTCTTTGGGACATCCTTCAATACCGCGAACCCTCCCGCCATGTCGCCGTACAGTGTGGCATAACCAACGGCCGTCTCGCTCTTGTTGCCCGTTGTCAACACCAACCATCCGTACTGGTTCGAGAGAGCCATCACCAGGTTTCCACGAATACGAGCCTGGAGGTTCTGCTCGGTCACCCCGGGAGCCGCCGGGTCCAGGTAGGCTTCGAGGCTCTGCAGATAGGTGGAATAGATGAGCTCGATGGGAATCTCATAGAACCGGATCCCAAGTCTCTCGGCCGTCTCCCTGGCATCGTCCTTGGTGCCCTCGCTCGAGTACCTGGACGGCATGGATACTGCGTTCACCTTGCCGACCCCAAGCGCGTCCGCCGCCACGCAGGCCGTGAGGGCGGAGTCGATGCCCCCGCTGATGCCCATCACCACCTGTTGGAAGCCGTTCTTGCCCGCGTAGTCCCGCACCGCGAGACAGAGAGCCTCGTACACCTCTGCCTCCGCGCAGAGCCGCTCGCGCACCATGGATGGACCTACATCCACTGGGAGGGCGGTTGTCTTCGACCGTCCTGACTCCACGGTGATCACATCGAGCGGCCACAGAGCCTCCTCGCGCGCCCGCACAGTGCGTGAAGGCGCCGACGTTGCGTCGATGTCCACCAGGACCAGTTCTTCCTTGAACTGCGCCGCCCGCGCGACAAGGCCACCCCTTGGGTCAAAGACAAGGCTATCGCCGTCGAACACCAGCTCGTCCTGGCCCCCCACGCCGTTCGCGTACAAGACGTACGCTCCGGCGGCCCGGGCTCTCTCTGAGAGCAGCACCTCACGCTGCCGCCCTTTGCCGAGATGGTATGGCGACATCGATAGGTTGACTATGGCCGCCGCGCCCCCTTCGGAAACGGCCGCCTCCCCGGGGCCATGTTCCTCCCAGATGTCTTCACATATGGTGATGCCGAGTCTGACTCCCCCTACTTCGACGACCGCGACACTGCACCCGGGAGTGAAATACCGCTTCTCGTCGAACACCGCATAGTTCGGCAGCCAGATCTTGCGATACCAGCCTGCCACCCGGCTGTCGGCTAAGACCGCGGCCGCATTGTAGACCGCGCCATTCTGTGCCAGTGGAGCACCTACGAGCGCCACGATGTCGGGGCATGCAGCCGCCACATCCAGAAGAGCATCGCGACAGTCGGCGAGAAAGTAGTCTTTCAGCACGAGATCCTCGGGAGGATAGCCACAGATGGCCAGCTCCGGGAACACCACGACGGCCGCCCCCGCGGAGGCGGCCGTCCGCGCCCGCTCGACGACCAGAGCGGCGTTCCCCTTGAGGTCTCCTACCGTCGAGTTGATCTGCGCCAGCGCTATTCTCACGAGGCGCTCTCTAGAGTGCTGAGGACCTCCTTGGTCTTCTCTTCGAGCAGCTTCTTGTCGCCGCGTGTCTCGACGTTCACCCGTACGACCGGCTCAGTGTTCGACATACGCACGTTGAAACGCCACTTGGGAAACTCCACACTGAGTCCGTCGAGATCGTTGACCCCCAGCGCTTCGGCGGAATACTTCTCGCCGATCGCCTCCAAAGCGCGCGCCGGATCGCTCAGAGTAAGATTGATCTCTCCACTCACGGGATAGCGCGCGATCCTCTCTTCCACCATCTGAGACAGCGGCCGGCCCTGCTCGCTGATGGCCTCAGCAACCAACAGCCACGGGATCATCCCACTATCGCAATACGAGAACTCCTTGAAGTAATGGTGCGCCGACATCTCACCGCCGTAGACGGCATCGACCTCGCGCATCTTCTCCTTGATGAAGGCATGCCCGCTCTTGGACATCACCGACCTGCCACCCGCGGCGGCGACCATCTCCTCGGTGTTCCAGACCAGACGCGGGTCGTTGATGATGGCGCCTCCAGGATGGCGCTTGAGCGCACGCTCCGCGAGGAGTCCCACCAGATAGTATCCCTCGACGAACCCGCCCTTCTCGTCAAAGAAGAAGCAGCGATCGAAGTCCCCGTCCCAGGCGATCCCGAGATCGGCACCCGCCTCCACAACGGCGTTTGCAGTCACAGCCCGGTTCTCGATGAGCATGGGATTCGGGACCCCGTTGGGAAAGGACCCGTCGGGAGTGTGGTTGAGCTTGATGAAACGGAAGGGCAGCCTCTCCTCCAGAAGATCCACCACCGGGCCGGCTCCGCCGTTGCCCGCGTTCACCACTACCTTCAGGGGCCGCAGCTTCCCGATATCGATGTAGGTCATCAGATGCTCGATGTATTCCGGCCTCGTGTCGGCCCTGGTGATGGTGCCCTTCCTCTCCACTTCTCGCGGCGGCGGCGCCCAGTGCACGTAACCGTCTTCGCGGAGCGACTTCATCACGGCGGCTTCCATCTCCAAGAGGCCGGTATCGGCGCTGATTGGACGGGCGGCCTCCCGGGTGAACTTCATGCCGTTGTAGTCGCGAGGGTTGTGACTCGCGGTGATCATGATTCCCCCGTCGAGCCCCAGGGAGAACGTGGCGAAGTAGACTTCTTCGGTCCCCACCAGTCCTATGTCGACCACGTCGACCCCTGACTCCACAAGGCCGCGACACAGCGCCTCGCTCAGCTCAGGACTGGTCTCGCGGATATCGTGGCCGACGACGACACGCTTGGGGTTGAGGAGACCGGCATACGCCCAGGCGATGAACTCGGCCAGTCTCGGATTCAGCTGCAGAGGGACCTTCCCCCGTACGTCATATGCCTTGAAGCAATCCACGAACAAACCGCTGCGCATAGCCAGAACCCTCCCAAACCGATTTGACGGTCCGTTTGCACGACATAGCCGTATTGCTATACTACGCGAGGTCTTCGCTCCTCGGTAGCTCAATGGTAGAGCACCTGACTGTTAATCAGGGTGTTGCAGGTTCGAGTCCTGCCCGAGGAGCCATTTCTTTGAGTGCGAAAATCCACGCAAGACGGGCCCCGCGATACGCAGCTAACCCACGAAGTCGCGCCCCGCTACGCCAACCGGCGCGTCTGAGCGACCGTGACGACCTTCTTGTGGCGTGTTCTTATGCCGCGGGGTCCAAGGCGCGTTCGACGGCCCAGACGGGCCGTTCGAGCGGACCGACCTCACAACCGCAGCGCGGACACACGAGTGTTTCGGAGCCCTCGATCTTGTTTCCGCAACACACGCAGGCATCTCCCGGTCGAAGGCTGACGATCCATTCCCCCAGAGTCTGGACCTGTATCTGATCTCTGACAGCAGTCATCACAGTCTCCTTAGGACCCCCGTGACCTTGCCGACGATGCGCGGGTCGCGCGTGAGTATCGGTTGCATGGCGTCGTTCTCGGGCTGCAACCGGATCTGATCGGCCTCTCGAAAGAATCGCTTGAGTGTCGCCTCGTCTTCGAGAAGAGCTACCACGATATCTCCGTCGTCGGCGGTCTCTTGTTGGCGGACTACCACAATGTCTCCATCTAAGATGCCCGCGTTGACCATGGAGGTTCCCGTGACTTTCAGGGCGAAGCAGGGGCCTCCGTCGCCAAGGAACCGTGGGATGTCAAGAGATTCTTCGATGTTGTGCTCAGCGAGCAGCGGCTCTCCAGCGGCCACGCGGCCGACCAGAGGCACTATGGTGGTGCCAGTTGTGCCAGATTCGGTCTTGGGGCGAGTAATAGGCCGCACGACTTCCAGGGCACGACGCTTCGAGCTGCCTCTGCGGATATACCCCATCTGCTCCAGCGCAGCAAGATGCCCCTGCACTGAAGCGGGAGAACACAAACCGACGGCGGCGCCGATCTCCCTGACGGTGGGCGGGTAGCCCTGCGACCGGACCGCTTCCTCGATGACCCTTAAGATGCGCTCTTGTCGGTCTGGCAGCTCCATAGCCATCTCCCCGGTGAACATTCGTTCGGCCGGGTCGAGTATAGAACACTTGTTCGCCCACGGCAAGGGTGCCCAAGCCGGTTGACTCACTAATCCCATGGCCCTATACTCACCGCTGCCCATCCACGCAAGTCCGAGTGGCGGAATTGGCAGACGCGCTAGGTTGAGGGCCTAGTGAGTGCATAA
>DAIRFC010000127.1:0-4582 GCA_036795215.1 Actinomycetota bacterium | reverse complement strand
CGTTCGAGCGGCCAGATCGGCCGCGCTGTCGGCGCTCGCGGTGTCCGGGTAGAGCGGCTCACCCACCACGTAGCGCACCTTGCACGGTAGGGGCAGGTGGACCGCCAGGGAGTACGGCAGAGGCAGCGGGACGAGACCGATCACTAAGGGGTCGCGGTACTCGCTGTATGCCGGTCCCAGCCTTAGGAGGCCTTGATACAGCAGTCTGCCAAGCCGGCGGCCGCTGGTGAGGAAGGCGAAGCCGTTATTCACGCCCACCCCTACCACTGGGATGACCGGCACACCGGCCGCAACGGCCACCTCCGCGAAACCGGTCCTACCCTCCCAGTCGATACGCTCATGCCCGAACCGGCTCCCCATGATCTCCCGCAACCCCCCGGGGTAGGTGAGCACCAGTCCGCCGCCGGCCAAGACGCGGGCCGCGTTCTCCCGGGTGCCGTCCAAGGCTCCGGCCGCAGCCCAGAGACGACGCACCACCGGCATCCCGAACCAGAGGTGGTCGGCCATGAGGCGTGCGACGCGTCCCCGCGTGCGCAGGATGAGGCCCATCAAGATGAAGCAATCGAAGTCGAGGCGCCCGTGGTTGCTCGCGATCACCGCGCCGCCCTCGGCCGGCAGCAGATCCGCTGATTCGATCCGCGCCCGGTGGTAGAGCCGCCGGGGATTCAGCAGGGTGAGAGCCCTCGCGGCGGATCGGTTGTCGATATCCGGCGCGGGTGCGATGCGTGCCCTACCCGAAGAGATCGCGACGCCGATGCCGTTGCACGGGCATGCGCTGCCGCACGGAATCGAGGTATTCCAGGTCCACGTTGGCCGCGATCGTGTCCACACGCTCTGGGCACTGAGCCACAACGGTCCCCCAGGGATCTATCACCATGCTGTGACCGTAGTTGGCGCGGCCCCGCGCGTAGGGGCCCCACTGCCCGCAGGCGGCCACATAGCAGCCGTTCTCTATGGCGCGGGCCCGCAGCACCGGCTCCCAGTGGCTGATGCCGGTGGGGATGGTGAAGGCGGCCGGCACGAGGAAGACCTGAGCCCCCTGGTCGACCAGAGCCTGGAAAAGATGCGGGAACCGCACGTCGTAGCAGATGGCGAGACCCATGGTGACGCCCTCGCAGTCGAAGGTGACCACCTCGCTGCCGGCTGCAAAGGAGTCGGACTCGCGGTACTCGAGGCCGTCGGGCGTCTTTGCGTCCCACAGGTGCATCTTGCTGTAGCGCGCCACTTGGGCTCCGCCCCGGTCGAAGACCACGCTGGTGTTGTAGACCTTGTCGCCGCGAAGCTCGGCCAGACTGCCGCAGTGCACGAAGATCCCGTGCTGACGGGCCTTGTCGCGCGCCCAGTCGGTGCTCGGCCCCGGGATGCGCTCGGCCGCGGCCGCATTCGCAGCGTCGAGACCGTGGAAGTTGAACATCTCCGGCAGCAGCACCAAGTCGGCGCCTTCGGAGGCCAGATGGTCGATGGCCTTCGACGCCGCCGCCAGATTCGCAGCCTTGTTGTGGCGCGAGTTGAGTTGAGCCAGACCGATTCTCACCAGTCGACGCCTATTCTTCCTCGATGTACTCCAGCGCCATGTGCCGGAGTAACTCGGCGTTCTGGCTACAGCGATCGGACATGTTCTCCAGGCGATCGATGATGGCTTTCAACTGATGGAAGGTCTTGAAATCGATGTCCATGTCGAACATGTTGCGATAGAGAGCCGCATAGATGTCGTCCGCCTGGCTCTCCAGCTTGTCCACCTTACCGGCCAGCTTGATGACCTGGCGCAGATCGGTGTTCATGGCGACCACGGCCTCGCGGAGCACTTTGACGGCCTCAAGATCTACGTTGGCCAGCTCGATCAGTCGTTCGTTCATCTCGGGAGGCAGCGTGAACCGGCGCATGGAGATGCGATCGGCAGCCCCAGACGCCAGGTTGGCGATGCTGTCTATGGACCCCACCAGTCGTGCGAGGTCGGCTCTGTGTATCGGGTACACACCCCCGAGCGACACGCGGTCGAGGATGGCTTCTTTGCTGTCGTCGGCTTTGCTCTCCAGACGGCCGAGGTTCTTTGCCGCCTTGGCCAACTCGTCGTAGCGATCGGCCGCGAACAACTCAACCACCAGCTGCAGCTTCTCGGCGATGACCACCATCTGATCGGCGAACTCGATGAGCCGCTCGAGCACTTGCTCCTCGCGCTCCTTGCTCATGGCTTCGATGGCGCCTTCAAGGGTGGTCTCGCCCCCGAGAGTCTGCCTGATCTTGTCGAGTCTCGACTTCGCCATGATGGCCCCTTAGTCCATAACCAGGTTGAGGAGGTAGTAGAAGATCGCGGCCATGCCTGCGCAGAACGGCAGGGTGACCACCCAGGCCAGCATGATAGCACGGAAGACTTTCCAGCTGACGTTGCCCAGCTTGCTGGCCAGACCCGTCCCGGTGATCGCGGATGTGACCACGTGCGTGGTCGACACCGGCATCCCCAGCAGAGAGGCCACCTGGATGATTATTGCCCCTCCGGCCTCGGCACTGAACCCGTTGATGGGATGGAGCTTGGTGATCCTCTCGCCGAGCGTCCTGATGAGTCGGAACGACTTCACCGACAGGAACGTCCCGATAGCCATCGCCGCGGCGGCACTCAGGATCACCCAGATGGGGACCCCGTGCTCGTCCACGCTGACCCCTTCCTGCGCGGCAAGGAATATCACGATGATGCCCATCACCTTGGTGGCATCGTTGGAACCGTGGCTGAACGACACCCAGCTCGACGACAGTATCTGCATGTGTTTGTAGAAGCGATCGGCCCTCGCCATGCTCCATCGGGTCTTGGCGAAGAAGGCCCTGCTCAGGCGCATGACCAAGTATCCGGTGATGATCCCCAGGATCGGGGATACAAGGAGCGACGCAAAGACCAGGATCACCTTGTACCAGACGATGCCGCCGGGACCAAGGGCGGCTAAACCGGCTCCGAGCAGACCGCCCACGAGTGCGTGGGACGAGCTCATGGGCAGCGCCCATATCCACGTCAGGATCTCCCACACACAGGCCCCCAGCAGAGCCGCGATGACCAGATGAGCCGTGGCGTCACCCGACTGGATGATGCCGCCGATAGTCTTGGCCACGGCGACTCCCAGCGCAAGGGGGCCTATGAAGTTGAAGAATGCGGAAAGCCCGATGGCAAAACGCGGCTTGAGGGCGCCGGTGTAGATGACCGTGGAGACGGCGTTACAGCCGTCGTGAAAGCCGTTGAGAAGATCGAAGACGAGTGCGACCGCCACTACCGCTATGAGCTGGCCGATGCTGCCGCTCAAGCCTTGGACCTCTTATCCCGCCGGCTTTCCGTCCTTCTCATATCACTCGCCCTCGAGATATTCGAGGGCCATGTGACGCAGCAGTTCGGCGTCCTCGCAGCACCGGTCGGCCACGTTCTCCAGTCGGTCGATGATCGACCTGAGCTGATGAAACGTCTTGTAGTCGGTCTCGATATCGTACGTGCCCTGGAGCAACTCGGTGAAGATATCGTCCGCGCGGCTCTCTATCTTGTCCACATGCCTGGCCAGCATGATAGCCTCACGGAGATCGCTGCCCATGGCGACGACCGCGTCGCGAAGCGCCTTGACGGCCTCGAGGTCGGTATGGGCCAACTCCACCATCAGCTCGTTCATCTCTTCCGGCAGCGTGAACCTGCGCATCGAGATGCGATCGGCGGCCCCGGCGGCCAGATTGGCGATACTGTCCATGGAGGCCACCAGACGGGCCAGATCGGCCCTGTTCATGGGAAACATGCTACCGACGGCCAACCGGTCGAGGATGGCTTCTTTTGTATCGTCGGCCGAGCTCTCGAGTAGATCCAGCTCGTGGGCGGCCTCCGCCAGTTCATCGTAGGCGTCGCAGGCGAAGCGCTCCACCAGGTCGCTCATCTTCTCGACGATGATCACAACCTGGTCGGCAAACTCGGCCACGTGCCCGAGGATCTGTGACTCCCTATTGCTTCCCGCGACACCGGTTGCGGCATCGCTATCGGCCTTCCCGACCCCAGGCACGGCCCTCCGTCGCGACTTCGCCATCAGATCTCCCTTGCCATGTCAGAGCAAAGGGTGTGCGCGACGGTCCCGCGCGCACACCCCACATCTTGCCGTGACTGCCTCCGCTCCTCTACTCTTCTGTCGGTCCCACCAGTTCCCGGAGCTTGTCCTTCTCAGCCAGGAGCGCCTGAGCGACCGGCAGAAGCGCCGATCCGGCCTCGATGAGTGACGCATCATCGGGCATGGCATCCACTGCTGAACTCAAATCGGTCCAAGCCTTCTCAGCCGTGGCCACGTCGGCGCCCTCGACGGCCTTGGCCGCATCCACCACGGCCTGCCAATCGGCGGCAAGTCCGTCTTTCGCGCTTTTCAGCTCGGGCACGGTCGAGGTCATGGCCGCTTTTGTGAACTCATCGACCTTCACATCCACGACATCCAAGGCCGACCTGAGAGTCGCCTTCGCTTCTTCACCCGAACCGCAGCCGACGATGGTCAACGATGTCACCGTCAGCACAACCATGAGCGCAAACAACAACGCCTTTCTCACTCTCACCACACCCCTCCTTCGCATACATGTTTGC
>DAIRFC010000020.1:0-30201 GCA_036795215.1 Actinomycetota bacterium | reverse complement strand
CTCTGTGGCGGGCTTCGCTTCGCTTGCCCCACTCTGTGGCGGGCTTCGCTTCGCTCGCCCCGCTTGCTTCGCTCGCCCCTCGGCGCCGGGGTATCTCGGGGTCTCCCTCTTGGGGCCTCGCCTGGTCGGTCCTGTTCTTAGTCGCTGCATGCTATACTCACCCGCGCAAAACCCGCCCAAGACAGCTGGTGCCGTTCCGGCGGCAGAAGTGGAGGGGCCTCGTGGAGGCCGACCCGCCAGCCGAGGCAGAGTGCGACCGAGACGGTTGCTCATATGAGCTTGATGTCATCGTCCACCTCTGCTGATAGAGGTGGACGATTTGTTTTGAAGGAGGTGAAACACTGTGCCCAAACCGGCAAAGATCGAGACTGTCAAGCAGATAGCCGCCGATCTCAAGACGACGGATACGTACTACTTCCTGGACTACCGGGGTCTCACCTTCGCCGAGGTCACCGAGCTGCGGGGGCGCCTCCGCAAGGCTGACGCGACCCTCAAGGTGGTGAAGAATACTCTGGCGAAGATCGCTGCGACCGAAGCAGAGGTCGAAGGGCTTACCGAGCTTCTTCAGGGGCCCACGGCCATCGCGTACTGCCACGGAGATCCCGTGAAAGTGGCCAAGGTCCTTCAAGACTTCATCAAGGAGAAGAAGAAGACCTCTCTGCGGGGCGGCAAGCTGGACAGGTCCGTACTGGGGCCAAGCGAGCTGGAGAGACTCGCAACTCTACCCGGCCGCGAGCAACTCATCGCCCAGGTCGTCGGTGGCATCGCGTCGCCGCTGGCCGGACTGGTCAACGTGCTCAACGGTCCCATCCGCGGACTGGTCGTCGCTCTGAACCAGGTCCAGCAGCAGAAGGCAAACGCCGCCTAGATAGGCGTAGCGTCGTGATCGAATCATTTGTAACTACAGCATGAATCACAGGATCTTAGGAAGGAGTTGAGCTAGAGTGACCCCTCAAGAGCTCATAGAAGAAATCAAGAAGATGTCCGTTCTCGATCTGTCCACGCTGGTGAAGGCGCTGGAAGAGGAATTCGGCGTGAGTGCCGCCGTGCCTATGGCTGCAGCCGCCGGCCCGGCAGCCGCTGCCGCCGCCCCCGCCGAGGAAGCCGAAGAGCAGACTGAGTTCGATGTCATCCTCAAGGCCGCCGGCGCCGAGAAGATCAAGGTCATCAAGGTCGTGCGTGCGCTCACCGGTCTGGGTCTGAAGGAAGCCAAGGACCTGGTCGATGGCGCCCCGAACCCCGTCAAGCAGGCCGTTCCCAAGGCCGAGGCCGAGGACGTCAAGAAGCAACTCGAAGAAGCCGGCGCCGAAGTCGAGGTCAAGTAGTCACTGTGATCTAGTGGGATGTCGCGCTCGCGCCGGCACCCACCTTAAAGACATCAAGCCCGGTCCCGGTTGGTCCATGAAGACACAACCGGGACCGGGCTTGCCGTGCGTACAACCTCATGATAGTATACAGGGTTGCGCGCTGAACCCTGTGCACACCCCCGGCATGTGAGGAGTGATCCCCTTTGGGCGAAAGGACGGCTCCCAGAACTCGTAAGTCCTTCTCTAGTCTACCGCAGATACTCGACGTACCTAATCTGATAGCAGTCCAGACCGAATCGTTCGAGTGGTTCAAGACCCAAGGTCTCAAGGAGACCATCGAGGACATCAACCCTATCGAGGACTACACAGGCAATTATGCCGTCGTTTTCGGAGACTATGAATTCAGAGAGCCGGCGCTCTCGCTCAAAGAATGTCGTGACAAAGACCAGACCTACGCCGCTCCCCTTTTCATAACCGTCCGTTTCGAGAACCGCGAGTCGGGTGAGATCCGGGAGCAGAGCGTCTTCATGGGCGATTTCCCCATGATGACCGATCAGGGCACCTTCATCATCAACGGCACCGAGCGCGTGATCGTCACTCAGTTGGTGCGGTCGCCCGGCGCGTACGTGATGGCCGCCAAAGACCCCACCAAGCAGGTCTTGGTCGCCAACCTCATGCCGGCGCGTGGGTCGTGGCTCGAGTTCGAGATCGACAAGCGCGGGGCCGTATCGGTGCGCATAGACCGCAAGCGCAAGCTCCCGGCCACCGTGTTCCTGCGCGCTCTTGCCGGCATCGATTCTCAGAGGACCAAAGACGTGCCCGGCCTGCTCTCGCAGGGTACCGATGAGGAGATCCTCGATCTCTTCGACGGCAACCCCTTCATCAAGGCCACCTTGGAGAAAGACTCGGTCCGGTCGGTCGACGAAGCCCTCGTGGAGTTGTTCAAGAAGCAGCGTCCAGGCGAACCTCCCACGTTGGAGGCCAGCCGGAACCTTCTGTGGAACATATGCTTCGATCCCAAGCGCTACGATCTCACCCGGGTAGGGCGGCACAAACTGAACGCCCGATTGGGGCTAGAAGCCGACCTGGACGTCCGCACTCTCACCAAGGCCGACATCATCGCGTTGGTGAGGGAGTTGGTGGCCGTCCCGTTGGCCATCGATCATGAGCACCTGCTCGAGGAGGCCCGCGATCTGGCCGAGGTGGCTCCCGGCCTGCCCTGGGACGAGGTCGCGAATCGTCTGGATGAGTATGAGCACTTCGGCAACCGCCGCCTGCGCATGGTGGGCGAATTGGTGCAGGAGGCCTTCCGGGTAGGCCTCTATAGGATGGAGCGGGTGGTGCGCGAGCGCATGACCACCGAGGATGTCGATACCATCACCCCGCAGTCCATCATCAACATCCGCCCGGTGGTCGCGGCTCTCAAGGAGTTCTACGGCAGTTCGCAGCTGTCGCAGTTCATGGACCAGACCAACTCGCTGGCGGGTCTCACTCACCGCCGGCGCCTCTCCGCGTTGGGGGCGGGCGGCCTTACCCGCGAGCGCGCTCCCATCGAAGTGCGCGACGTCCACACTACCCACTACGGGCGCATGTGCCCCATCGAGACGCCCGAAGGTCCGAACATCGGCCTCATAGGCTCGCTCTCCAGCTACGCCACGGTGAACGAGTTCGGGTTCATACAGACTCCTTATCGGAAGGTGATCGAGGGCAAGGTCACCGACGAGGTCGAATGGCTCACCGCCTATCAAGAAGAGAAGAGCACTATCGCTCAGGCGAACGAACCGGTCGATCCCAAGAGCAAGATGCTGGCGGCCGAGACCGTCCTGGCCCGGGCCCCGGGTGGCGAGTATGTGAGCGCCCGTCGCGAAGACGTCGACCACATGGACGTGTCGCCTCAGCAGATCGTCTCGGTGGCGACGGCGCTCGTTCCCTTCTTGGAGCATAACGACGCCAACCGAGCTCTCATGGGCTCCAACATGCAGCGCCAAGCCGTCCCGCTTCTCAAGGCCGAAGCGCCTCTCATCGGCACCGGCATGGAGTTCCGCGCCGCTGTCGACACCGGAGACGTTCTTCTGGCCCAAAAGGCGGCCAAGGTGCGCCGTGTCTCCGCCGAGCGGATCGTCATGGAAACTGAAGACGGCGAGGTGGAGTCGCACGACCTTCTCAAGTTCGAGCGCTCCAACCAGGGCACGTTCATACACCAGAAGCCGGTGGTCAACGTCGGAGATGCCGTCAAGTCGGGCGATGTGCTGGCCGACGGTGCTTCGACGAGCGAAGGCGAGCTCGCTCTGGGCCGCAATCTCTTGGTGGCCTTCATGAGTTGGGAGGGCTACAACTTCGAAGACTCCATCGTCATCAGCGAGAGGCTGGTGAAAGACGATGTCCTCACCTCGGTGCACATCGAGGAGTATGAGGCCGAGGCCCGTTCCACTAAGCTGGGCGACGAGGAGATCACCCGCGACATCCCCAACCGTTCCGAGGAATCTCTCGCCGACCTGGACGAGGAAGGCATCGTCCGCATAGGTGCGGAGGTCTCGTCGGGCGACCTGCTGGTCGGCAAGATCACTCCCAAGGGAGAGACCGAGCTCACGGCCGAAGAGAAGCTCATCAGGGCCATCTTCAAAGAGAAGGCCCGTGAAGTGCGCGACACCTCGCTCAAGGTGCCGCACGGGGAAAAGGGCGTCGTCATAGACGTCAAGGAGTTCTCCCGCGAGGCGGGGGACGACCTCTCTCCGGGCGTCAATCGTCTGGTGCGCGTGTATGTGGCCAAGAAGCGCAAGATCGCCGAGGGCGACAAACTGGCCGGCCGCCACGGCAACAAGGGCGTCATTTCCAAGATCGTGCCCGAAGAGGACATGCCTTTCCTGGAAGACGGTACTCCGGTGGATATCATCCTCAACCCTCTGGGCGTGCCTTCGCGCATGAACATCGGCCAGGTGCTCGAGACTCATCTGGGTTGGGCCGCTCACCACGGCTTCTATCAGATCAAACGGAACAAGAAGAACCTGGAGGCCGACCCGGCGATCAAGGGCGATCTGACCTTCGAGGAGCAACTCAAGCTGGCCAACAAGTACTACGACGTGGCCGATGATTCATTCGCCAAGGGACCGATACCTGTCGCATCGCCGGTGTTCGACGGCGCCAAGCAGGAGCAGGTGGATGAGGCTCTCATGGGTTGGGCATTGGCCCACGAAGCGGATGCCACGGATCCTCTGAAGGTCAAGATGTCCATCAGTCTGGACAATAATCCAGGCACCCGGGTGGCCGGCAAGGTGAGGCTGTTCAACGGTCGCACCGGCGAGCCCTACGACCAGAGCATCACCGTGGGCTACATGTACATCTTGAAGCTCCATCATCTGGTGGATGACAAGATCCACGCGCGGTCCACCGGCCCATATTCGCTGGTGACCCAGCAGCCGTTGGGCGGCAAGGCGCAGTTCGGCGGGCAGCGCTTCGGTGAGATGGAGGTGTGGGCGCTCGAGGCGTACGGCGCCGCCTACACGCTACAGGAGATGCTGACCATCAAGTCCGACGATACGCAGGGCCGCGTCAAGGCCTACGAAGCCATCGTGAAGGGCGAGAACATCGCCCGGCCGGGGGTGCCGGAGTCGTTCAAGGTGCTTCTCAAGGAGATGCAGTCTTTGGCCCTCGACATCCAGGTGATGAGCGAAGAGGGCGGGTCGCTCGAAGTCGCCGAGGAGGAAGACGACCTCCTCCGCGCGGCTGAGGAGCTCGGTATCGACCTTTCGGCGCGCTACCGGGCCGAAGAACGGGCCGAGGAGGCCGCCCAGGCCGCCTTGGTACCGACTCACTTGGGGTCGGAACTCGATGAGGAGCCCGACGACGAGGGAGAGAGCGACGAATTCGAGGGCGCCCCCGATCTTGGGCCCTTCGATATGGCCGATGTTGACACCGACCTCGGCGACATCCAGCTGCCCAGCTTCGCCGACGACTCGGAATAGGAGCCTACCGTGATAGACATAAATGAATTCGATGCCATCAGGATAGGCCTGGCTTCGCCGGAACAGATCAGGGCCTGGTCGTCGGGTGAGGTCACCAAGCCGGAGACGATAAACTACCGCACGCTCAAGCCCGAGAAGGATGGTCTCTTCTGCGAGCGCATCTTCGGTCCCACCAAGGACTGGGAGTGCTACTGCGGCAAGTATAAGCGCGTTCGCTACAAGGGCATCATCTGCGAGCGCTGCGGGGTGGAGGTCACTAGGGCCAAGGTGCGCCGCGAGCGCATGGGCCACATCGATCTAGCCGCGCCGGTGAGCCACATCTGGTATTTCAAGGGCGTCCCCAGCCGTATGGGCTACTTGCTCGACATCTCGCCCAAGCAGCTGGAGCGGGTGCTGTATTTCTCCGCCTCCATCGTGACGTTCGTCGACGACGAGAAACGGCAGCGCGACGCCGGCAAGCTAGAAGACCTGGTGCAGGCCGACATCGAGAACACGTTTGCCTCTCGCGACGAGCAGAAGGTCAAGATCATGGCCGAGCGCGACAAGCGCGTGGCCGTACTCATCGGCAACTCGACCCCCGACGAAGACGATGAGATCGCGCTGGGACTCGATCAGACCCCCTTGAGCGAGTGGAGTCAGGAAGAGGCCGAAAAGCGCGCTGCCGAACTGCGTACCGAAGCCGACACGCGGTTGCGTGACCTGGAGCGTTACGCCGATCAGCAGGCTGCGCGCCTGCGTGAGCTGTGGGCGGCGTTCAAGAACATCAAGAAGGGCGACATCATCACCGATGAGACGCTCTTCAGGGAGATGAAGGAGAAGTACGGCAGCCCCTTCGGGTATGGCGTGTACTTCCGGGGCGGCATGGGCGCCGAGGCCATCCGTGAGCTGCTGGCGGCGGTCGATCTCGAGACCGAGGCCAAGACGCTGCGCGAGACCATCAAGACCTCCAAGGGCCAGAAACTCTCCCGGGCCGTCAAGCGGCTCAAGGTGGTGGAGGGATTCCTGCGCTCCGACAACAAGCCCGAGTGGATGATCCTACAGTGCGTCCCCGTCATCCCGCCGGAACTGCGGCCCATGGTGCAGCTCGACGGCGGTCGCTTCGCGACCTCCGACCTCAACGACCTGTACCGCCGGGTCATCAACCGCAACAACCGGCTCAAGAGGCTGCTCGACCTGGGTGCGCCCGAGATCATCGTGAACAACGAGAAGCGCATGCTGCAAGAAGCGGTCGACGCCCTGTTCGACAATGGCCGGCGCGGCCGGGCCGTCACCGGCCCGGGCAACCGCCCGCTCAAGTCGCTCTCCGACATGCTCAAGGGTAAGCAGGGCCGTTTTCGCCAGAACCTGCTGGGTAAGCGCGTGGACTACTCGGGCCGCTCGGTCATCGTGGCCGGCCCGGAGCTCAGCCTGCACCAATGCGGTATCCCTAAGACCATGGCGCTGGAGCTGTTCAAGCCGTTCGTCATGAGTCGCCTGGTGGAGCGCAAGCAGGTGCAGAACATCAAGGCGGCCAAGAAGCTGGTGGAGAGCGAGTTCCCCGAAGTGTGGGACATCCTCGACGAGGTCATCAACGAGCATCCGGTCATGCTGAACCGGGCTCCCACGCTGCACAGGTTGGGTATCCAGGCCTTCGAGCCGGTGCTCATCGAGGGCAAGGCCATCCAGCTCCACCCGCTGGTGTGCACGGCCTTCAACGCCGACTTCGACGGCGACCAGATGGCCGTCCATCTGCCTCTCTCGGTGGAGGCGCAGGCTGAGGCCCGCATCCTTATGCTGTCGTCGAACAACATCCTCTCGCCGGCTCACGGCCGGCCGATAGCCGTGCCTACGCAGGACATGATCCTGGGCTGCTACTACCTCACCTACTTCGATAACCAGAGCTTGGCCGAGATACTCCTGCACGATCCGGCCCACGTGGACGGGGTACTGAGTCGAGTGAACCGCAACGGTCTGCTCGACATCCTGGCTCTGTTCGGCCGGGATGCGACCACCGAAGACGGCGGCGTGTTGGCGCCGGAGAAGCTACGGCAGACAGTCAGGGGCATCCTTGTCAGCGACGCCTTCTACGAATGCAGATCGCTGACCAACCTGGCCGACATAGCGAAGTTGGAGATCTCCGGTATCGATGTCTCCGATAGCGACGTTCTCATGAAACTGCAGCCTCGGCCGCGTCCCTTCGGCTCGGTGGCCGAGCTCGAGCATGCCTACGCCGAAAGGGTCATCGGTATCCAAGACCCCGTTCTGTTCCGTTGGGAAGGCGGCCGGGTGCTCACTACGGTGGGCCGGGCGCTCTTCAACTCGGCTGTGGTGGCGTCTCTCGAGGAGTACTTCGGCGAGAAGTGGGATGAGCCGGGCGCCGAGGGCACTATCCGCAGGGACGACTACGAATTCCAGAACAAGGTCTTCACCAAGAATGAGATGTCCTCGTTTGTGAGCGACCTGGTGGAGTACTACGGAGCCATCGCGGTGGCTCATCTTCTGGACGTTCTCAAGAACCTGGGCTTCAAGTACGCGAGCATCGCTGGGGTCACCATCTCCAAGAACGACATCGTCGTGCCGCCCGACAAGAACGAGATACTCGAGGGCTACGAAGCTCAGGTGCGCCAGCAGTACGAAGCCTACCTGCGTGGAGAGATCACCGAGTCAGAGCGTCGGGAGAACGTCAATCGGTTGTGGACGGAGGCCAACGAAGAAGTGGGCGGGGCCATGGAGAAGAACTTCAGGCGCCTCAACCCGGTCTTCATGATGGCCAACTCGGGAGCCCGCGGTTCGTTCAAACAGATCCGGCAGCTGGCCGGTATGCGCGGTCAGATGGCTTCTCCGAAGGGCGAGATCATCGAGCGGCCCATCAAGGCCAACTTCATGGAAGGTCTGAACGTCCTTGAGTACTTCATCTCTACTCACGGCGCCCGCAAGGGTCTCGCCGACACGGCTCTGCGCACCGCCGACTCGGGTTACCTGACCCGGCGTCTGGTCGACGTGGCCCAGGAAGTGGTCATCAGGGAGCACGACTGCGGCACCACCAGGTTCATCGAGATGCCTCTGCGCCGGAGCGACCGCCTGAACGAGCTGCTGCTCGGCCGGGTCTTGGCCGTCGACGTGGCCGATCCCGAGACGGGTGAGATCGCCTACGAGCGCAACGAGCTACTCAACAAGCGCATGCTCCAGAGGCTGCTGTCGCTGTATCCCGCCGAGAAGTACCCGGATCTCAAGATGAAGGTCCGCTCGGTCCTCGGTTGCCAGAGTGAGATAGGAGTCTGCCAGCTCTGCTACGGCCGTTCATTGGCAGCCAACGACCTAGTGGCCATCGGCGAGGCTGTGGGGCACATCGCAGCTCAGTCCATCGGTGAGCCGGGGACCCAGCTCACCATGCGTACCTTCCACACCGGTGGTGTGGCCGGGGCCGACATCACCCACGGTCTGCCGCGCGTAGTCGAGCTCTTTGAGGCCCGCAAGCCCAAGGGGCAGGCCAAGATCACTCAGTTCGCCGGCGCCGTGCATATCGAGGAGTCCGACAAGGCCAAGAAGGTCGTCATCCTGGACGACACGGGCGAGGAGCTGCACAGTTATGCCATCAGCCGCCGGGCCGACCTCATGGTCGAGGACGGTCAGCAGGTGGAGGCCGGTGACCAGCTGTACGAGGGCTCGCTCAACCCGCACGAGTTGCTGAAATATCGGGGAGCACTGGCGACCGCTCGCTACATCGTGAGCGAAGTGCAGAAGGTCTATCACTCCCAGGGTGTGCAGATCGACGACAAGCACGTGGAGCTGATCGTCCGCCAGATGACCAAGAAAGTGCTGGTGGAGACACCGGGCGATACGAGCTTCCTGCCGGGGCGCATGGTCGACAGACTCATCTTCGACCAAGAGAACGAGCGCGTGGTCGAGGGGGGCGGCGAACCCGCCACCTGCGAGGAGATCATCCTCGGCATCACCAAGGCTTCGCTGGCCACGGAGAGCTTCCTGTCGGCGGCTTCCTTCCAGGAGACCACCAAGGTGCTCACCGACGCTGCGCTGGAAGGCAAAGTGGACGAGCTCCGCGGTCTCAAGGAGAACGTCATCATCGGCAAGCTCATCCCCGCCGCTACCGGGCTGCGGTCCTATCGCAACATCGAGCTGATCACGCCCGGGCTGCCGGCCGAGATGGACATCTTCGGCGACGTGTTGGGGGCGAGAGCCGATTCCGGCCTTGCGTTGACCCCCGAGCAGCAGTGGGCCCAGCTGACGGGCTCTGGGCAGAACGTCGAGGCCTACAACATGCTGGTGGACGATCTCGACCTGCCCACCTATGTGCACTCGGTGCTGAGCAGAGCAGGGGTAGAGCGGGTGAGCGACTTGTTGGGCCGCACGTCCAAGGATCTCATGGCCGTCCCGGGATTGGGTCAGAAGAGTCTCGAAGATATCCGCACGTGTCTGGCCGAGAAGGGCTGGGTGCTCAGCGGTGACGAAGAGGCCGGCGATGACGAAGTCTTGCTTGGTGACGGCGGCGACGCGATGGAAGACGCTGAAGCCGATCTGCTGGGTGGCGACCCAGTCGAAGAAGACGAGCAGGTAGCGCGAGACTAGAGCAACAGAAGGCTTCTTGATGGCCCTTTGACGCTTTGCTATACTACGCGGTCGCTGCGCGTCCAGACGCGTGTATTGGGCGTGCCTGCGTGGCGAGGGGTAACAATTGGAATGCAAGAGATAGACGAGGAGTTCGTGTGCCGACGATCAACCAGTTGATCCGCAAGGGCCGCCAGGAGCAGACGAAGAGGTCTAAGACTCCGGCCCTCAAAGGTGCGCCCCAAAAGCGCGGCGTGTGCACGCGCGTGTACACCACTACGCCCAAGAAGCCTAACTCGGCCCTGAGGAAAGTGGCGCGCGTGCGGCTGGTCAACGGGATGGAAGTCACCGCGTACATCCCCGGTATAGGGCATAACCTGCAGGAGCACTCCGTGGTACTCATCCGCGGCGGGCGTGTGAGGGATCTTCCCGGCGTACGCTATAAGATCATCCGCGCGGCTCTCGATTCTGCCGGGGTCGCGAATCGCAAACGGGGCCGTTCTAAGTACGGCGCCAAACTAGGCAAGTAAGGACAGGAAGGCACTCACGCCATGTCAAGGAGAGTCAAGCCAGCAAAGCGGGACATCCAGCCCGATCCGATCTACCGGAGCCGTCTGGTCACCCAGATGGTGAATCGGTTGATGCTCGACGGTAAGAAGTCCACCGCGGAGCGCATCATCTACGATGCGATGAACATCCTGCGCGAGCGCACCGGCAACGATCCGGCCAGCGTCCTCAAAGATTCTGTCGAGAACGTCAGGCCTGCGCTTGAAGTGCGGTCCCGCCGTGTGGGTGGCGCCAACTACCAGGTGCCGGTGGAAGTCCCGACCCGCCGCTCGTACACGCTGGCGGTCCGCTGGATCGTCACTCACAGTCGTGCGCGGCGCGAACACACCATGGCCGAGCGTGTGGCCGCGGAGCTTCTCGACGGTTACAACCGCACCGGCGTGACCATGAAGAAGAAGGAAGACCTTTTGCGGATGGCCGAAGCCAACAGGGCTTTCGCGCATTACCGCTGGTAACGATCACAGCCCTTTGAGGCAGAGGTAAGCAGTTAGTGGCACAAGCGACCGCACATAAGACCGACAAGAAGGCGGCTCAGCGACATCCGCTGGCGAAGGTCCGCAATATCGGCATCATGGCTCACATCGATGCAGGTAAGACCACGACCACGGAGCGGATCCTGTACTACACGGGCCGTACCTATAAGATCGGCGAGGTGCACGACGGCGCCGCGGTGATGGACTGGATGGCCCAGGAGCAAGAGCGGGGCATCACCATCACGTCGGCGGCTACGACCTGCGAATGGCGCGATCATCTTGTCAACATAATAGACACGCCCGGGCACGTGGACTTTACTATGGAAGTAGAGCGCTCCCTGCGCGTCCTCGATGGGGCTATCGCTCTCTTCTGCTCGGTGGCAGGTGTCGAACCGCAGTCTGAGACGGTCTGGCGTCAGGCCGACAAGTACCGCGTGCCGCGCATCGCCTTCATCAACAAGATGGACAGGGTGGGCGCCGACTTCACGCGGGGGGTCCAGACCATGGTCGACCGCCTGCATGCGCGGCCGCTGGTCATCCAGCTCCCTATGGGTAAGGAAGACCGTTTCAACGGAGTCATAGACCTGGTCCGGATGGTGGCTCGTATCTACGACGATGAGATGGGCATCGAGTGGCGTGAGATCCCTATCCCCGACGACATGATCGATGAGGCCAAGGCCGCGCGGACTCGCATGATCGAGATACTGGCCGAATACGACGATCATCTGATGACGGAGTACCTCGAGGGTCGCAAGCTCCCCGAGGAGCATCTCAAGGCGGTCATCAGGCAGGCTACTCTCGATATCGAGCTGACCCCGGTCTTGTGCGGCTCTTCATTCAAGAACAAGGGCGTACAGTTGCTGCTCGACGCTGTGGTCGACTACCTTCCGTCGCCCGTCGATGTCCCACCGGTGGAAGGGCTCAACCCGCGCAACGGTGAGCAGGTGGTGCGTCGTTCCGACGATGGCGAGCCGTTCTCGGCCATCGCGTTCAAGATCATGTCCGATCCCTACGTGGGCAAGCTCACGTATTTCCGTGTTTATTCAGGCTCGATCAAGGCGGGGTCGTACGTGTACAACCCCAGCAAAGACAAGAAAGAGCGCGTTGGTAGGATCTTGCGGATGCATGCCAACCACCGTGACGACATCACCGACGTCTTCGCCGGCGATATCGCGGCCGCCGTGGGCCTCAAGGTGACCACGACGGGCGACACTCTCTGCGACGCCGCTCATCCGGTCGTATTGGAAGCCATAGAGTTCCCCGATCCCGTGATCTTCGTGGCAATCGAGCCCAAGACCAAGGCCGATCAGGACCGTCTCTCCGACAGCTTGATGAAGCTGGCCGAAGAAGACCCGACTTTCCGAGTGCGTACCGATGACGAGACCGGACAGACCATCATCGCCGGCATGGGCGAACTCCACTTGGAGATCATCGTCGATCGCCTGCTGCGCGAGTTCAAGGTCGACGCCAACGTGGGACGGCCTCAAGTGGCCTACCGTGAGGGCATCACCAAGACCGTGCAGAAGGCCGAAGGCCGTTTTGTGCGGCAGACCGGAGGGCGCGGACAGTACGGGCACGTGGTCATCAATCTGGAGCCCAACCAATACGGAGCTGGGTTCCTGTTCGAGAACAAGATCATCGGTGGAGCCATCCCCAAGGAGTACATCCCCGCTGTTCAGGCCGGTGTGGTCGAGGCCATGGAGACCGGCGTGCTGGCCGGGTTCCCCATGGAGGACGTCAAGGTCGAACTGACCGACGGCTCGTACCACGACGTTGACTCGTCGGAGATGGCCTTCAAGATCGCGGGGTCCATGGCGTTCCGGGAAGCGGCCAAGAAGGCCCACCCGGTGCTGCTCGAGCCCGTCGAGGACGTCGAAGTGGTGGTGCCCGAGGAATACATGGGCGACGTGATGGGTGACCTCAACTCCCGTCGCGGTCACATCGGCGGCATGGAGCTCAGGTCAGGAGCGCAGGTGATACGGGCGGCCGTACCTCTGGCTCAGATGTTCGGCTATGCCACCGATCTGCGTTCGATGACGCAGGGGCGGGCTGTGTACACCATGCAGTTCAGTCACTACGCTGAGGTACCAAGCGCAATAGCGCAAGAGATAATCGCCCAACAGGGCGGCAGGACAAACAACTAACCGATCAAGGAAAAACGGCTGCTGGGCCGTGGCGGCCGCCTGAGTGACTCAGGTGTAGAAAGGGAGGATTACAGTGGCGAAGCAGAAATTCGAGCGGACGAAGCCTCACGTCAACGTCGGCACCATCGGTCATATCGACCACGGCAAGACGACTCTGACTGCGGCTATAACGAAGTGTCTCGCGGCCGGCAACCCGAACATCCAGTTCCGCAGCTTCGACTCCATCGACAACGCTCCTGAGGAGCGCGAGCGCGGTATCACCATCGCGACCGCTCACGTGGAATACGAGACCGAGAAGCGGCACTACGCCCACGTCGACTGCCCGGGCCACGCCGACTACATCAAGAACATGATCACCGGCGCCGCCCAGATGGACGGGGCCATTTTGGTCGTGTCGGCCGCCGACGGCCCCATGCCTCAGACCCGTGAGCATATCCTGCTCGCCCGTCAGGTGGGCGTGCCCTACATCATCGTCTACCTCAACAAGGCCGACATGGTCGACGACCCCGAACTGCTCGAGCTGGTCGAGATGGAAGTGCGCGAGCTGCTCACCGAGTACGAGTTCCCGGGTGACGAGATCCCCATCATCACCGGTTCGGCTCTGCAGGCTCTCGAGCACGGCTGTGGCGACCGCGACTGCGAGAAGTGCGGCTCCATCTTCAAGCTGGCCGATGCCATCGACGCGTACATCCCCGAGCCGACTCGGGCCATCGACAAACCCTTCTTGATGCCGATCGAAGACGTGTTCAGCATCCAGGGCCGCGGCACCGTGGTCACCGGTCGCGTTGAGCGCGGTATCGTCAAGGTGGGCGACAACGTCGAGATGGTGGGTCTGCACGAAGAGAGCACCAAGACCGTCGCCACCGGCGTCGAGATGTTCCGCAGGCTGCTCGATCAGGGCCAGGCCGGCGACAACATCGGCGTGCTCCTGCGCGGCATCAAGCGCGAAGAGGTCGAGCGCGGCATGGTGTTGGCCCATCCGGGCAGCATCACGCCTCATACCGAGTTCGAGGCTCAGGTCTACGTTCTCTCCCGCGAGGAAGGCGGCCGGCATACCCCGTTCTTCAACGGCTATCGCCCGCAGTTCTACTTCCGGACTACCGACGTGACCGGCGACGTCACTCTGTCTGAGGGCGTCGAGATGGTCATGCCGGGCGACCATACGACCGTCAAGGCCAAGCTGATCACTCCCATCGCCATGGATGAAGGCCTCCGTTTCGCCATCCGTGAGGGTGGCCGTACGGTCGGTTCTGGCGCCGTGACCAAGATCATAAAGTAGGAGTCGCGCGGTGGCGCAACAGAAGATACGCATAAGGTTGAAAGCCTACGACCACGAGCTTGTAGACAAGAGCGCGCGGAGCATCGTCGAGACGGCTGAGCGCACCGGCGCGACTGTCTCGGGACCGGTGCCGCTGCCGACGGAGAAGAACGTCTACTGCGTGATCCGTAGCCCGTTCAAGGACAAAGACTCGCGCGAGCATTTCGAGATCAGGACTCACAAGCGTCTGATCGATATCCATCAGCCCACCCCCAAGACGGTGGACTCTCTGATGCGCATGGATCTGCCCGCGGGCGTGGACATAGAGATCAAACTGTGATGAAGACGCTGCTAGGCACAAAGCTGGGTATGACCCAGTTTTTCAACGAGGACGGCACGGTCGTCCGTTGTACAGTGATCCAGGCCGGTCCCTGCCTGGTCACTCAGAAGAAGACGGTCGAGACAGACGGCTACGCCGCCACGCAGATCGCCTTTGGCGATGTCAAGCCCAAGAGGCTGAACAAGCCCTTGCTCGGGCACCTGAAGAAGGCGGGCGTGGGGCCCAAGCGCCATCTAGTCGAGGTGCGGGGCGAAGACCCGCTGACGGTGGGTGAGTCGGTCACGGTGGATGTCTTCAACCCGGGTGACAAGGTGAAAATCACCGGCATCACCAAGGGTAAGGGCTTCCAGGGAGTCATCAAGCGGCACGGTTTTGCCGGAGGCCCCGGCTATCACGGCGCCCACTTCCATCGCGCTCCTGGTTCCATCGGTTCGTCGGCCGACCCTGCTCGGGTCTATCCGGGAACCCGGCTACCTGGGCAGATGGGCAATGTGCGTGCCACGCAAACGGGTCTCACTGTGGTCAAGACCGATCCGGACAAGAACCTGGTGTTGGTCAAAGGCGCGATTCCGGGGAGCAAGGGTTCCCTGGTCGTGATCAGGGGTTAGTGTTATGCCATCTATTGACAAGATCGACGACAAGGGTGCGGTGGTTGGCCAACACGAGTTGGCCGACGCGCTCGTCACCGACCAGATCAACATCGGTCTCTTGCACCAAGTGGTGACGGCCGAACTGGCCGGGCATCGCCAGGGTACCGCCGCGGCGAAGACCAGGAGCGAGGTCGCCGGCACCACCGCCAAGCAGTGGCGGCAGAAGGGTACCGGCCGGGCCCGCGTGGGCTCCGGCAAGGTGTCGCACTTCACCGGCGGTGGCGTGGCCTTCCCGCCCATCCCCCGCAGCTTTGCGGTCAAGATCAACAAGAAGGTGAGGGTCCAGGCGTTCCGCATGGCTCTGGCCGACCTGGTGGCCGGTGGCACGGTACGTGTGCTGTCCGACACCATTTTTGACGCGCCCTCTACGCAGAAGGCCGCAGGCATCCTCAGTAAGGCCGAGCTTCCCAAGCCCCTGCTTGTTCTGGTCGGCCCCGAAGAGATTGCGGCTGAGAAGAGCTTCCGCAACATAGCGGGCACCCGTGTCATGCCTATCGGCGAGGCAGAGGTGCAGGACTACGTGTGGGCGAAGGGCCTTCTATTCACCGAGTCGGCCGTCTCGTTTCTCGAGGGTGGCACGCAGGAAGGCGGTGAGGCGTAATGGACGCACGTGAGGTCATCATCCGCCCGATCATCTCCGAGAAAAGCTATCGGGCCATCGATACGAACCGGTACTCGTTCGAAGTGAACTACCGGGCCACCAAGCCGCACATCCGTGCGGCCGTGGAAGAGATCTTCAACGTGAAGGTCATCGGCGTGCAGACTATCAACGTCAAGCCGAAACCCAAGCGCAGAGGCGCCCACGCGGGTGTCTCCAGGCGGTGGAAGAAGGCTGTGGTCGAACTTGCCCCGGGTAACCGGATCGAGTTCTTCGGCGCTACGTAAGAGAAGAAGAGAGAGACATGGCGATAAAGAGCTATAAGCCGACATCTCCCGGACGCAGGTTCGCGACGACGCCTGCCTTCGATGAAATCACGAAGACTGAGCCGGAAAAGGCGCTCACCCGACCGGTGAAGCGCAAAGGTGGCCGCAACAACTACGGCCGTATCACCACCCGGCATCAGGGGGGCGGCCACAAGCGCCTGTACCGTGTCATCGATTTCAAGCGCGACAAGGACGGTGTGCCGGGTAAGGTCGCGGCAATCGAATACGATCCCAACCGCAACTGCCGTATCGCGCTCATCGTGTACGCAGACGGTGATAAGCGCTACATCCTGGCGCCTAACAAGCTGGGCGTCGGTGCACAGATCGAGGCCGGTCCCGGGGCCGACATCAGGGTGGGCTGTGCGCTCCCGTTGCGCAACATCCCCGTGGGTACTGTTGTGCACAACATAGAGCTCACTCTGGGTAAGGGCGGTCAGATCGCCCGCTCGGCCGGCACTTCGGCGCAGATCATGGCGAAAGAGGGCGACTATGCCATCCTCAGGCTCCCCTCGGGCGAGATGCGGATGATCCGCCTGGAATGCAGGGCCACCGTGGGCGAGATAGGCAACGCCGAGCACGAGAACCTTGTCACGGGCAAGGCGGGTCGCAAGCGCTGGATGGGTGTGCGGCCCACAGTGCGTGGCACCACCATGAACCCGGTCGACCATCCGCACGGCGGTGGAGAGGGCTCCACGCCTCCGGGTCGCAACCCGGTCACTCCGTGGGGTGTGCCCACTCTTGGTCACAAGACCCGCAACAAGAAGAAGCCATCAAACAAATACATCATCAGACGCGCAGGGAAAGGGAGGTAGTAAGGCACTGTGGCACGTTCAAGCAAGAAAGCTCCCTACGTTGAAGAGCGTCTCATGAAACGCGTGGAGGCCATGAACGAGAGCGGCGACAAACGCATGCTCAAGACCTGGTCGCGGGCGTCCACCATCTATCCGGAGATGATCGGGCACACCATCGCCGTCCACGACGGACGCAAGCATGTGCCCATCTATGTCTCCGAGAGCATGGTGGGCCACCGGCTGGGCGAGTTCGCGCTGACCCGTACCTTCCGCGGCCACGGCGGCAACAAAGAGCGCCGCATGAAGAGGAAGTGAGCGGCATGGTCAACGCAACAGCGAAATACGTACGCATCTCTCCGCGCAAGGCCGGCGATGTCGCCAGGCTCATCAAGGGGAAGAAGGTTGCCGAAGCGAAGGCCATCCTCTCCCTCAGCCCGAGAGTGGCGGCCAAGCTGGTAGGCAAGGTCCTCGACTCCGCGGTGGCCAACGCAGAGAACAATCACGAGCTCGACGCCGACGATCTCTACGTCGTGCAGGCGTACGTGAACGGTGGTCCCACGCTCAAGCGGTTTCGGCCGCGGGCGATGGGAAGGGCCTCTCGCATCCGCAAGAGGACGAGCCACATCACCGTGTGTGTCGACGAGAAAAAGGAGTCGTAGCAGATGGGGCAGAAAGTTCATCCCGGAGGCATGCGGCTCGGCATCATCCATGATTGGAAGGCCCACTGGTACACCGAGAGGCAGTTCGCCGAGTTCCTGCAAGAGGACATGGCCATCCGCAAGCACATCCAGGCCAAGATGGGGCATGCCGGCCTCTCGGCTATCGTCATCCGCAAGGACACGAACAAGCTGGTGGTCGACATCAACACCGCCCGCCCGGGCATCGTCATCGGCAAGTCGGGTTCGGAAGTCGATGCACTGCGGCGCGACCTGCATGACATGACGGGCAAGACGGTGCACGTCAACATCCTCGAGATCAAGCGGCCCGAACTCGACGCGACTCTGGTCGCCCAGTCTATCGCCGAGCAGCTCGCCAACCGCGTGAGTTTCCGCCGGGCGATGAAGCGGGCCATCACGTCCGCGATGCGCTCCGGCGCCGTGGGCATCAAGGTGAAGTCCGGCGGCCGCTTGGGTGGCGCCGAGATGGCGCGTGTGGAGGGTTACAGCGAGGGGCGGGTGCCCTTGCACACCCTGCGGGCCGACATCGACTACGGCTTCTGCGAGGCCAATACGACGTTCGGCAAGATCGGCGTCAAAGTGTGGATCAACAAGGGCGAGATCATGCCCGAGGGCTTCGATCAGGGAACTCAGGCACAGACGGAAGCCCGCGCGTAGGGCGACGGTCCTGATCCCTAGTCTTATAGAACGAGGATAAGAGATGCTTTTACCAAAACGGGTCAAACACCGCAAACAGCACCGGGGTCGCATGGCCGGCAACGCCAAAGGTCAGACGACCGTGCACTTCGGTGAGTACGGGCTGCAGGCGCTGGAGCCGGGTTGGGTGACCAGCCGGCAGATAGAGGCTGCTCGTATCGCCATGACCCGGAAGATCAAGAGAGGCGGGAAGGTGTGGATCAACGTCTTCCCCGACAAACCCATCACGAAGAAGCCGGCCGAGACCCGTATGGGTTCCGGCAAGGGCTCACCGGATCAGTGGGTGGCCGTGATCAAGCCGGGCCGTGTCATGTTCGAGCTGGCGGGGGTCTCCGAGGAGTTGGCCAAGGAAGCCATCCGCTTGGCGTCGCACAAACTTCCTGTCAAGTGCAGGTTCGCGACTAGGGAGGACGGGGGCATTGAAAGCTAAGGATATTATCGAGCTCGCCGACGAGGAATTGACCCAGCGTCTGAAGCAGTCGCGCGAGGAGCTGTTCAATCTGCGGTTCCAACACGCGGCCGGCCAGCTGGAGAACACCAGCCGCCTTCGCCAAGTGCGCCAGGACATCGCCAGGATCATGACGGTGCAGTCCGCGAGAGAACGGGCGAGGGGAGTCTGATGGCAGGCCAGAAGAGCGTAGCGCAGCGGGAACGGCAGGGCGTGGTCGTTTCCGACAAGATGGACAAGACCATCGTGGTGAAGGTGAGTGCGGTGAAGCCTCACGCCCAGTACAAGAAAGTGATCCGCACGACCGACCGGTTGAAGGCTCATGATGAGAACAACGATGCTCGGGTGGGAGACACCGTCCTCGTGCGCGAGTGCCGGCCGCTGTCCCGAGACAAGACCTGGCGCCTGATAAGGGTGCTGACGCGGGCCGAGTAGCCCGCCGGCGGGAGATGGGTGACGAACGATGATACAGGTGGAGACAAGACTGAGAGTGGCCGATAACACCGGCGCACGAGAGCTGCTCTGCATCCGCATCAAGGGCGGATCGCACCGGCGCTATGCCGGCGTTGGCGACATCATAGTGGGAGCGGTCAAAGAGGCCACCCCGGGTGGAGCCGTGAAGAAGGGCGATGTGGTGCAGGCCGTCGTGGTGCGGGTCAAGAAGTCCTATGGCCGCAAGGACGGCACCTATATAGGCTTCGACGAGAACGCCGCTGTGCTCATAGACCGCCAGATGAATCCGCGGGGCACGCGTATCTTCGGCCCGGTGGGGCGAGAACTGCGCGAGAAGAATTTCGCGAAGATCATCTCTTTGGCTCCGGAGGTGCTGTGATGGCACAGGTCGCGGCCGAGAGGAAGAAGTTCCGGATCAAGAAGGGCGACACCGTCGAGGTGGTCCAAGGCAAGGAGAGCGGCAAGCGGGGCAAAGTCCTGCATGTGCTCGCCGGTGAAGAGCGGATCGTCGTCGAACGCGTCAACTTCATCAAGCGGCATATCAGGCCGTCGAAGAAGCAGCCGCAGGGTGGAGTCATCGAGCGGGAGGCCAGTATGCACATCAGCAACGTGCGGTTGGTCTGCCCGAGCTGCAACCAGGCCGTCCGTGTGGGCGTGCGCATGGAAGGGCCCGACAAGATCCGCTACTGCAAAAAGTGCAATGTCCAGGTGGATAAGGGTTAGCGATGGCAGTTCCCAGACTCAAAGAGAGATACCAGGCCGACATCGTGCCGGCCATGCGTGAGCAGTTCGGCTACACGAACACCATGCAGGTGCCGAAGGTCAGCAAGATGACCCTCAATATGGGCATAGGCGAAGGCACGCACGATGCGAAGGCGCTTGAGGAGGCCGCTGTGCAGCTTGGCCAGATCACCGGCCAGAAAGCGCAGCTCAGGCGGGCGCGCAAATCGGTGGCAAACTTCAAGCTGCGTACAGGCATGCCCGTAGGGCTGCGGGTCACGCTGCGTGGGGATCGTATGTACGAGATGCTCGACCGTCTCATGAGCATCGCTCTCCCCCGCATCAGAGACTTCCGCGGTGTGTCACCGGCCGCTTTCGATGGCCGGGGCAACTACAACCTGGGCATCAAGGAGCAGATCATCTTCCCCGAGATCGATTACGACAAGATCGATAAGATCCGAGGTCTTGATATCGCTATCACCACCACGGCTAAGACCGACGACGAGGGACGGGCGCTCCTCAAGTTGATGGGCATGCCTTTCCGCGAGAGCTGAGAGATAGGAGCATCAGCGCATGGCAAAGAAATCAATGATCGCAAAGGCGCAGCGCCCGCAGAAGTACAGCGCCCGGGCTCACAACCGTTGCTTTCGCTGCGGGCGGCCGCGAGGCTACGTACGTCGCTTCGGGCTGTGCCGCATCTGTTTACGTGAGTTGGCCCATCAGGGAGTCATCCCTGGCGTCACCAAGTCGAGCTGGTAGGAGGAGGGGTCATGTCTCAAACCGATCCCATCGCCGATATGTTGACCCGCATTCGGAACGCCAACAAGGCGCTTCATGCACAGGTCGAGATGCCGTCCTCCGGACAGAAGGTCGAATTGGCCCGTCTGCTCAAAGACGAGGGCTATGTCACCGGCTACTCCGTGGTCAAAGACGGCAGTTTCGACAAGCTGGTGATCGAGCTCAAATACACTGACGGCCGTCGCCGCGTCATCTCGCAGGTGAAGAGGGTCAGTAAGCCGGGCCGCCGCATCTACGCCAAAAAAGACAACCTCCCCAAAGTCCTCGGTGGACTGGGTACGGCCGTCATCTCCACGTCGCGTGGTCTGATGACCGCCCGTGAGGCGCAACGGCTGGGTGTGGGCGGCGAAGTCGTCTGCTTCGTGTGGTAGTGATATGTCAAGGATAGGAAGAGCACCAATACAAGTACCAAGCGGCGTCGACGTCACCATCAACGGGAACAGTGTCGCCGTCAAAGGCCCCAAGGGGGAGTTGTCGCTGGACGCTCACCCCAGCATGAAGGTCAGCCTGGAAGACGGTGTCCTCACTGTCACCCGGCCCGACGACACAGGTCCCAATCGTTCTTTGCACGGCCTCACCCGGACGCTGGTGTCCAACATGGTCACTGGGGTCACCACCGGATTTCAAAAGAAGCTCGAGATCCAGGGTGTCGGTTACAGGGCGTCGATGAAGGGCTCCGATCTGGAGATCCTGGTGGGCTATTCCCACCCGGTCCTCGTGGCTCCGCCGGAGAACATCGAGTTCGAGGTGCCCGCGCCCACACAGATCGTAGTGAAGGGCATCGACAAACAGCGCGTGGGCCAAGTGGCCGCCGAGATCCGCTCCATCCGGAAGCCCGAGCCGTACAAAGGTAAGGGCATCCGTTACGAGGGCGAGGTCGTGCGGCGCAAAGTCGGCAAGCGGGCGTAAGGGGAAGACAGGATGAGTATCCAAGACACTAAGAACTCCATGCGGGCGCGGCGCGCCGTGCGCGTGCGCAGCAAAGCGCGCGGCACTGCCGACCGTCCCCGCCTCTCCGTCTTCCGTTCGAACCGGGCCATCTGGGCGCAGGTCATCGATGACGGCAGCGGACGCACGCTGGCCAGCGCGGGTAGTATGCATGTGACCGAAAAGGGTCTATCGAAGATCGACCAAGCCGCCAAGGTGGGTGAGCTCATCGCGCAAAGGGCCAAAGAGGCCGGCATTGCGCAGGTCGTCTTCGACAGAGGGCCGTATCTATACCACGGTCGAGTCAAAGCTTTGGCGGACGGCGCCCGCCAGGGCGGCCTGGACTTCTGAGGGAGAGGGGTAGCACTTTGGCGCAGATAAAGGCAGATACGCTCAATCTTGAGGAGAGCGTGATCCATATCAACCGAGTGGCGAAGGTCGTCAAGGGCGGCCGGCGTTTCTCCTTCACTGCCTTGGTGGCGGTCGGGGACAGAGAAAGCACGGTCGGGGTCGGCTACGGCAAGGCCAAGGAAGTGCCGCTTGCCATCCAGAAGGCCATCGACGACGCACGCAAGAACCTGTTCGTGGTCCCCAAACATGGCACGACCATCACACACGAGGTCGTCGGCCATTTCGGCGCGGGTCGCGTGGTCATGCGTCCGGCCTCAGCCGGTACCGGCTGTATCGCCGGCGGCGGGGTGCGCGCCCTGCTCGAACTGGGTGGTGTGCACGACGTCCTTACGAAATCCCTGGGCACGACCAACCCCATCAACATGGTGCGGGCTGCCGAGCAGGGACTTCGCTCTCTGCGCCGTCCTGAGGATATCGCTCTGCAGCGTGGCAAAACGGTCAACGAGGTCGTCGGTAAGGTCGCAGCTCCCAAGGACGAGGCGGACGCAGTCGCTCCCGACGCGGCTCCCGCGGAGACCGCGGTTTCGGCGGACACCGCCGCAAAGACGGAGACCGCCACTCCAGACGGAGAATGACGAGATGTTGAAGATCAAACAGGTGAAGAGCCGCATCAACCGCAAAAAGGACCATAAGGCCACGCTCGATGCTCTTGGGATCTCCCGCATGGGCCAGACGGTCTATCACGAAGACACCCCGGCCATCCGAGGCATGATCCACAAGTTGGAATACATGCTCGAGGTGGAAGAGGTCGACATCAAGGAAAAAGGATAGCGATGGCAGAAATCTTCCTGCACAATCTCCAGCCCGATCCCGGGGCCCGGCATCGCAAGAAGCGCGTCGGACGGGGTGAGGGTTCGGGCCTGGGCAAGACCTCGGGCCGGGGCAACAAGGGCTCCAAGCAGCGGTCGGGCGGGCAGATATCGCCTCGCTATGAGGGTGGTCAGATGCCGCTGCACATGAGACTGCCCAAGTTGCGCGGTCCGTTGGCCAAGACGGCCATGCCCATCGGTCCCTTCCGCACGTACATGACACCGGTCAATCTCTCCCGCCTGGCGGTCTTCGCTTCAGGCGAGGTGGTGTCTCCGGAAACGTTGGTGGAAAAGGGCATCATCAAGAAAGTCGACGAGAGAGTCAAGATCCTGGCGACGGGTGAGCTCTCGCAGCCTCTCACCATCAAGGTCCACGGCTTCAGTGCCGCGGCGGTGGCGAAGATCGAGGCGGCGGGCGGCACGGTAGAAGTGATCTAGCCAGAGTGCGGACCGATGAGCTCTAGGACCCTAGGAGAGAGAACCTGATGTGGCAGTCTCTGGTCAATGCTTGGAAGCTCCCGGATCTCCGGAAGAAGCTCCTGTTCACAGCCATGATCATCGCGATCTATCGGCTGGGTTGCTTCATTCCCGTTCCGGGCATCGACATGGATTCCGTTACGGAGTTGTTCGGCTCCGGAGGGGTGTTCGACTTCTACGATATGTTCACGGGCGGGGCCCTGCAGACCATGGCTATCTTCGCCATGGGCATCATGCCCTATATCACCGCGTCGATCATCATGCAGCTGCTGACCATGGTGAGCCCCCGGTTGGAAGCGCTCATGAAGGAGGGGCCTGCCGGCCAGAAGAAGGTCAACCAGTACACCCGGTACTTCACCGGTATCCTGGCCCTCATCGAGGCGGTAGGCTTCGTCTTTCTGTTCCGGAGCCAGGGGGCTTTCCCGGTCGACGCTGCGGGCAACGACACCTTCACGGCAGTCAACGTGCTCTTGGTGATCGTCAACTTGACCGTGGGCGCTATCCTGGTCATGTGGCTGGGTGAGTTGATCACTCAGCGGGGTGTCGGCAACGGCATCTCGCTCATGATCTTCGCAAGCATCGTATCGGGTCTTCCCAGCGGTCTCCAGAAGCTGTTCACCATGAACCCCGGCTACTGGGTGGCCATGGCGGTCATCGCGGTGCTGGTTGTTGCTGCCGTCATCTACGTGACGCAGGGGCAGCGACGCATCCCGGTGCAGTACGCCAAGAGGGTGGTCGGCCGCAAGGTCTATGGCGGGCAGAGTACGTATCTGCCGCTGAAGGTCAACATGGCCGGCGTCATCCCCGTCATCTTCGCCTCCTCGGTGCTGTTGTTCCCGGTCACTCTGGCTCAGATGGTCCCCTGGGGCTGGACGCAGAAGCTGGCGGAGATCTTTGCTCCGAGCTCGTGGTGGTACATCGTGGTCGAGGTCATCTTGATCATCCTGTTCACGTATTTCTATACGGCGGTACAGTTCAACCCGATCGACCAGGCCGACAATCTCAAGAAGTACGGTGGCTTCGTGCCCGGTATCCGTCCGGGCCGGCCCACCGCGGCCTACCTCGACCGCGTGCTCACACGCATCACCTTTCCCGGGGCCCTCTTCCTGGCGGCTATCGTGCTGTTACCCACCGGGCTCTACAAGGGCATGGGAGTGCAGTTCTACTTCGGCGGCACCTCTCTGCTGATCGTCGTCGGTGTGGCTCTCGATACGATGCAGCAGATGGAATCCCACCTGCTCATGCGCAACTACGAGGGATTCCTCAAGTGATAACGGCTGACAACGGAGGCGGAAACAGCATGACCCAGTTCAACCTCATACTTCTCGGGCCTCCCGGGGCGGGTAAGGGCACGCAGGCCGGCCGGATCGTGGCCGACTACGGCATCCCGCATATCTCCACTGGCGACATCTTGCGCGCGGCCGTCAAGAACCAGACCCAGATGGGGCTGGAGGCCAAGAGGTACATGGACGCGGGCGAGTTGGTCCCCGACAGCGTTGTGATCGGCATCGTCAAGGACCGTCTGCAGGAGCCGGATACAGCCAAAGGTTTCTTGATGGACGGGTTCCCGCGCACCATCCCGCAGGCTGAGGCGCTCGACGAGGTCTTGGTGAGCCTCGGGCGTGCGGTGACAAAGACCCTCGTGCTGCTCGTGGACGAAGACCTGCTGATCAAGCGGCTCACTGGGCGGCGCATCTGCCGCTCCTGCCAGACGCCGTTCCATGTCATGTTCACGCCTCCCAAGGTCGAGGGCGTCTGTGACGTCTGCGGCGGCGAGCTGTATCAGCGTGACGACGACACCGAGGCCACCGTGCGTAACAGGTTGGAGGTCTACCGCAACCAGACCGAGCCTCTCATCGACTACTACGACGAGGCCGGAGTAGTGGCCCGCATCGATGGCGCACAGGCGCCGGACGTCACGTACGCCGACATCCGGACGGCCGTGGGGCCGGCAGGCGAATAGGCAAGGTCGAGAGATAGGCGCGTTTTGATCATCAGGAAGTCACAGGCTGAGATAGAGAAGATGGCTCGAGCGGGAGCGGTTCTCAGAGGGTGCCTGGATCTTCTGGGGGAGCGGATCGAACCGGGCATCACGACGAAAGAGTTGGATCGTTTGGCGGAGAAGTACATAAGAGACAAAGGCGGCATACCGACCTTTAAGGGCTACCGGGGTTTCCCGGGGTCCATCTGCGCCTCTCCCAACGACATGGTCGTGCACGGGATCCCCGGAAAGGTACGTCTTCATGAGGGTGACATCATCGGCATCGATGTGGGCGTCACCATGGATGGCTATATCGCCGATGGGGCGAGTACCTTCCCGGTTGGAGAGATAGCCGACGAGGTGCGCGAGTTGCTCCGGGCGACGGAAGAATCGCTCATGTTGGGGATAGCCCAGTGCGTCCCGGGTAACCGCGTCGGTGACATCTCACACGCGGTCCAGACTCACGTTGAAGCACGTGGCCTGTCGGTCGTGCAGAGCATGGTCGGCCACGGAGTGGGGCGCTCTCTGCACGAAGACCCGCAGGTACCGAACTTCGGACCTCCCGGTCAGGGGCCGGAATTGCGGGAGGGGATAGTGTTGGCCATCGAGCCGATGGTGAACATCGGCGGCCATGAAGTAGTGATGGACGACGACGGCTGGGCCATCTACACCAAGGATGGCACTATGTCCGCCCACTTTGAGCATACGGTGGCCATCACGAAAAAAGGCCCGCGTATCCTTACTACGACTGAAGTAGTGGGTGCCTAGCAGCATGAAGGGTTGTGGTAAGATAGGCGGCTGGCGTTTGGATAGGGTTGGAATGGTGGAGAGCGGTGCCTAAAGAAGAAGCCATAGAGCTCGAAGGCGAGGTTGTTGAGGCTTTGCCCAACACGATGTTTCGTGTCCAACTCGACAACGAGCTGGAGATACTCGCGCACATATCCGGCAAGATGCGTATGAACTACATACGGATCCTGCCTGGGGATAGGGTCAAGGTGGAGTTGTCGCCTTACGATCTGACTCGAGGTCGGATCACGTATCGGTTCAAGTAGAGGAAGGACGTTCAGATGAAGGTCAGAGCATCGGTCAAGACGATGTGTGAGAAGTGCAAGATAGTGCGACGGCGGGGCGTGGTCATGGTCATCTGCCAGAACCCGCGCCACAAGCAGCGGCAAGGCTAGGCAGGAGAAGCACATGGCTCGTATTGCTGGTGTCACCCTCCCCCGGGAGAAGCGGATCGAGATCGGTCTAACATATGTCTACGGGATCGGCCGTTCCACGTCCAACAAGATCCTCTCGGCAGTAAGCATCGATCCGAACACACACGTGAAGGATCTCACCGAAGACGAAGAGATCCGTCTCCGCAGCTATATCGAGGACAATGTCCTGGTCGAAGGCGATCTGCGGCGCGAGCGCAGCCAGAACATCAAGCGGCTCATGGAGATCGGCTGCTACCGGGGCATACGGCACCGGCGCGGCATGCCCGTTCGTGGCCAGCGCACCAAGACCAACGCTCGGGTGCGCAAGGGTCACAAGCCGACCGTAGGCGTCAAGAAGAAGGTGCGGGTCTAGCCGGCCGGCTGCCTCGCAGAGAATCTAGGGACGGAGAGCAAGACATATGCCGAAACCGAAACGCACTACTGCAGCCGGTGCTCGTGGGCGGCGCCGCAAGGTGCGGAAGAGCATCGCGGTAGGTAATGCCTACATCAAGACCTCTTTCAACAACACGCTCGTCACCCTCACCGACAAAGAGGGCAACGTCATCGCGTGGGCCAGCGCCGGTTCTGCAGGCTTCAAGGGGTCGCGTAAGTCGACGCCGTTCGCCGCCCAGGTGACGGCGGAGAAGGCGGCCCGGGCCGCGATGGAGCACGGGCTGCAGAAGGTGGACTGCTTCGTGAAGGGACCGGGGAGCGGCCGGGAGACGGCTATCCGCTCGCTTCAGGCCACCGGCCTCGACGTGAGCAGCGTCAAGGACGTCACCCCCATCCCTCACAACGGTTGCCGCCCCAAGAAGCGGCGCAGGGTCTAAGGCGGAGTACTAAGCATGGCAAAAGACACATCACCACAGTGTAAGCAGTGCCGCCGCGAAGGCGAGAAGCTCCTTCTCAAGGGCGAGCGGTGCCTGACCGACAAGTGTGCCCTCGAGCGCCGGGCGTATCCTCCGGGAGAGCACGGCCGGGGACGCAGGCGTAAGCAGTCGGAGTACCTCACCCAGTTGCGCGAGAAGCAGAAGGCCCGGCGCTACTACGGGGTTCTCGAGGCTCAGTTCCATACCTACTATGAGACGGCTGCCCGTCAGGCGGGCGTCACGGGCGAGAATCTGTTGCGCCTTCTAGAACTGCGGCTTGACAACGTGGTTTATCGGCTTGGCTTTGGAGCCTCGCGTAGGCAGGCCAGGCAGTTGGTGCGCCACGGGCATTTCACGGTGAACGGGCGGAAGGTGAACATCCCCTCGTATCGCGTGAGGCCCGACGAGGTGATCGCCGCGGTGCTGGACAGCGAGGGTCTCAAAGCCGTTATCGAGGATGCCACCGATCTCACGGCGTCCGTCCCCGCGTGGCTGCAGGCCGATCATGACAACATGGTGGGTAAGGTCCTGCGTCTACCTGAACGGATAGATATAGACATCCCCATCCAAGAGTCCCTCATCGTCGAGTTGTACTCCAAGTAGTCTGATAGGAGGGCCGCTTGCTAGATTTCGCCACCCCGCATAGTGTGTACGAGGCGGCCGGTGAGAACCGGGGCCGTTTCACCGTGGAGCCGTTGGCCCGCGGCTTTGGCTATACCTTCGGCAATTCGCTCCGGCGGGTGCTGCTTTCCTCGCTGGAGGGGGCGGCCATCTCGGCGGTCAAGATCGCGGGAGTCGAGCACGAGTTCTCAACCGTACCGCATGTCAAGGAAGATGTCACCGACATCATCCTCAATCTCAAGAAGATCGTCTTCGTGCTGCACGGAGAAGCCGACGAACACGAGGTCTCCCTTATCAAAGATGGTCCCGGGGAGATCACGGCCGGCGATATCGATCTCCCGTCCAACGTGGAGGTCATGAACTCCGACGCCTATATCGGGACTCTCGACGATGGCGGGCGGTTGGACATGAGCCTGATCATCCGCCGCGGCCGCGGTTACGTGTCGGCCGACGACAACAAGAGCCCGGGAGCCGCTCTGGGTCTGATTCCCATCGACTCGATCTTCTCGCCCGTGACACGGGTCGCCTACAGCGTAGAATCGGCTCGGGTGGGCCAGCGCACCGACTTCGACAAGTTGATCCTCGAGGTCGAGACCAACGGTGCGGTCGATCCAGAGGACGCCGTTGCCATGGCTGCCACCTTGCTCCGCGACGATCTGGACAGGATCTTCTTGACGGAGGCCGACGGAGGGCTGGACGGCGCGCCTCCGGAGGACGAGGATGAGTCTGATGGCCAGAGTCGCGAGCTCGAGATGATGATCGATGACCTCGAACTGGGCGTCCGATCGTTGAACTGTCTGAAGCGTGAGGGCATCGCGACGGTCCGCGACCTCGTCGCGAAATCGGAACAAGAGCTCATGTGCATCCCCAACTTCGGCCGCAAGAGCCTGGATGAGGTGCGGGAGCGTCTTGAAGAGAACAAACTGAAGTTAAGAGGAGAGTAGCGTGAGGCACCGGAGAAAAGGGAGAAGGTTCGGTATCCAGCCGGACCACCGCCGGCAGATGCTGGCGAATCTTGCCTGCTCTGTGCTCGAGCATGAGCGCATCATGACCACTGAGGCACGAGCCAAAGAAGTCAAGCCCATCGTTGAGAAGATGATCACCATGGGTAAGGCTGGAGACCTCAATTCACGGCGCACGGCCATCAGCCAGTTGCGCAACAAGCAGATCTCATACAAGCTGTTCAACGAGATCGGCCCTCGGTATGCCGACCGTCCCGGCGGCTATACGCGGATCACTCACCTAGGTCCGCGGCTGGGCGATGCGGCGGAGATGGTCTATCTCGAGTTGGTCTGAGCGTTCACGAACGCGCACGTGTAGCAAGACATAGAAGTCGTTGAGCTGGTGCCGGGCCCCAAAGGGTCCCGGCATTTGCTTTTGGGGGCGTTTGCGAACGGAGGGTCGCATGGACCGCAACCACCGCATGGAGCTCCAGTATGACGGCACGGGGCTTCATGGATGGGCGAAACAGGGAGCGCTGTGCACCGTTGAGGGCAGTCTGGAGGAGGCGTTTCGAACCGTGCTCGGCCGGGCGCCCGCGTTGCGGGTCGCCGGCCGCACCGATGCCGGCGTGCACGCCCGTAGACAGGTGGTAAGCCTGCGTCTCCCGGCAGGGATCGATCTTTCCCGGCTGCACCGCTCGCTCGATGCGTTGACCCCGCCGGGCGTTGCGATCACGTGCATACGGCCGGCGCCGGAGGGTTTCGACGCGCGCAAGGACGCGAAAAGTCGTGTCTACCGCTATTACCTAGCCCGCTCTCCGGTGCTTTCGCCTTTCTGGCGGCGCTACTGCTGGCATGTGCCCGGGGGATTCGATGTGGAGATACTGCGGGCTGCCGCGGCGGCTGTGGTGGGGAGCCACGACTTCACGGCCTTCACCCCCGCGGAGACCGAGCATGCCTACTTCCGCCGTCTGGTGATGCGTTGCGACTGGAAACCGGCGCGACAGGGGCTCGCGCCGGGTTGGGGGACGGGGAGAGCCGCGGTGGGGGGGGAGCTCATGTATCTTGAGATCGAAGCCGACGCTTTCTTGCGGCATATGGTGCGCGCTCTGGTGGGTACCATGGTTGAGATGGCCCAAGGGAAGCGGACACCCGCCGAGTTCGAGCGCCTGCTGCAGGGAGCCGGGCGCGACGCGGCAGGGTTCACCGCGCC
>DAIRFC010000019.1:23836-30339 GCA_036795215.1 Actinomycetota bacterium | reverse complement strand
GACTACAGTCTCACCGTCAAGGTCGGCCGGTGACGGGGGAACACAGAGACACGAGCGGGCGTGAAGCAGCGGCTTGTGCCGCGGTCGGACCGGAGACCTTCGATGCCGTCCTCTTCGATATGGACGGAGTGCTCACCACGACTGCCCGCATGCACGCGACCGCGTGGAAACGCACCTTCGACGAGTTTCTTGACGCCTGGGACGCAAAACACGGCTCCACGACGCCGCACTTCTCGGTGGGAGATGACTATCCCGCCACCGTGGACGGCAAACCCCGTCACGACGGAGTGCGCGACTTTCTTTCCTCGCGAGGCATAGAGCTACCCCCCGGCACTCCGGACTCGGCTCCCGACGAATGGTCCGTCCACGGCGTCGGCAACCGCAAGCAGATCTTTGTCGAGGAAGCGCTGCAGAGAGACGGGGTGGAAGTCTTCCCGGGCTCGGTGGCCTGGATCCGCGAGCTACGCGACCTGGGTTTGCAGACCGCGGTGGTCACATCGAGCACGAACTGCGAAGCCATCCTACAGGCGGCGGGCATCGCCGACCTCTTCGACGCCCGCGTCGACGGCGACACGGCCCTGCAACTCGATCTGGCCGGCAAGCCCGCTCCGGACACCTTCTTGGAGGCGGCCAGACGCTTGGGTGTGCCACCCGAACGGGCGGTTGTCGTGGAGGACTCGCTGGCCGGCGTGGCCGCAGGCCGGGCCGGCGGTTTCGGACTGGTGATCGGCGTGGACCGCACCGGCCAGTCCAACGAACTCATGGAGGCCGGCGCCGACGTCGTGGTAGACGATCTGTCCGAGTTGGTCCCCTGCGAACCGCGGAGACACCATCCTTTGGGGCCGCGGGCCCACCGTCTACGGGCGGGCGCAATCCGGCTGCTGGCGGCCGAGGACGACTTCCCCGTGGACGAGCACCGTCTGGTGGAACGGCGTTTCAAACCCGACTACGTCCCTCAGCTGGAGAGCATCTTCGCGCTCTCCAATGGTTATCTGGGCCTGCGCGGCACAGAGGACGAAGGCCACCCGTCTTACGACCCTGCCCCGATGCTGAACGGCTTCTACGAGACGTGGCCCATCGAGTATCCAGAGCGGGCGCACGGATTCGCCGAGACCGGCCAGACGATCTTGGGTGTGCCTGACGGCACCATCATCCGCTTGTACGTGGACGACGAGCGCTTTTCCCTCGAAAAGAGCGACATACTCGAATACGAGCGAACGCTGGACATGGGCTCGGGTGCCCTGGAGCGGCGCGTGGTGTGGCGGGCAAGCGACGGTAGCCGCTTCGAGGTGAAGTCAAAGCGGATGGTGTCGCTCAGCAGCCGTCATCTGGCCTGCGTAGAGTATGAAGTGACGTCGCTGGACCGGGAAGCAGGTCTGACCATTTCCTCCGACCTCATGCTTCATCCAGAGAACGATCACGGAATAGTGCATGATCCCCGGCGCAGCCGGGCCCTCGGCGACGGCGTGCTCCGGAAGGTCGAGGAACGGGTGGGCGATCAACGGGTGGTCCTAGCCTACCGCACCCGCGCGAGTGGCCTGAGTTTGGCCTGCGGCATGGAGCACCGTCTGATGAGTGGGACTCCGACTGATCCACCTAAGGCCACGGTCGACAACGACTGGGCCAGGGCCGTCTACCGGTTCGACGTGGGTCAGGACGAACCGGTCCGCCTGGTCAAGTACCTGGCCTACAACCATGACGCCGAAGGACCGGCCGCGGAACTCATGTTCCGGGTGGAAGAGACCCTGGACCGTGCAGGAGGCAAGGGTATCCAGGCGCTACTGGAAGAACAACGAGCGTTCGTCCAGGACTTCTGGTCGAAGAGTGACGTCGTCACCGAAGGGGCGCCTCTGCTGCAACAGGCGGTCCGCTTCAACCTGTTCCAGCTGCTCCAAGCCACAGCCCGCGCAGAGGGATACGGGGTACCCGCCAAGGGCCTCACCGGGCGAGGATACGAGGGACATTACTTCTGGGACGCCGAGATCTACATCATGCCCTTTCTCACCTACACCTCACCTGGTCTGGCGAGAAATCTCCTGCGGCATCGCTACGCCATGCTCAACAAGGCGCGCCGGAGAGCGGCGGAAGTCAGCCAAAGGGGCGCTCTGTTCCCTTGGCGCACGATCAGCGGCGACGAAGCCTCCGCCTACTACGCGGCAGGGACCGCCCAGTACCACATCGACGCCGACGTCGCTTACGCCCTCACGCAGTACTGCCAGACCACAGGCGACACCGAGTTCATGGCCCAGCACGGCGCCGAGATCCTGGTGGAGACGGCTCGGCTGTGGACCAGCCTGGGCTTCTTCTCGGAACGCAAGGGCGGCCGGTTCGTCATCAACGGGGTCACAGGGCCCGACGAGTACAGCGCCCTTGTCGACAACAACACCTTCACGAATCTGATGGCCCAGGAGAACATGAGGCAGGCCGTAAAAGCCGTGGAGCGCCTCAAGAGCTCCGATCCGGAGGCGCATGCGAGGCTCGTGGAGCAGACCGCGCTAGAGGACGAGGAACCGCTCCTCTGGCGAAGAGCCGCCGACCTCATGTATGTACCCTACGATGAGGAGTTGCGCCTCCACCTGCAGGACGACGGTTTTCTCGATCTGGAGCCGTGGGACTTCGAGAGCACCCCTGCAGAGCACTACCCGCTGCTGCTCTACTATCACCCCCTGGTCCTCTACCGGCACCAGGTGATCAAACAGGCGGACGTGGTGCTCGCCACCTTCCTTCTGGGCGACCGGTTCTCCCACGAAGACAAGCGCCGGGTCCTTGAATACTACGATCCCCTCACCACCAGCGACTCCTCCCTCTCCGAATGCATCCAGTGCATCATGGCCGCTGAAGTGAGTGACGACCTGCGGGCCGCAGAGGAGTACTTCGTCGACGCGGTGGGGATCGACTTGGCCGATGTGGCCGGCAATGCGCGCGACGGGCTACACGTGGCCGCAGCGGGCGGCACTTGGATGGCCCTCGTCCACGGCTTCGGGGGCATGCGCCACCGAAACGGCCGGCTGTCCTTCCAGCCGCGCCTGCCGGAAAGGATGAAGCGGCTCTCGTTCAAGGTCCAAGTGCGTGGATCTGTGCTAAACGTGGATATCACAGAGAATGGCGCCACGTACGTCCTCGAGTCAGGCGATGCGCTTGCCATCGCTCACGAGGGCGAGGTCATACGCCTTCAGCCCGGAGAGGCGGTGCGCCGCGCACCTGCCTCTGGAGCCATTCGGTCACGAGGTCTTTGACCCGCGGGTCTACCGGCCTCTTGATCTGCGCTTTGTAGGCTGCCAGGCCGGGTGGTCCAGGATCGCTCCGCAAGAGGTGAGTGACATCCGGCACCACGTGCGATTCAAACGGGGCCGAAACGATACTCGCCATCCGCTCCAGATTGCCCGGATCGACCTGGATGTCCTTCGAGCCGGTGATGGCGAGAATAGGGACATTGACGCGGCTGAGGTCGCCCGCAGGATCGTAGGCCAAGAATTCCCTCATCCACTTGGCGTTGAGCTTCCCCACCAGCTGAGTCCGATGCCAGTCTTTTTGGGACCGCTTGGCCTTGTCGAGGGCCTTTTGCTGAGACTTGGCGATGTCGATGCGGAGCAGCCTCACCAGTAGGGCGTTCATCCCGGTAAGGCTGGCGGCCACCTGAGCTCCCTGCCATCGGAGCTCGTCCTCGCCCGACCGGGCGCCTCCCGCCAAGAGCACCGCTCCGGCAAGCCCGCCTCCAGCATCAGAATCGGGGCCGGCCCCGGCCTCAGCTCCGGCTGCGCACCCAGCTGCCAGCCGCGTGGCGATGTAGGCGCCCTCGCTGTGACCGAGAGCAAAGATCTTGTCACCGTTGACCCGAGTGTGCTTCTTCAAGTAGGCCAGCGCGGCCGCGGCGTCGGTCACGTTGTCGTGAAAGCCCGTGGACCAGTAGTCGCCCTCGCTCTCACCCACGCCTCGTTTGTCATAGCGCAGGGAGCCGATGCCCCGCTCCGCTAAATGGGCGGCCAACTCGCCCATGACGTTGAGGGGCATCCGCTTGTGACTCTCGTTGCGATCCACTTGCCCTGAGCCGCTGATCATGAGAACGCAGGGGTAACGTTGAGACCCTCCGGGCAGCGTGGACGCTTCAGGCGGCACGGAAGTCCCAGGCAGCGCAAGCGTCCCCGCCAGCCTTAGACCGGCCGACTCGAAGACCACTCCTTGTTCCTCCACCAGCTTCGCCCTCTCAGTCGAACATGTCGAGCAGCCGCTTCCGGCTCTCCTCAGAAAGCCCCAGGCTGTCGAGCTCCCGGCGCAACTGCTCCAGATCGCCAAGGCCATACAGGTAGGCATTGACACGGGTGGCCGCGGTCGAATCCACCAGGTCTGCGATGTCTGGATAGAACCGCTCAAGCTCCTGCTTGAGCGCGCGGGCACCCTGCAAAGCGTACTTCTGGTGGTAGTCCTCGGCCAGATAGAAGGTCGAGGCTGCGACTATCTCGGTCTGCACCGTCTTGCCCAGCCGGGCCTCTTCTCGCGCCTTGATCTCCAGAGCCAGACGCTCCTGCTCGGCAGAGTGGAAGAAGACGGCCGACTTGTACTGGGCACGGATGCCTCTCTGCGTGGCGTCGTGACCAGCGAAGAAGACGCGCAGCAGCTCCTCATAGGTGATCACACCGGGATCGAAGTCGAGCTGCACCGTCTCGGAGTGGTCTCCGAGATCGTAGTACGTGGGATCGCTCTTGGAGCCGCCGGTGTAGCCGACCCGGGTCCGTATCACTCCTTCGAGGCACCCGAACTGGGCCTCAGAGCCCCAGAATCAGCCCAAGGCGAATGAAGCTGTCTCGAAAGAGGCCGGGGCGAGTAGGTCTATGGGAGGAAGCGCCGGCTGCGCCGTGGTCATGGTCGAACCTCCTTGTACCGCAGTGACCTCCGAAGTCGTATCATCACCACAGCCGCCGCCTATGAAGACCAAGGCGGTGACTAAGACCGCCACGGCAACAAACCCGGCGTATGCTGGGGTTCTTTGGGAGGTAGTGTCCTTCATGACCGAGAGGATACCAGCATGTCCGGCCGCCGGCACGCGTATCTTGCTCACGGGGGCCACCGGCTACGTTGGCGGGCGCCTCATCCGTCCGCTCGAATCCACCGGCAGGCCTTTGCGAGTCATGGTGCGCAGGCCGGAGCGCCTGCGTCCGGCGAATCCCCCTGCCTCGTTCGTTTCTCGCGTTGCCACCACTACCGAGGTGGTCTACGGCGACATGTTCGATCCTCCATCGCTCCTTGAGGCGCTCGCAGATGTCGACACCGCCTACTATCTCGTCCACTCACTGGGCACCGCCCCGGACGCGTTTCGTGAGAAAGAGATCACGTCGGCACGCAACTTTGCCAAGGCCATACAGGCCGCCGGCGTTCGTCGAGTCATCTACCTGGGCGGCCTTGGACGTTCGGGAGACGAACTCTCGCCACACCTGGCGAGTCGTCAGGATGTCGGCCGCGTGCTGTGCGAGAGCGGCGCCCTGACCGTCGAGTTTCGCGCATCGGTGATCCTGGGGAGCGGCTCCATCTCATTCGAGATGATCCGCGGCCTGGTCGACCATGTGCCCCTGCTGATCACTCCACGCTGGGTCAGCAATCCCACGCAGCCCATCGCTGTGGAGGATGTGATCGCCTACCTCGTAGCCGCGCTCGACGTGCTCCCAAAGCAACGCTGCGCTGTATACGAGATCGGCGGCGCCGATAGGGTCTCTTACGCCGGGATGATGCAGGCCTACGCCCGTTCGCAGGGCCTGCGCCGCCCGATGATCAGGGTGCCCTTGTTGACTCCGCGGCTCTCCTCGGCTTGGCTGGCACTGGTCACCCCCCTCTATTACCGCGTGGGCCGGCATCTCTTGGAGGGAGTGCGCAACGAGACGGTGGTGTTGGATGACGCCGCGAGCCGGGACTTTCCCGGCATCCACCCCATGAGCACCGAAGCAGCTATAGGCAGAGCGCTGGCCAATGAAGACCGCGAGTATGCCGAGACCCGCTGGAGCGACGCCGGATCCACCACTCCTCCTACCACGGAGCGGCCGGCGGAGCACTCCGGCCGGCGACGCATTGACCGGCGGACGCTGGACGTCATGTGCACGCCCGGTGAGGTCTTCGCCGCCGTCATGTGCATGGGAGGCAAGAGAGGCTGGTACGGCTGGACATGGCTGTGGAATCTGCGGGGGCTCATCGACCAGATGGGCGGCGGCGTCGGATCACGCCGGGGGCGCCGGGACCCCGTGTGCGTGGTTCCCGGCGATACCGTCGACTTTTGGCGCGTTGAGAAGGTCGAGCCGGAACGACTGCTGCGGCTGGCGGCCGAAATGCGGGCGCCCGGAAGGGGTTGGCTGCAGTTCGAGTTGGTCCCTCTGGAAGAGGGACAGACACGCATCGTGCAGACAGCGATGTGGGACCCGATCGGCCTCAAGGGTCTGCTCTACTGGTATTCGCTCTGGCCGCTCCACCAACTGATCTTCCGCTCCATCATCGGCGGCATCGCCCGAGAGGCCGGCTGC
>DAIRFC010000019.1:1786-23736 GCA_036795215.1 Actinomycetota bacterium | reverse complement strand
GCTTCTTCCTGGAGGTTCATTCCGGTTCAATGTGGGAAGAACATCCGGCATCACACAAGAGGAGGGGCAATAGCATGAGAAAGGTCGCACTGATCGTCTCGATAGTGCTTGTCATTCTGTCAGTAGCCACGCTGGCCGGCTGCGGAGGCGATGAGCCGGCGGTGGAATCGACGACGACCGCTGCCGCGCAGGGTCCTGTGGTTCGGGTGGCTTCACTACTCGACTCGGAGGGTACGCTGCTTGGCTCGATGATAATCCAGATGCTCGAGGCCGACGGCATCAGGACAGAAGACAAGACCAAACTCGGCACCCCAGAGGTAGTCCGGGCGGCCCTTCTGGCCGGCGAGATCGATGCCACCGTCGACTACACGGGCTCAGGTCAGTACTACCATGAGGGCGAAGAGGGCGACCCGAAGTGGAAGAACGCCGAGCAGGCCTATGCCGCCATCAAGCAATTGGACCACGACGCCAACGGTATCGCCTGGCTCACTCCGGCTCCGGCCAACAACAGCGAGTTCATAGCCACTACGCGCACCCTCGCCGAAGCCGAATCGGTGACCACCATGAGTGACTTCGCCCGCTACGTCAACGAGGGGGGCGGAGTCAAGCTCATCGCCGCCCAGTCGTGGATCGACAACCCCCTGGGCCTCCAAGGTTTTGAGGAAGCCTACGACTTCGCCCTCACCGACGACCAACTTGTCGCGCTCTCCACAGGCAATACCGCCGAGATGCTGTCCGCGCTCGCCAAGGGCACCGACGGGGTGAACTTCTCTCTGGCCTACGGCACCGACGGCCAGCTCAACGAGCTCGACCTGCTGATACTCACCGACACCATGGACATCCCCCCGGTTTACGAGCCCACGCCGGTCTTCCGAGGAGAGATCATCGAGGCCTACCCCCAAATTGAGACCATCCTCGGACCGGTCTTCTCGAGCCTCGACCAGGCGAAGCTGCAGGAGCTGAACGCCCGCATAGCCTTCGGTGGAGAGGACCCCCGGGCCGTGGCCACCTCCTACCTGGAGGCCAATGGATTCCTCAAGTAGACGGGCCAACGGGATCATCGGGGCCACCGGTGGACTCATCGGGGTCATCGCCCTCGTCACCGGTTCGTTCGTCTCGTTCCGCCCGAACCGCATCGTCGAGGGAGACCCCGCATCGGCGCTCGGGGCGCTCGGCAGTCTCGGCTGGGTCGCACTGGGCTTATGGCTCCTCGCGGCCTTTTCCCTCATCTTGAGGTGGAAAGGCCTGCCCAATAGGCAGTTCATTCGCACGGCCTGGAGTCTCGGCCGGGGGCTGCTCGCCACCTGTGCCCTGGTCTTACTGGTCGTGCAGAGTGGCAGCGCCGCCTCGGAGTTCGCGGGAGCACAGGGCACCGCCGGCCGCACGTCGTTCGGATGGAGCTTCTACCTTTTCGTGTTCGCGCTCTACCTGGTGCTCTACGCTGCCGCGGCCGACACTCCGAGCCGGACGGGACGTCTCGCGATCGGGGCTGCACCTCTGATTGCGGTGGTGCTCATCGCTGCTCTTGGAGGGCTTGGGGAACTAGGAGTGGTGCGTGAGTGGGCGCTCACACGCTCCACCTTCGGGCGGGAACTGACCCGCCACCTCTTCTATGCGCTCGGGGCCACCATCGGGGCGATCGTCATCGGGATCCCCCTGGGCATCCTGTCGGCCCGCCACGAACGGGCCCGGACCATCATCATGGGCCTGCTCAACCTGGGCCAGGTATTGCCGGTACTCGCCTTCATCGGCATCATGATGCCCATCCTCGGCGCCATAAGTGACAGGTCGGCGGCACTGAAGTCTCTGGGGGTCTCAGGGATAGGTTGGGCGCCGGTCATGGTGGTCCTACTCGTCTATGCTCTGTTCCCCGTCGCCCGCAACACCTTCATCGCCATCCGGCAACTCGACCCGGCAGTGCTCGATACGGCGAAGGGGATGGGCATGGGCCGGTGGCGGACGCTGCTGGAGGTGGAATTGCCCCTGGCTTTCCCCGTCGTACTGGCGGGAGTGCGGATAGCCCTCGTCCAGAGTACTGCCGGAGCCATCATCGCCGCGTTCGTCGGCGGAGGCGGCTTGGGCACCATCATGTTCCTGGGGCTGGAGCAGACCAGTATGGATCTGGTGCTGGTAGGCGTAGTGCCCATCGCGGTCATGGCTCTGTTCTTCGACGCCCTCTTGCGTGGGGTCGAACACCTCGTCGGTCGCGGGCGCCCGGTGGACCCGGCGGTGAGTCTGGCATGATAGAGCTCCGAAACGTCACCAAGAGATACGGCACAGTGACGGCGGTGGACGACGTGTCGCTCACCATACCGGATGGCGAGCTCACTATAGTGCTGGGTCCCAGCGGTTGCGGCAAGACCACCGTTCTTCGCACCATCAACCGCATGGTCGAGGTCGACTCGGGAGAGGTGATCGTAGATGGGCGCCCGATCGACGCAGTGCCGCCGGAGGAGTTGCGGCGTCATATCGGATACGCCATCCAGAGCGTAGGGCTCTTCCCTCATATGACCGTGCGCCGGAATATCGCCACGGTGCCCCGGTTGTTGGGCTGGGAGAGAGCCAGAGTGAGCGAGCGTGTGAACGAACTGCTCGACCTCGTGGGACTCGACCCGGCCCTCTACGCCGACAAGCGGCCGGGGGAGCTGTCTGGTGGCGAAGCCCAGCGCGTGGGCGTCGCCCGCGCGCTGGCCGCGGACCCGCCGGTCTTGCTCATGGACGAACCCTTTGGAGCCCTTGATCCCATCAGTCGTGAGCGGCTCCAGCGAGAGTTCGCCGCTCTGCACAAGCGGTTGGGAAAGACCGTCGTCTTCGTCACCCACGACATCGAAGAGGCGGTCCTCTTGGGCGACCGCATCGTGCTCATGAGGGACGGGCGCATCATACAGGTGGGAGCTCCCGAGGAGTTGTGGCGCAGCCCGGAAGGGCGATTCGTGCGCGACTTCTTTGGAGATGAGTTCGGTCTGCGCATCCTCTCCCGGCACCGGGTGACAGACCTGGCCCTCGGCCCACCGCCTCCAGACACGGCGCCTCAGGTACGACCCGAGACCAACCTGCGGGACGTGCTCGCGATCATGGTGACTGAGAGTGTCGATCGCGTGGCTGTGGTATCCGGAGAACGGACCCTCGGAAGTCTCACCTTCTGTGAGGTGGTGACCCAGGTGAGAGCGGCGACATGACCGGCTACGCGCCCGGGCTCCTACGGCACTGGAAGAGCGTCACTGTGTTGGTGCTGGCACTACTCGTCTGGACCTTCTACACACCCGCGGTAAAAGCCTTCCTTGGCCTCTTCTTCTCTAAGTCCGAGCGCCTTGTCTACGACCGTTCTCCACTGTGGAGCTTCCTCCTCGAGCACGTCATGTTGGTGGCGATCGCAGGCGTGGCGGCGGTGATCATCGGTGGACTCGGCGGGCTGCTGGTCATGAGTCCTCTTGGTAGACCCTTCCGCGGTGTCATCCTCCGCCTCGCCAATCTCGGCCAGGCGGTGCCCTCGGTAGCCATCATGGCTATAGCCGTGCCGGCCGTGGGTTATGGTTCCGAGCCTGTGCTCCTCGCCCTCGTCATCTACAGTGTCCTGCCGGTGATGGTCAACGTGGTCGCGGGCATCTCGGCGGTCCCCGGCGCGGTCGTCGAGGCGGGCAAGGGGATGGGCATGACACGCAGAGACCGTCTGCTGCAGATCGAACTGCCGCTCGCCATGCCCGTGATCATGACAGGGGTGCGGACCATGCTTGTCATCCTCATCAGCGCGGCCACATTGGGCGCCGTTGTGGGAGCCGGCGGGCTCGGGGTGCCCATCATGTCGGGGATCGGGGCACTCAACAACTCCGTCGTCATCCACGGGGCGGTGCCGGCGATCCTTCTGGCACTGATCGCTGACCGGGCTTTGTGAGCCTGGGGCAGCGCCCGGATAGCGCAGAGCCGGCTCACACGCCTTCCCGCGGTATCGTATAGCCCCGGGTATTCGCATAGATCCGCGTATCGCCCTCGAACACCGCATAGTCCTCGCGCACGCGGAAGCTATCGACATCGCACGTCATCTCGCTCGCGAGCGACACCCGCCAAGAAGCCGCGCCACCCACCGAGCTCGTCTCTCTGACGCAGCGCACGGTCGCCGAAAGGGGGTCGTCTTCGACGATGGAGTACACGTCGGTGGCGACTTCGCTGTAGATGGCGCCGGACCCCGGCACGATCTGTTCATGCCGCTCGCTGTCGATGATCTCATGCCGGCGGATCTCGGGATCCACACGTATCAACCGTGATCGCTCGTCGTGGCGTTCGGCATCCCTGGGTCCCGACTTCTCCGGTGGCCCCAAGGGCGATGATGGCGCCCCCTGCCTCACAGGGAGCAGCAACACGCTGGGCCCGTCGATCGCGATCTCGAGGCTCGCCGGTCGGGGGGAGGGCCACGCATGCGGCCAGTACGTTGGTGAAAGGGCCAATCTGATGCGATGGCCACCTTCGAAGCGGTGGCCACATACCCGGCACTCCACCTGCACTTCGTACTCCCGGCCGGGCTCCAAAGGCCGGGCGCGCCCGTGTCCCTCCCGATGGGTGAGATTGAGCATGCCCCAGCTCACCAGCAACGACGAGCCGTCAGGGGCCACATCCTCGAGTCTGGCGGCAACAAGAGCCCGTGGCCGGTCTGACGACAGGCGCAGCCGGACTTTCGGGTGACCAAGGACCTCCAGGGGGTCGTCGAGGGGTCCCGTGGTGAAGCACAACGACAGCCGGTCATCGGGGCCTTGGTCGGCGGGCATCTCGTCGGCGAACCCGTTGGCGCACCAGACACCGGCCGTCTCTCCACACTCCTGCATCCCACGGATGCGCACTCGAGCAGGTGATCCCTGCGTCCCGGCGGCGGCCACAGGCGCCTGCGCGCCGCCCTCCAGAGAGAGGTCTCCGCCTCCCTGCAGACGCAGATGCACCGGCGTCGCTTCCGACGGCGGCCATGTATTCTCGGAGATCCACCGCCCAGGCCGACTGTCGTAGAACCTCGCCGGGGGCACGTAGTCCTGCATCCATACCCGTAGGAGAGGTTCATCCATGACACCCGTATCGACTCCCTTGAGCCACTCGTCCCACCACCGCACGGCCTCCCGCAGAAACCCTATGGCGGGACCAGGTACGCCTTCATGGGGCATCATGTGACCCCACGGACCGATGAGACCGAGGCGCGGCACCTCCAGGTGCTCAATAAGGCGGGGTACCGAGTTGGTATAGGCGTCGGCCCATCCTCCGACCACCATCACCGGGCACTCGATGGAGCTGTAGTCTTCGGCCACCGAACCATGTTTCCAGAAGTCATCCCGTAGCTGATGTGAGATCCAGTCGCGCGCGAGTTCGGGGGCGTTCTGGAGCCGCTCGAGCCACTTCTCGCGCCACTCAGCGCCGGCGTGCCGCGGATCGGGAGGCTGGAGCGCATAGGTGAGCATGGAGGCCGACCACTTGAGCATATCGGAGCCAAGGAGACAGCCGCCCATATAGTGACAGTCGTCCAGGTACCGGTCGTCGGTCGAGGCGATGGTGATGACGGCCTTGAGCTGACGAGGCCGGCGGGCGGCGATCTGAAGGCCGTTGAAGCCTCCCCACGAGTAGCCGATCATCCCAGCGGCGCCCGTGCACCACGGCTGTCGCTCCAGCCAGGCCAGCACCTCCAACGCGTCCTCCTGCTCCTGCGGCAGGTATTCACCCCGCAAGAGCCCGTCGGAGTCGCCTGTCCCCCGCAGATCCACCCGCACGGCTGCGTAGCCGTGCTCCGCGAAATACGGGTGGCGGCCCAGATCGGCGAGAGCCGTGCCGTCCGACTTCCGGTAGGGGAGATACTCCAAGACCGCGGGCACGGGCTCCTGGAGAGCGTCTTCAGGCATCCAGATGCGGGCGGCAAGCCGCGTACCGTCTGAGAGCGGTATCCATGTGTTCTCTATCTCGCGTACGCCGCGAGTGGGCGCAGAGGGCTCGGCCATGCCTTAGGCTATTCCCTCCCTGCCTGTTCACTACACCGCTTCTTCAGCTTGGCCGCACTCACCGGCGTACGCACGCGACATCAACGAATAGAAAGCGGCGGATCGTGGTATCTGCCACAGGACGGAATCGGGGCCGGCAGTGTGCCGGGCACCGCGTAGGACGAAGCGAAAGGAAGAGATATGTCGGCACAAGAGGGTGCTAAGAACCTGCGCGTGGCGAACGCGGACTTCGACGGGCGCATGCGGAAGCTGCGCTGGTGGAACATCATAGTGGGCCTGGTATTGGCAGTAGAGGCAGTGGTGCTCGCCGTGCTGTCCAACGACTTCAAGCTGCCTGTCACGGCCACCTACATGCAGGGCCCTCCCGGGACTGAGGCCGAACTGACGAGGATAGGGTCGTTCCCGCTCGCTTGGGGCGTGTTTGCCTTCATGGCGTTGTCGGCCCTCGCGCTCCTGCTCATCGCCTCGCCCGGCATGTTCGGTTGGTATAAGCGCAGCATGGCCCAGGAGCGCAACTACTGGCGTTGGGTCGAGTACTCCATAACCTCATCGCTGATGATCGTGCTTATCGCCATGGTCTGCGGCATCACCGACATCGCAGCCATGCTTGCCATCTTCGGCGTGAACGCCGGCATGATCTTCTTCGGGTGGCTCATGGAGAAGTATGAGAAGCCGGGCAAGCCCAGTTGGCTTTCCTACTGGTTTGGATCTTTCACCGGGATCATCCCCTGGATCGCCATCCTCATCTACCTGGTCAACCCGGGCATCGACGGAGCGAAGGCTCCCGGCTTCGTATATGGCATCGTGGCTTCGTACTTCGTGTTCTTCATGAGCTTCGCGGTGAACATGGTGTTGCAGTACGCGCAGGTAGGCAAATGGCGCGACTATCTCTTCGGGGAGAAGGTCTACATCATCTTGAGCCTGACATCCAAGTCGCTGCTCACCTGGCTGGTGTTCGCCAACACGCTGATCCCCGCGTAAGTTCGCAATCTCCGACCCCCGGCGACGGATGAACCGTCGCCGGAGCGGTCCGGATCTACTCCAGCAGAACCGGTATCCGCACCTCGTTGACGATCGACCCGTCTTCGGCCGATTCTTCATATGCGACGATAGTGCCCGCGCCGGCCGCATCGAGCTCATAGGGAATGGTCACGTCGAAGTCACCCCGCTGCCCATTGCCCGAAGTGGCGGTCACCACCTCAAAGGCGATCTCCTCGCCGTTCTGGTCGAGGATCTTGATAAGAGAGGTCGCTTCGTAAGTGTTCGACGTGCCTGCCACGCGCACCGGGCTCGTCACGGCCTCACCCGGGAGCGGAGACTCCACCAGGATGGCGGGCGACAGGCTTTCGAAGTCGGTCCGAGTCATAGGATGAGAGATGATGAGTCCCTCGGAGCCGAACTCGGTGACGGCCTCGCCGGCCACCTCGAGCTCCACACCCGTCACGTCTGGAAACTGGGTGAGTGTGAAGACCAACTCGGCCAGCCGCGTCGCCGTCGACAGGCTTCCGCCACCTCCCGCAAACTCGCCCGAAAGATCGACCGTGGCGACGCCGCTGTCGATCCCGAGATCCAGGAGACTCGTTCCTGCCGGGATGCTGCTGGCCACACCACGCGCCACCTCATCCGCCGTCGGACCGGCCACCAACGCGGTCACGGCCGCCGCGGCCACGCCGTCAACATCATCCTCTGCACCGGGGAGCGTGCGCAGCATCGCGCAGACCTTCTCTTCGCACGAGAAGTACACGCGCACCTTCACGCCGTCCCCCACGGCCGTAGTGCTGGTACTTGCCGTGGTACCGGAGCTTGCCGTGGCTCCAGGACCGGCCGTCGTCGTTGTGCCGTCGTCCTCCTGCACCCCGCATCCGGCCAGCGCAAGGAAGCCGGCAAGTATCACCAATGCAGCCGGACACCAGGTAAAGAGACGCATCGCATCCTCCCACTGAACTTGGACGTGACTCGTGCGTGACGCCTCGTATCTCCCAGTGTAGCCTCAAATAGCGTATGTTTGCGCGACACGTGGCGTGTGGTCTCGGACTGGATCTTGTCTGTTTGGGGAAGCACGTCTTTTACCTTGTCCGACCCGAAGGAGTCCGCGGCCTTGAGATCCAGGCGCCTGAAGCCTCTACAGATCGCCCGATACGTGGTGCAGACAGTCTTCGTCGTCTACGTACTGGTCCTGGTCATTGGAGAACCGTCGGGCCGGACGAGTAACCTGCACACCATTTGCCCGTTCGGCGGACTCGCGAACATCTACACCTATCTGTCTGGAGACGGCTACGTTGAGAAGCTCCATCCGGCTGTCTTCGTCATGCTTCTCGGACTGGTGATCGGACTAGTGCTCACCGGTAAGTCGTTCTGCGGTTGGATCTGCCCCCTCGGCTCGGTGCAAGAGGCACTGAATGCGATAGGCCGGCGGATATGGCCCGGTCTCTACAACCGGATCCCGCGCCGGCTGGAGCAGGCGCTTCTCTATCTGAAGTGGGCAGTGCTCGCCTGGGTGCTGGTGCAGACCGCCCGCAGCGCGCGGCTCGTCTTCCAAGACTGGGATCCTTACTACAACCTGTTTCGTATCTGGACCGATGAGGTGGCTATGAGCGGCTACGCGGTGACCGCGGTCACCCTCCTCCTGTCGCTCTTCATCCCCCGGCCCTTCTGCCGCTATGCATGCCCTCTGGGTGCTTTCAACGGCCTCTTCAACTCCTTTTCGTTCGTCAGCATCAAGCGCGATGGCGATACCTGTGCGGAGTGCGGCCGTTGCACCAAGGTCTGCCCGGTGAACATCGACATCTGCGCTACCAACACGATCCGCAGCATCGAATGCACGCGCTGCCTGAAGTGCGTAGACGCGTGCCCGGTGAACAGCAGGACCGGCAACACGCTCAAGCTCCACACCTGGTTCGGCGGGCCCGCGAGGACCCGTGGCGGCGCAACGTCGGCGGCCATGCGGCGCCGGTCGGTGCCCACCTGGGTCGTCGGCACCCTGGCCGTGGCGACCTTTGTTGTGCCGATCATCGTGGCCAGCGCAACGGGCGATTTTCAGACGACAGGGGGTCGGGGCGGTGGCGGAGGCGGTGGCGGCGGAGGCCGAGAGGAGATCGTACCCGGCGCCGGCAACGAGGGCGCCGGGCAGGAGGGTCAAGGCCTCGGCGAGGGGGGCAGCCAGCTGATCAGGGGAAGTACGACACTCCTTGACGTTCAGGCCATGGGCGCCGACATGTCCGCGTTCCTGAGGGAGTTCGGCATCCCCGAAGGCACTCCCTTGAGCACCAGGCTCTCCGAGCTCACCGAACAGTGTGGCTTCGGCATGAGTGAGGTGCGCACCTACCTCGCAGCCGAGATCCCGTAGGGTAGGGCGCCTCCGGCTCTATCATCGGCTGAGCATTTATTGAGTTATGCTCAATATGTGTTATAGTCTGTACATCATCCGCGAATCGCCGCCGGTTCTCGAAGCGGCCGGGTGAAGGCTCCAGACAGGAGGGCCATGATATGACTGAAGACCACGAACACCACCGGGGAGGATCCCCCACCGACCTCGCCGAAGCCCTCACTCGGGCTTCCTGGCGTCTTCGCAAGAACGAACGCAAGGCCCTCGCTCCCTATGGGCTCACTTTCGCCGGCGCCAGGGCGCTCCGCGCCGTCGTCAAGGCAGGCTCGATGCGCATCGGCGACCTGGCCACCCTGCTGGAGATCGTTCCCCGCTCGGCCACGACGCGGGTGGACAGCCTCGAGGAGGCGGGTCTGGTGACACGTTCGGCCGATCCCGACGACCGCCGTTCTGTTCTCGTCGAGCCCACTTCGCAGGGGCGGGAGCTCGTCGAAACGCTCGCCGCCGAGCGCAGAGCGAGCGCAGAGAAGCTCTTCTCGCCCCTCTCGTCCGACGAGCGGGCCGAACTGTTCCGTCTGCTCGCCTCGCTCACGAAGGAGGCCTGACATGGGACCCACTAATGGACCTATGGTTCGCTCCATGCGACGCACCGAGGATGTGCGCGGACTAAAGGTTACTCCCGGTACGGCGAGGCGGATCATCCGTTTCGCCGCGCCTCACAAGCGCATGCTCCTCGTCTTCTTCGGCCTGGTGATCCTCACCGCGACCATCGGCGCCGCCAACCCGCTCATCTACAAGGAGATCATCAACCAGGGCATCATGGGGCAACGTGCCGCCCTGGTGATCACACTCGCCTTCGTGATAGCCGGTCTCGCCATCCTTGACGCGGCTCTCTCGCTGGCAGAACGCTACGTGTCGGCTACCGTGGGCGAAGGACTGGTCTTCAGCCTGCGCACACAGGTCTTCTCGCACGTGCAGCGTCAACCCATAGCATTCTTCACCCGGGCGCAGACCGGCGCCCTGGTCAGCCGTCTCAACAACGACGTCCTCGGTGCTCAACAGGCCTTCACCGACGTGCTCTCGACCATGGTGGGCAATCTGATCAGCGTCACTCTGGTACTCGCCGCCATGTTCGTTCTGTCCTGGAAGCTCACGCTCATCGCGTTGATACTCCTTCCGCTGTTCGCCCTGCCCGCCCGCTGGCTCGGCCGCAGGCTCCAGACCATCATGCGCGAGAGATACGACCTCACCGCCGACATGAACACCATCATGGTCGAACGGTTCAACGTCTCCGGGGCGCTCCTCGTCAAGCTCTTCGGACGTCCGGCCGACGAAGAAGCCGTCTTTCACGGCAAGGCCGGGCGGGTGCGTGACATCGGGGTGACCCAGGCCCTCTACGGCCGCATCTTCTTCATCTCGCTGGTCCTTACGGCGTCGTTGGCCACTGCCCTCGTGTACGGATGGGGTGGAGTGCTCACCGTCAGGGGAGCGCTCGACGTGGGAACGCTCGTCGCGCTGGCGGCCTATCTGGGCCGGCTGTACGGTCCGCTCACCGCGCTTTCCAACATCCATGTGGACATCATGACCACGCTGGTGTCGTTCGAGCGGGTGTTCGAGGTGCTGGACCTCAAGCCCGTGGTGGCGGAGAAGCCGCAGGCCGTAGCCATCCCGCGCGGAGCCGCCTCCATCGAGTTCGAGCACGTCGGATTCAGCTACCCCTCCGCCGAAGAGGTATCCCTGGCCTCGCTCGAGGCGGTCGCCCTTCCTTCGGCCGGCAAGAAGAAGGAGGTGCTGTTCGACGTCTCGTTCGAAGCGCAGCCCGGGCAGTTGGTAGCTTTGGTGGGCCCGTCCGGGGCCGGCAAGACGACCATCAGCCACCTGGTCCCCCGCCTGTACGACACCACCGAAGGAGTGGTCAAGATATCCGGCGTCGACGTGCGCGACGCGACCTTCGAGTCGCTTCATCGGGTGGTCGGCGTCGTTACGCAGGACGCCCACCTCTTCCACGACACCATCCGCAACAACCTGCTCTATGCAAGACCGGACGCCTCCGAAGACGACCTGCGCTCGGCCTTGGCCGCAGCACAGATACTCTCCTTCATAGACACGCTCCCAGACGGCCTCGACACCCTCGTGGGAGATCGCGGATACCGTCTCTCAGGAGGCGAGAAACAGCGCGTGGCCATAGCCCGCCTGTTGCTCAAGGCGCCGGACGTCATCGTGCTCGATGAGGCCACCGCTCATCTCGACTCCGAATCCGAAGCCGCCCTGCAGAAGGCGCTCGACACGGCCCTGGCAGGTCGGACCTCAGTCGTCATCGCTCACCGTCTCTCGACAGTCAGGGACGCAGACCAGATACTCGTGATAGACAAGGGCCGCGTCGTGGAGCGCGGCCGGCACGAAGAGCTGATGGCCGCCGGAGGTCTCTACAAAGAGCTCTACGAGACACAGTTCCAGCCCCGTCATGCTCGAGTGCCCGAGGTAGACCTAAAGGAAGAGGACCTGCTGCCCGCATTCTGCTAGGAGACCACGCGGCCGCGCGCGGCGTCGAAGAGTGCGGCGCGCTCCGCCGCGGACTGCCGAGCGCGCCGGTTGGTCGCGGCTCGGGCCGCCGACTATACTGCAGTGCGAACCCCGAATCGCGCACAAGGTGGACACATGAAGGTGAAAGAGATCCCGACCGACGAGTCGGTAGGCCTGACGCTCGCGTACGATCTGACCGGCATCACGCCGGGCAAAGAGAAGGGGGCGGTGCTCCGGAGGGGGCACGTGATCACACCGGCCGATCTCGAGACTCTGCACACGATCGGCAAGTCGTATATCAAGGTCATCGAACTCGCCTCCGACGAGGTGCACGAGGACGAGGCCGCCGAGCTACTGGCCAACATGCTCGCGGGCGAGGGCGTCTCGGTGAGGATGCCGGGTGAGGCGTGGGCCGACGTCGTGTCCTCGGTCACGGGCCTGCTGAAGGTCGACGCCGATCGTCTGGCGAGCCTGAACATGCTCGACGACGTGCTCATCGCGACCCGCCACACCAACTATCCTGTGGTCGCGGGCGAGACTGTAGCCAAGGCCAAGGTGCGAGGACTCTCTGTGAAACAGGCGGTCCTCGACGAAGCCAGGACCATCGCCGAGGAATCCCGCAAGATTCTGGAGGTACTGCCGTACCGCATCCTTCGAGCCGCCGCGGTGATCACCGGCCGGGAGGTCTACGAGGGACGCAGAAAAGACGCGTTCGAACCTTTGCTGCGCCGCCGGCTCGCGGAGTACGGCAGCGAACTGACTAAGGTGGAGATCGTGCCCGACGAGATACCCGAGATGTCACGAGCCATCCAGGCTGCCCTTGACTCGGGTGTCGACATGGTCCTGGTCACGGGTGGCGGCTCTCCCGACGATTCAACAAGCGTGAGTATCATCGGCTGCGCGGACGATGTGATCTTCCAAGGAGTCCCGGTGTCGCCGGGAGCCATGAGCATCCTTGCCTACGCCGGAGACGTGCCCATCCTTGGCGTCCCCGCAGGACTGCTGGCGCGTCCGCGAGGCTTCGTAGACCTCTTGCTGCCCAGGCTGCTTGCAGGAGAGAAGCCAACCAAGAGCGAGGTCATGCACCTCGGCCACGGCGCCCTGTGCCTACTCTGCAAGACGTGTGTGTTTCCCGCCTGCCCCTTCGGGAAATGAGCTCCTGCCTGAGCGCCCGCGAGCGGCCTACGAGATCTCGAACTCGGTCACGACCTCGGTCTTGATGCGACGCACCAGCTCCTGCAGCCTGGGGAAGACGTTCTCCCTGATGTTCCCCGCCACGAGCACGTACATGATGTCGTCGCCCACGGCGAGCCTGCCTTCATTGACCCAGGCCCGCACCGCGACAACACCCGGCTGGGAGCCAACGTCGGCAAGCACCTCCTCGAGGCGCTCTGGGTCATAGGAGAGATCCATACCGTTTACGGCCGCGCCATCGCGCGCGGTTCCGCGCACCACGCCGTTGTGAACCAAGTACATGCCGATCTTGGCCGCGTCCGGACCGCTCTTGATCTCGGTCAGCCATGTTTGAATCAAGAGATCGGGGCTGTCCACGGTGGCCTCCTTCCATTCGTTCGGGGCCTCGTGACCCCCTTTTGAGAGCAGCATAGCCGCTCCACCGCGTCGGCGCCATCCTCAGACCACCACCGAACCTCCTACGCGGTCAGAACCCCAGCAAGATCCACAAGCATCTCGGCGGTCGCTCCCCAGATGCGGTGCTTGGGATACGAGAAGACGTAGTAGGTGCGACATGAGCCCTCCAGGTACTTGCTCTCCCACCGATGGTTGGCGGGGTCGAGGACGAAGCTGAGAGGCACCTCGAAGACTTCGGCGACCTCGTGGGAGTCGGGTAGGAGGTCCACCGGGGGCTCGATCCAACCCACGAACGGGTACACGAAGAAGCCCGAAACGGTCTCGTGAGGCTGCAGGCATCCCAACAGTTCGACTCTCTCGGGAGGCAACCGGATCTCCTCCCAGGCCTCGCGCAGCGCAGCCGCAGCAGGATCCGGGTCGCTCTCTTCGATCCGCCCACCGGGAAAGCTCACCTGCGCGGCGTGGTTCCTGAGAGAAGCGGTGCGCTCGGTGAGGATGATACGGGGGTCGTCGGGATAATCCAGCAATGCGATGAGCACGGCCGCCGGGACCCCCGATACCGAGGACGGCGGGGCTATGCTCTTCAGCCGGGCACGTATGGCTTCGCGGCCAAGCGCGGCCTCGCCGGTCCACGCGCCGGTCGTTTCCCTGCGCTGGTTCCCGGCATGTTGCGCGCCGGCCGGTAGATCCTCGTTCATGTCGACCCATGATACGCGGGGTCAAGCTGGTGGTGGAGGGATCACGCCACGCCGCGGTCGCATCCGCCGGCTGAGCGGCGCATCACGTCGTTTTCCTCGCGGCTACAGGCCGTGCTATGGTTCTGGAGTGGCGAGATCAGAACCGGCAAACGGAGGTGGCACATGAAGCGGCCCATCGGCGTGTGGATCATCGGCGTCCTCGCCGTGATAGGAGCGATCGTCGAGCTTCTCGCCGGTCTGAGCGCCCTTGGAGTGCCTGGCCTGAACGTCAGCGGGGCGCTGGGGATCGGTGACGATGTGGGCGGAGCGAGAGCCATCACCGCGGGGGTCATCATGGTGGTCATCGCCGCTCTCTTCCTGTTCTTCGCCCTTTCGTTCCTGGGGCGCAGGCGCTGGGCATGGAAAGCCCTCATGGCCATCTCGGTCATCGCAATAGTCGGGGTGATCCTGCAATTCGTGTTCGACCGGTTCTACTGGTCGTCGATCGCCGGCATCCTGCTGCCGCTGATCATCATCGTGTATCTCACCCGACCTGAGGTGAAGAAGGCCTTCGTACTGTAGCGCGCAGCCAAGGCTTCGCTCTTGCGCAGCTTCCCGGCCCCTACCAGCCGGTCACGACCTCCACCAACCGGGGCTCACCGGAGCCCACGGCACGTTTGAGCGCCGGCGCGATCTCGTCGGGCGCGGTGACGCGCTCGCCCTCTACGCCCAGGGACTTCGCCAGCAGGCTGAAGTCCATCACCGGCTGGTCGAGCTCCATGCCCTCGTGTTTCTCGGTGAGCGGGTAGTCGCCCAGTACGAGCTTGCGGACGATCTTGACCTGGCCGTACGTGGCGTTATTGGTGACGACGTAGGTCACGGGGATCTTGTACCGCGCGGCCGTCCACAGGCTCTGCATGGACCAAGCAGCGCTACCGTCCCCGACCACGGCGATGACCTCTTTTTCGGGCATGCCGAGCTTGACACCCAGGGCGCCGGGGAGACCCCACCCGATGCTGCCACCCTTGCGCGAGCGGAAGTAGCTCTTGGGCCGGGAGGGCGCCACCATCTGCCGCAGTGTCGCCGACGACGACCAGCAGTCGTCCACGATCACGGTATCGGGCGTGATCACGGCCGCGACCTCGCTCATCAATCGCGACACCGAGATGGGAGTCGCGTCGTGTTGCTTCGCCCACTGGGCCCGCAGAGCCGCGACCTCGGCCGCCTTCTCGTCGGCTATGCTGGTGATCCTTCGACTGACCCTGTCACGGGCCTCCGCAGACTTGGCAGCCAGCGCCGCCTCCAACGCGGTCGCCAGCTCGGCCACCACCGTCTTGATGTCGCCCTGGATGCCGCAAGCGGTCGGGAAGTTCTTGCCGATCTCCCATGGATCGTCGTCTATGTGCACTATGGCAGCATGCGCCAGCGAGGGCGCCTCGGGGTCGAAGAAAGCCGTCGCGAAGAGCGAGCAACCGATGCCGATGAGCACGTCGGTCTCTTTGATGAGCGCCTCGGCGGACCACGACACCGGCTCGAGATCTCCCAGATACTGGGGGTGGTCGGCCGGGAAGTTCACATCGGACATCCAGTTCTGGTAGACGCGGGCGCCGATGACCTCGGCGAGACGCACCACTTCTTCGACTGCATCCGACCGCGCCACCCCACTCTCCACGATGATCAACGGCCGTTCCGCTCCGGCCAATATCTCCACAGCCCGAGCGACGGCGGCCGTGTCGGGCCGCATGCGGGGATAGACGACTGTGTTGGGCGCGTACTCGAAGTCGAGCGTCTGCATCAGCACGTCCTGGGGGAGCGACACCAGCACCGGTCCTGTGGGCGGCTGCATGGCCATCTTGAAAGCGCGCTGCATGACGACGGGGATGTCCGCGGCGTGGACAAGCTCCGTGCACCACTTGGTGTGGGGTTTGGCTATTCCCAGGATGTCACCGCTCAGGTGCGGGTCATACTGCAGGAGCCGGGTGTCGTTCTGTCCGGCCGTGATGACCAGCGGGACTCCCCCCAGCTCGGCGTTGTAGAGCATGGGAGTGGCGGCGGCTAGTCCGGAAGCCGTGTGCAGGTTGAGAAAACCCGGCTTGCCGGTCGCGCGGGCGTAACCCTCGGCCATACCGGCACAGACTATCTCTTGGAGCCCGAGTATGTACTGAATGTCCGGCGCTCCCTCAAGGGCGTCCATGAACTGGATCTCGGTGGCTCCGGGGATGCCAAAGACGTACTCTACTCCCTCGCGCTGCAGGATCTCCGCCAGCGCTTGCTTTCCCGTGGTCGTCGTCATTCCGACCTCACCTTCTTGGCGTCAAAGCCATACCCCGCCAGTATCTTGGCGACCTGGGCGGGCTTCACCTCAGCATAGACGTCCTCGCCTACCGTCATCACCGGCGCCAGTGCACAGGCGCCCACGCAACGCGCCACATCGATAGAGAACAGACCGTCGGGTGTCGTCTCTCCCACCTCGATACCGAGCAGTTCTTTCAGCTTGTCGAGCACCTGGCCGGCTCCCTTCACGAAGCAAGCCGTGCCCATGCACAACGAGATCTGGTGCTGCCCGCGTGGCGTGAAGGTGAAGAAGTGATAGAAGCTCGCCACCCCGGTGACCTTTGCCGTGGGTATCTGCATCAGCACCGAGACTGCGTCCATGTGCTCCTTGCCCAGATATCCATAGTGTTGCTGGACCCTGTGCAACACCGGTATCAGGTAGCTGTCGGGGTACTTGGTGTCCAAGCACTCCTCGATGTAGCTCACCACAGATTCTGGCAACACTGCACGAGCCTTGTCCTGCTCTTGCGCAAGCAGTTCTGTGTTCATTTCACACCTCGCGGATACTTCGGCTCGTACTGAGTGTGTAGCAGCTCGTGGCAGAGGTGACTGTTTGGGGCTCCCAAGAAATCCTCGTAGAGCCGTTCGATGGCGGGGTTCTCATGAGACTTCCGCAACGACTTGGCTCCGTCGATGGCATAGAGCGCCTGAGCGCGCAGGCGGGCCAGCTTCGGATCGAGCACGTGCATCCCCGGAGGAGGATAGGGCTGTCCGCCGCCGGCTACGCAGCCGCCGGGGCACGCCATGATCTCGATGATGTGGTACTGCTTCTCGCCACTCAGCACCCTATCGAGCAGGATCTTTGCATTCTGTAGCCCGTTGGCTACGCCCACATTGATCACGGTGCCCCCCAGGTCCACCGAGGTCTCCTTGACTCCTTCGACCCCCCGCACCTGGTCGAAGACAAGATCCTCCAGCTCCTGTCCGGTGACGCGTTCGTATGCCGTACGGAGCGCCGCCTCCATGACCCCTCCGGTCGCCCCGAAGATGTCTGCCGCACCGGATGAGACTCCCAAAGGAGTGTCGAACATGCCGTCTTCGAGATTGTGGAAATCGACCCCGAAGCACTTGAGCAGCCAGACGGCCTCCCGTGTGGTCATGACGGCGTCGGTGTAGGGGACGCCCCACGGAGTCAGGTGCTCGGCCCTGTCGGCTTCGTACTTCTTGGCGGTGCAGGGCATGATGGCAACCACGAAGATCTTCTGCGGGTCGATGCCCGCCTGCTCCGCGTAGTACGTCTTCAACAGAGTGGACAGCATGCTCATGGGTGACTTGCAGGTGGACGTGTGCGGGATCAGTTCTGGATAGAAACGCTCCATGAAGTTGATCCAACCCGGCGAGCACGAGGTGATCAGGGGGAGCTTCTCGTTCTTCCGCAGCCGTTCGACGAACTCGGTCGACTCCTCGACCACGGTGAGATCGGCGCCGAAGTTGGTATCGAACACCTTGGCGAAGCCGACCCTGCGAAGAGCAGTGACCAGCTTGCCGGCCACGGGAGTCCCCGGGCGGAAGCCAAAACCTTCACCGATGGTGGCCCGGATCGCCGGAGCCGTCTGGACCACTACATGCAGATCCGGGTTGGCCAGCGCCCTCAACACCGGCCCTGTGGACGCCGTCTCGACGAAGGCGGCAGTGGGGCAGACGTTGGAGCATTGGCCACAGTGGATGCAGACCGAATCGATCATGTCGGCTTCGTGGGCCGGAGTGATGACGGTCTGGAAGCCGCGCTTCTGTGCCGAGAGGTTGTTCACCCCCTGCACCTCCGCGCACACACGCACGCAGCGGCCGCAGAGGATGCACTTCTCGGCGTTACGCCGCACCGGTCCGGTGATATCGACCGGCGACTGCTTGCGCTCGCCCTCGAACAGCCTCACCCAGACTCCCAGATCGTACGCCAGCCGCTGTAGCTCACACGTGCCGTTGCGCATGCACGTCTGGCAGTCCTGCGGGTGGTTGTCGAGGATGAGTTCCACCACGTCGCGCCGCAGCCGGCGGAGCAGAACGGAGGAGGTAGTGACCCGCATACCCTCTGTGACCGGGAAAGAGCACGACGGCACAGGATTGCGCTGCCCTTCCACCTCTACCAGGCACACGCGGCAGGCTCCCAGCGTGCTGAGATCGGGATGGTAACAGAGGCTTGGGATCTTGATGTTCACGGACGCCGCGGCCTCGAGAATGGTGGTTTTCTCGGGCACGGTGACCTGAATGCCATCGATCCAGAGTGTTACTGACTTTTCCGACGCCATGGCCACCTACTCTCTGTTCACTGCGTCGAACTTGCAGACTTCGTAGCACTGCCCACAGCGGGTGCACCGGGAAGAGTCGATGACGTGCACCTCTTTCTTGGCCCCGGCGATACAGGCCACCGGGCAACTGCGCCGGCACAGCCCGCATCCGGTGCACTTCTCGGGCACGATGCTGTAGGTCAGCAAGGCTTTGCAGACCTTAGCCGGACAGCGCTTGTCGCGGATGTGAGCTTCGTACTCATCGCGGAAATGCGTGATGGTGCTGATGACCGGATTTGGAGCTGACTGACCCAGCCCGCACAGAGACGCCCGCTTGACGGTGTCGCCCAGCCGCAGGAGTTTCTCGATGTCGCCCTCCACGCCCTCGCCCGACACGATGCGGTCGAGGATCTCGAGCATGCGCTTGGTGCCTTCCCGGCACGGGACGCACTTGCCGCATGACTCATCCTGGGTGAAGTCCAAGAAGAAACGGGCCACATCGACCATGCACGAGTCCTCGTCTATGACGATCATGCCGCCGCTCCCCATCATGGAGCCGGCGGCCGTCAGTGAGTCATAGTCGACGGGCGTGTCAAGGAACGACTCCGGCAGACACCCACCGGCCGGACCTCCCGTCTGCACCGCCTTGAACTTCTTCCCCCCGGGGATCCCGCCGCCGACGCCGTACACCACCTCCCGGAGCGTGGTGCCCATAGGTACCTCCACGAGGCCCGTGTTGACCACCTTGCCCGCCAGTGCGAAGACTTTGGTCCCCTTGCTCTTATCGGTGCCGATGGACGCGAACCACTCGGGTCCGTCCAGGATCACCACCGGGATGTTGGCGAAAGTCTCGACGTTGTTGATGACGGTCGGCTTGCCCCACAGCCCGCTCACCGCCGGATAGGGCGGACGCGGTTGCGGCACCCCTCTCGACCCCATGATGGAGGAGATCAACGCCGTCTCCTCACCGCAGACAAAGGCCCCGGCGCCCAACCGGATCTCGATGTCGAAGTCCCAGTCAATCCCGAATATGCCCTTGCCAAGGAACCCCGCCTCGCGAGCCGCTGCGATGGCGAGCTCGAGGCGCTTGATGGCCAGGGGGTACTCAGCCCGGATGTAGATGAAACCCTGCGTCGCGCCGATGGCATACCCTCCGATGATCATCCCTTCGATCACCGTGTGCGGGTCGCCCTCGATGGTGCTGCGGTCCATGAACGCCCCGGGATCGCCCTCGTCGGCGTTGCAGACGATGTACTTCTCGTCGCTGCTCTGGACGGCGGCATAGTTCCACTTGACCCCGGTGGGGAAGCCACCGCCGCCGCGGCCTCGCAGCCCCGACTTGGTGACCGCGTCGATGACCTCCTGCGGCGTCATCTCGGTGAGCACCCTCACCGCAGCCTCGTAACCGCGGACCACAAGGTACTCGTCGAGGCTCTCCGGATCGATACCCGCACAGTTGCGCAACGTGACTCGATACTGCTTGCCGAAGAAATCGGTGTCCCCAAACACCGGGCGGAAACGATTGGCCAGCCGGGCAGACTGCCAATAGTCCTCACCTAGGCAGTCCTCACAGGGCGCCACCTCGCTCAGCGGCATGGAGTACTTCTTGACCGGGACCCCCTTGAGGACGTGGGATTCGAAGATCTCGGTCGCTTTGTCCGGGGTCACCGACATGTATTTGACTGTGGCTGCTCCCTTCGATCGGACGATCACCACGGGCTCCATATCGCATCGCCCGGTGCAGCCCACCCGGCTGAGGACGACGTCGGCCGTCCCATGCTGCTTGATGAGTGCGTCAAGCCGCTCGTAGACGGCGGGAGCCCCGGCCGCGTTCTCGCACGTAGCGGATCCCACTGTGATACCGATACGCTTGCGGAGCTTCTCAGCCAAGAGACGTTCCTCGGCTTGTCTGCGACGCTCAAGCAATCGCTCTAAAGATGCGTTCATCATCGTTCCCCTGCATCTGATGGTGCTCGCCATGTCCGGCGATACCGAGATACTGTACCAGCCCTTGAGAGTCGCGGCGCAGCGACTCACCCCGCATGGAGCAGTACCATTGTCTAAGCATATCCCCCACCACGGAGGAGGCTGAGTTGAACAAGCTGTGTGACAAGACCGCGGTGGTCACCGGCGCCGCATCCGGCATCGGGCTGGCGGCCGCTATGTTGTTCGCCCGAGAAGGCGCCCGGGTGGTAGCGGTCGATCGTGACGCCGCCGCTTTGCAGGGGGCCGCCGCGTCACTCGCTGCAGAGCTGTCGGCGTCGGGCACAGCCCTGGGGGCTGACCTTGCCAAAACGCCGGCCGGCCGGGTCGTCCCTCACGCCGCGGACGTCACCGACGAGGCCCAGATGGCCGCCGCCATGGCGCGGGCCGCGGACGAGTTCGGTGGCATCGACATCGTCGTTCCCAACGCGGGCATCTTCGGGCAGAGCGCACCCATCCAGGACTGCCCCATGGACATGTTCGACCAGGTGATGCGGGTGAACGTCACCGGTGTGGTGACCACCATCAAGTGCGCCGTCCCCCACATGATCAGGCGCGGCGGCGGAGCCATCGTCATCACCTCGTCGGTGGGGGCGGTGGTCGGCAACCCGGGCAGTGTGGCCTACGCCGCCAGCAAGCACGCCCTCACGGCGGTGCTGAAGGTGGCCGCGGTGGAACTGGCGCCTCACAAGATCCGCGTGAACACTGTGAACCCGGGGCTGGTGGACACCCCCATGATCCGTACCGTCGAGCAGGAACTCGCCCCAGGCGATCCGGCGAAGGGTCGCGCCACCCTCCAGGATGCTACCCTGCTCAAGAGATACGTCGACCCTGCGGAGGTCGCGGGATTGATGCTGTTCTTGGTGTCGGACGCAGGCAGCTTCTGCACGGGAGGCATCTACATGATCGACGGGGGCATGCAGTACTGTCTGCAACACTGACGCACCCGGAGGATGCCCGTGGTCCTGGATAGACAGACGCAGATAGAGCTCTTCACCACTATGCTCACCATCCGCCGCTTCGAGGAGCGGGTGGCGTCGGAGTTCTATGCCGGCAACATCATCGGCTTCATCCATTCCTACATCGGCCAGGAAGCCATCGCCACCGGCGTGTGCAAACACTTCACCACCAAGGACCGCATCGTCAGCCACCACCGCGGCCACGGCCACTGCATCGCCAAGGGCGCCGACATGAAGCGCATGATGGCCGAGATCCACGGCAGGAAGACCGGCTACTGCAAGGGCAAAGGCGGCTCTATGCACATCGCCGACTTCAGCATCGGCATGCTGGGCGCGGACGGAATCGTGGCGGCCGGACTGCCCATCGC
>DAIRFC010000019.1:0-1686 GCA_036795215.1 Actinomycetota bacterium | reverse complement strand
TCAGCATCGGCATGCTGGGCGCGGACGGAATCGTGGCGGCCGGACTGCCCATCGCAACGGGGGCGGCGCTGGCCGCCAAGCTGGAAGACGAGGGGAATGTGGCTGCCGTCTTCTTCGGAGACGGGGCCTGTCAGGAAGGTGAGTTCCACGAGGCGCTCAACCTGGCCGGCATCTGGAAGCTCCCACTTCTGTTCGTGTGTGAAAACAACCACTACGGCGTGAACACAGCCGCTTCGTACTCCCTCGCGGCCGGCGACATCACCAGGATGCCGGAGGCCTATCACATCCCGAACCGAGTGGTCCACGGCAACGACGTGGAGGCCGTCTACGAGGCGGCCGGGGAGGCCATCGGCAGGCTCCGCCGCGGCGAGGGACCCTACTTCCTGGAATGCGAGACCTACCGCTGGCACAAGCACTTCCTCTCCAACGCGCTGGAGGACCTGCGTCCCCGCGAAGAACTCGACGCCTGGGCCAAGCGGTGCCCGGTGATGGCATACGAGGCCAAGCTGCTGAAGCAAGGCGCACTCACCCGCGCCGACACCGAACGCATCGACGGCGAGATCCTCGACCGGGTCGAGCAGGCCTATCAGTTCGCCCTCGACAGCCCGTACCCAGCGCCCGAGGACGCCCTGGAGGACGTCTACTCGTCATGAGGACGATCGCGTTATGAGAACAATCACCTACGACCAAGCGGCCAACGAGGCCATCCAGGAGGAGTTCCGCAGAGATCCGCGGACGGTCCACCTGTCCACAGATCTCGCCGCCGACCTCCAAGAGGAGTTCGGCGCCGAACGCATCCGGGTCACGCCCATCGCCGAGAACAGCTTTGTGGGCGCGGCGATCGGCTTGGCGGGGTCGGGATTCAGGACCGTGGCCAACGTCCGCATGGCCACCTTCGGCTTCGTGGCCATGGACCAGTTCATCAACCACGCCGCCAAGATCACCTACATGTTCGGCGGCCAGGCCAGATTCCCCATCCTCTATCGCATGACGGTGGGGGCGGGCATTTCCGGCGCCGCGGAGCATTCGGTCAGTCCGTACCCGATGTACATGAACGCGCCGGGACTCAAGATCATCCTGCCGGCCACCCCCTACGACGTGAAAGGCCTCCTGAAGACCGCCCTGCGCGACAACAACCCGGTGGTGTCCTTCGAGCACGTGGGGTTGGGCGGGATGTCGGGTGAGGTCCCGGAGGAGGAGTACTTCGTGCCCTTCGGCGAAGCGATCGTCCGGCGTGAGGGCGTGGATGTAACCGTCGTGGCGCTGGCGAAGATGGTCCACGAGGCTCTAGCGGCCGCGGAGGAGCTCGCGGGCGAGGGCATCTCGGTGGAGGTAGTCGACCCGCGGACGCTCGTCCCGCTGGACATCGATGCCATCCGCGCGTCGGTGAGGAAGACCGGCCGCCTCGTCGTGGTGGACGAGGCCTGTCAGACCTGCGGCGCCGCCGCCGAGATCGTCGCCCTGGTCACCTCCGACCCCGCCACCTTCACCGCGCTCCAGGCCGCCCCAGCCCGGGTCTGCGGACTGGACGTGCCGATCCCCTTCAGCCCGCCCATGGAGCAGTTCGCCGTGCCCGACAGGGCCAAGATCGTGAGCGCCGTCCGAGAATTAGTGGCATCCGGCCCACGAGTCTAGCGACCTCCGCGCGCTTCCGACGGGCTATCTCTTTCTCTTGGCTGCCCTCGA
>DAIRFC010000126.1:0-4743 GCA_036795215.1 Actinomycetota bacterium | reverse complement strand
GAACCTGCGACCCCCTGCTTGTAAGGCAGGTGCTCTCCCACTGAGCTATGCGCCCGAGCGTTTTACATGCGAAGTGCCCCCAGGGGAATTCGAATCCCCGCCGCCGCCTTGAAAGGGCGATGTCCTAGGCCGCTAGACGATGGGGGCGCATCTGGCGCTGTGTCGGTCACGGCGGGCGCTACACATGCCCTCGTGCCGCTCACAGCCGGGAGATGCTAACACAACTGCAGCGCGAGGGCTATCTCGCGCCGGTACGGGGGCTTTCTCCCGGCAGTCCGAGGGCTATCTACTGTGCGGCCCGGCGCCTTTGGTACTGCTCTTGCCCATATCTATACGGCTTGATAGCCTGAGCGCGATGGCGTCTAGCCGCAAACCTGAGTACACGCGCCCGCTGGGCGATGTCTTCCTTGCGCCCAGAGGGCGGCTCCAGCGCAATCGCTGGTGGGTGTTCGCCGTCGCGGTAGTGCTCGAGGTGTTGTTGGTCCTCGTGATGTACTGGACCGACTCCACCGTACATCCCCTCGCCCCGGTGGGAGCCGGCGTTGTGTTCATCTCCGTCGTCGCCGCGGGATTCGCCGGCGCACTCGCGGGCCTGATAGCGGCGCTGGTGGGTGTGATCGCGTCGTTTCTGCTCCTCGCCGACTTCGACACCGGCGCCGCGATCGTCAACGCGGTCGTGTCGGGCATCATCTGGTGCGGCGCCGCCGTTGCGACCGGTCTCTTCGTCTCCTACCTGCGCCGCCAAGTGGCACGGCGGGAAGCTGCTCTGGAACAGGCCCTATCCCACTCCCTGTCTTCAAAGAAGCAGCTGGAGCGCGTTCTTGACTTCACCCCCAACTTTCACGAGGGAGAGACACCCGCCGAGGTCGCCCGCGCCATCAGCGACGCCGCCGTTGAGACTTTCGGTCCCGACGCTGTACGTTTCTACGCCGTCAAGGACGAGGCGCTCGAGATCCTGGCCCTCACCAACCCTACAGGAAACATCGTTCCCGGCCACAGAATGCCGATCTCGCAACTCTCCAATGTGGATGAGATGTTTGCTCAACACCGGCCCGACTTCGCCCGCGACGTGCGTGCCCTGGACGTGAAACCGGTGGCGCAGGACCTCTTGGACAACCTACGGGTCGCCTCGGTGATCCGGGTCCCCATAGTGGGCCCCAAGGAAACCACCGGCCTCCTGGCCTTGGCCTGGACCCACCCCATCGAGCGGCCTTCGGACGAGATCCTCGCCATCATGCAGCGCTTCGGCGATCATGCGGGCATCGCATGGCAGAACGCCCTGAGGATGGAGGCTCAACGGCGGGCGGACGACCTGCACCGCACGCTCGAACGCGTGGTCGCCCTGGCCCCCACCTTTCACATCACCGGCACCCGGGAAGAGGTGGCCAGCGCCATCTGCGAAGCGGCGGTGAAGACGTTCGAGTGCATGGGCGCGTCGTTGTACCGGGTGGAGGGCGACAGGATGACCGTGCTGGACTCCATCCCGGCCGTGGTGTCGCTCACGCCGGGCCGCACTTTCCCGCTAAGAGAAGACATGCCTCTCGCACACGAGATACAGAGCCCTGTGCCCACCTTCGTGCCCGACATCACCGATGTGACCCGGGCCAACCGGCCTTGGCCGCCGGAGGTGATCGAACAGGTAGGCACCCGTTCGGCGCTCTATGTGCCCCTGCGTTTCGACGAGAGGGGCCCTCAGAACCTGCTCGTGCTCGTCTGGGAGAAGTACCGGGTCGAGCCTGACGAGACCTTCCTGGTAGTGGTGGAGCGGTTCGCCGACCAGGTCGAGCTGGCCCTGATCAACGCGTCGGCCGAACGCCTGCACGCCAGGCTGGAGGCCAGCCTATTGCCCACCACACCGGTCGACCACCCGCTGGTGAACGTCACCACCCGCTACCGGACAGGCGAGCAACGCCTTCATCTTGGAGGCGACTTCTTGGGTTCAACGGTCGTGGGAGAGCGCAACCTGAGCTTCATCATGGGCGATGTCAGCGGCCACGGTCCGGATGCCGCCGCCCTGGGAGCCACGCTCCGCTCCACGTGGAAGGCGCTGACCATGGCGGGGGTGAGCACCCCCGAGACCGTCGATGTGATGCGCAAGATGCTGCTGGCTGAGAGGACGCAGCCCACCATCTTCGCCACCATCATCGCGGGACACATAGACTTCGAACGCAACACCGTCTCGTTTGTGAACGCCGGTCACATGCCCCCTCTCCTCATCGCCGGAGAGGTCGCTTCCCTGGATACTCAGCCGGTCCCGCCGCTCGGAGTGGGCGACGACCATCTCCTTCCCAACCACGAGTTCCCACTGCCACAGCGATGGAGCCTCTTCTGCTACACCGACGGGCTCATCGACATCCGCGTCGCCCCGGGCTCCACGCGGCGCTACGGCGAAGACCGCCTGAGGCAGCGTCTCGGGGCTTGGGCCGAACGGCCTCTCGGCGCCGAGCAGCTCGACATGCTCATGAACGAGCTCGAGGCGAACAGCGGCGGCCGCTTCGCCGATGACGTCGCCATTCTGCTGATATCCACCAAGAACGGCGAAGCGGCACCGTCACCGTAGCCCCCGTACAGTCCGTGTGCTAGGCTTTGCGCCCGTGAACACCTCTCCCCGCAGCAGCGTACTCATCGACCTGGCCGCCATCCGCCACAACGTGGCTCACCTCCGTTCTTTGCTCAGCCCGGGCAGTCGCATTTTGGTGGCGGTGAAAGCCGACGGCTACGGTCACGGCACCCTACCCGTGGCTCGAGCCGCCGTCGCGGCCGGAGCGCACGGGGTCGCGGTGGCCACAGCCGAGGAGGCGGTGAATCTGCGCGACGCCGGTTTTCGCGGCGGCATCCTGGTCATGGGTCCCCTCTACAGCCTCGACCAGTACGAGGAGATGGCCGGACAAGACGTCGATTTCGCTGTGGTGAGCGACCATATGGCCGGAGTCCTCCCCACCCTGCGCGGATCGGGCCTCAAGCTCCGCGTGCATCTCAAGATCGACAGCGGCATGAACCGTCAGGGGCTCTTTCCCGAGCAGGTGGACCCGTTTCTCGAGTCCATCAGAGGCATCCCCGAGATCGAACTCGCCGGCGTCATGACCCACTTCGCCTGCGTCACCGAAGACCCCGGCACCGTCGACTTTCAGCTCGAGAGGTTCCTCCCCGCCGTCGAGCGGGTGCGCCGGGAGTGGCCCGCCGTCGTCGCCCACGCGGCCAACAGCGCCGCCACCGTCTGCGCGTCACACTCACATCTCGACATGGTGCGGTGCGGATGCGCCGTCTACGGGCTTTCTCCCTGGCAAGAAGACGCCCTGTCCGAGGGCCTGCTCCCCGCCCTCGCGTGGCGGTCGCAGGTGGCCCTCGTCAAGAGGGTGGCCCGGGGAGAGGGCGTCGGCTACGGCCACACCTTCAGGCCCGAGCATCCCACCGACGTAGCCCTGGTGCCCATCGGCTACGGAGACGGGGTGTTCCGCGCCCTCAGCAACAACGGCGAAGTGCTCATAGGAGGCCGACGCTACCCGGTTGCGGGCCGCATCTCCATGGACTCGTTCGGCGTCGACGTGGGTACCGACGGAGCGGTGCACGTGGGTGATACCGTGACGCTCATAGGGCCCGACGGCGACGAGCGCATCACGGTAGAGGAAGTCGCCAAGCGCCTGGGCACCATCAACTACGAGGTCACCTGCGACATCGCCCTGGACCGCAGCGAGCGGCGTTTTGTGAACGGCCACGACCAGCATGCCGCAACCTAGGTCACCTCAGATGCGGCCTCCGGAGGCGGGAGTGGACGGAGAAGAGGGCTTCTACCGGGCGATCCTCGACCACGTCAGCGACGGTGTGTACTACGTCGATCCGCAGCGACGCATCCTATATTGGAACGCCGCCGCTGAAAGGATCACGGGCTACTCGGCGGACGAGGTGCGCGGCTCGTCGTGCGCCGACGGCATACTCATGCATGTGGACGATCACGGCACGTCGCTCTGCAAGGGGGGCTGCCCGGTCTCGGCCACGCTCGCCGACGGCGAACCACGTGAGGTCCAGGTCTACCTGCATCACAAGGAGGGTCATCGGGTTCCCGTGCTCGTCCGCACCAACCCCGTGCGCGACTCGAACGGCGACATCGTGGGGGTCATCGAGACATTCAACGACAGTTCGGCGCTCCTCGACGCCCTCAAGCGATTGGACGAGCTCAGTCTCGCCACCGAGACCGACCACCTCACGGAGGTGGGCAATCGCCGCAGCATGATGGATAGGCTCGACGCCTCACTGCGGCAAGACCGGCGCTCGAAGAGCAGGATGGGACTACTGTTCATCGACATCGATCACTTCAAGCAGGTCAACGACACCCATGGCCACGAGACCGGCGACCGTGTATTGAAGATGGTGGCGCAGACCCTTAAGCACAACCTGAGGACCACCGACGCCATCGCCCGCTGGGGCGGAGAGGAATTCCTGGCCATTTTGGAAGGCGTCACCGAAAAGACCTTGGCGGCGACCGCGGACAAGCTCCGTATGCTGGTCGCCAATTCCTATCTGACCGAGAAAGACAGCGAACTGCGGGTCACCATCTCTATCGGGGCCACTCTCGTCCGGCCGCTCGACACGCCCGACTCACTGGTCTCACGCGCCGATACCCTGCTCTACCGGAGCAAGGCCGAAGGCCGCGACCGGGTCACTTTCGAGCCTTAGAGCTCATCCTTGTCTGCCGGCGCATCGGGTGCGTCCGCGGGCTCAGCCGCTGTCGGCTCCGCGGCCGGC
>DAIRFC010000018.1:16112-30362 GCA_036795215.1 Actinomycetota bacterium | reverse complement strand
TCAGCGGCCAGTACAACCTGCTCTTCCCCGAGCACAAGTGCATCGAGCCGCTGGGTGAGTCGTACAGCGACTATGAGATCGTCTGCATGCTGGCCGATCGCCTGGGACTGTTGGAGGAGTACACGGGGGGCAAGACCATCCCCGAGCTCATCAAGTACGGATATGAGACCTCACGGTGCGCGGACCTCATCACCTGGGAGGAGCTGAAGGAGAAGGGTTACCTGGTGATCCCCACCGCCGACGGCTGGGAGAACGAGCCGGCCGGTTTCCAGAAGTTTTACGAAGACCCGAAAGCCAACCCGCTCACTACCCCTACCGGTCTCTTGGAGTTCGAAGCCACCGGCCTCAAGGAGAACTTCCCCAACGACCTGGAGCGTCCCCCGGTGCCGAAGTGGATCGCCCAGGGCATCAGTCATGAGGAGACCGTCGGAACCGAGCGCTCCAAGAAGTATCCGCTGCTGGTGATCTCCAACCATCCGCGCTGGAGTGTCCACTCGCAGCACGAGGACATCACCTGGCTGCGCGAGATCCCCACCTGCAAGATCACCGGCCCCGACGGCTACCAGTATCACCCAGTTTGGCTGCACCCGTCGACCGCGGAGAGCCGGGGCATAAAGGACGGCGATGTGGTGTCCATCTACAACGACCGCGGCGCCGTACTCGGCGCAGCGTATGTGACCGAGCGCATCATGCCCGAGGTCATCTACATGGACCACGGAGCCAAGTGGGATCCCATCGAGCCCGGCGTGATAGACCGGGGAGGCGCCATCAACACCATCGTCCCGCGTCAGACCACTTCGAAGAACGCGGTGGGTCACGCGGTGAGCGGCTTCCTGGCCGAGGTCGAGAAGACCGACCTGGAAGCGCTGAAGAAGAAATATCCAGACGCCTTCGAAAAGCCCTTCCACCCCTGTGCGGGTCCGGGTCTAGAGGCCTGCATCATGGGGGAGGCGTGAGATGGGCAAAGTACTCGTCATCAACTACGATCTCTGCAACGGCTGCTACAACTGCCAGATAGCCTGCAAAGACGAGCACGTGGGCAACGATTGGTCGCCGATCGCGAAACCTCAGCCCGACACGGGGCAGTTCTGGAACAAGATCTACGACAACGTGCGCGGCCAGGTGCCGAAGGTCATGATCACCTACGAGCACAGCATCTGCCAGCACTGCGACGAGGCTCCGTGTATCCCGGCCTGCAACGCGCACGCCATCTACAAGCGCGACGACGGTATCGTGATCATCGACCCCGACAAGTGCCGCGGCAACAAGATGTGCATCGCCGCCTGCCCGTATGAGGACGTCATCTACTTCAACGACGCTCTCAACATCGCGCAGAAGTGCACCTTCTGCGCGCATCTGCTCGACGACGGCTGGAGCGAGCCGCGCTGCGTGGACGCCTGCCCGACCGGCGCCATGGTCTTCGGCGACGAGGACGACCCGAAGATCAAGGACCTCATCGCCAGGTCGGAGCCGCTCAAGCCGGAGTTGGCGCATGTGAAGCCACGCGTGTACTACATCGGTCTGCCGAAGAAGTTCATCGCCGGCGCAGTGTTCGACCAGGAGGACGATCTGTGCTCCGGGGGCGTCACCGTCACGGCCACGAACAACGAGACTGGCGAGACGGCCGTCGCGACCACCGACAGCTACGGCGATTTCTGGTTGCGGGGTCTCAAGAACGGCGTGTACACGCTGCTTCTGGAGAAGCCCGGCTACTTGACCCAGAAGTTCGGCCCGGTGGACGTGACGGCCAAAGATGTCAACGTCGGCGACATCGCCATCTGGAAGGTGTGAACGGAGACTTGGGTCAGAGAGGTTGCCGGAAAGGCGAACTGGGGTGTTAGACTGATTTGCGTAGAGGTACGAAGTCAGGTCTTTGAGAGCAGAGGTTACATCGTTTGATCGATGCCGGGGGCTTCGGTCGATGTGTACAGCGTGCGAAAGGAGCATCATGGCGGACATGGACAGGAACTCTAAGGATGAAGAGGAAAAGGGACTTGTCAGCGATAAGTCGGTGACCAGGCGCCAATTCCTCAAGATGGCGGGTATGGCCGGCGCGACTGTCGGTCTGGCCGGGGGGCTGGGAGGGCTCGTCGCGGCCTGTGGTGAAGATGAAGGGGGCACCGAGACCACGGCGACATCGGTCAGCACTGGGGCTGAAGGGGGCCGGCCCATCAAGCTCGGGTTCGTTTCGCCTCTCACAGGCGGCATCGCCTCCTTTGGTGTGCCCGACAAGTACTGCGTGGATCGGGCGAACGAAGCCATCGGCGACGGCATAGTGTGCGGCGACGGTCAGAAGCATCCCATCGAGATCATCGTCAAAGACAGCACCTCGGATACGGCGCGGGCTGCTGCTGTGACCGGCGACCTCATCAACAACGACAAGGTCGACATCATCTTGACGGCCTCGACTCCAGACACTGTGGTGCCGGTGGCCAGCCAGGCGGAGGCGCTGGGTGTCCCGTGTCTCTCCAACGACTGTCCTTGGCAGCCGTATGTGGACCGGGCCAACACCGGGGACTTCGCGGTCGAGTACCAGTGGAACTACCATTGCTTCTGGGGTCTCGAGGACATGGTCGCCAACTATCTGGACATGTGGGCCCAGATGGAGACCAACAAGAAGATCGCCGTCATGTTCTCGAACGACGCGGATGGTCTGGCTTATGACGGCACCTGGCCCGGCGCGCTGGAAGCCGCTGGCTACGCCGCCACCAAGCCCTCGCTCTTCCAGTTGGGCACCGAGAACTTCCAGTCGCAGATCAGCGACTTCAAGAAGGACGGTTGCGAGCTTGCGATCGGCGTGTTCATCCCGCCGGATTTCACCAACTTCTGGACGCAGTGCAAGCAGCAGGGGTTCAATCCGAAGATCGCCAGCTTTGCGAAGGCGCTCCTGTTCCCCGAATCGGTGGCATCGGTGGGCGAAGTGGGCAACGGCCTGACCACCGAGGTGTGGTGGACGCCTACCCATCCGTTCACATCCCCTCTCACGGGTGAGACGTGCCAGCAGTTCGCCGATGAGTTCACCAAGCGCAACAACGACGCCCAATGGACTCAGCCCCTGCTGCACTTCTTGGTGTTCGAGTGGGTGGTTGATGTGCTACAGCGCACCACCGACGTGGACGACAAGAACGCCATCATCACGGCCGTGAAGGGCACCAAGATGGAGACCATCGGTGGCCACATCGACTTCACCGAGCCTCTAGCGCCCGCAGGCCCGCCCTTCCAGGTCGGCCCCTGCCACATCCATCCGAACGTCTACAAGACGCCGCAGGTGGGTGGTCAGTGGCGCACGGGCACCAAGTATCCGTACGAACTCGTCGTTGTGACCGATGCCGCCGCCAAGGGTGTAGGTATCCCGGTCGCCGACAAGGTCCAGCCGCTGGCCTAGGACCGGCCGGTCTTCTGGACGATCCTAATGGGTCGTTGCCCGCGGGGTACGCGGGCAACGACCCGATCGATAGGGAAAGGGGTACGGGGATGGTGTGCAGAGGGGAGCCGGCATGACAGTGGCTCTCGAGACCCTGGGGCTGCGTAAGTCGTTCGGCGGTGTCGTGGTCATCGACGATCTCAGCATCAGTGTCGAGACCGGCGAAGCACTGGGCATCGTGGGTCCCAACGGGGCGGGGAAGACCACCTGGTTCAACCTCATCACAGGCGCGGTCAACGCTGACGCGGGCCAGGTTGTGTTCCAAGGCAAGGACATCACCAGATTCCCACGTCACAAGCGGTGCCGCGAAGGTATCGGCCGCACCTTCCAGATCCCCAAGCCCTTCTCGGGCATGACGGTGTTCGAGAACATGCTCGTCGCCGCCACCCACGGCCGCAACATGGCCGAGCGGGCCTCCTACGATCGCTGCGTCGAAGTTCTGGAGATCACGGGACTGATGAACAAGGTCAACACGTTGGCCGGGTCGCTCACCTTGCTCGACCGCAAGCGTCTCGAGCTGGCGCGGGCGCTGGCCACCGATCCCAGTCTTCTCCTCTTGGACGAGATCGCGGGCGGGTTGACTCAAGTCGAGGTGGAGGAACTGATCGAAGAGATCATCAAGCTGCGGGAGACCGGCATCACCATCGTGTGGATCGAGCACATCGTCCATGCTCTGCTCGCCGTGGTCAACCGCATCGTGGTCATCAACTTCGGCCAGAAGCTTTGCGAGGGCGACCCGCACGAGGTGATGAACAGCCAGGAAGTGCAGGCCTGCTACATGGGAGGGACACCGGCATGAGCCTGCTCCAACTGGAGGGTGTCAGTGTCTACTACGAGGACTTCCAGGCTCTCTACGACCTTGATGTCACCGTCGAGGAGGGCGAGATATTCGCCTGTATCGGCGCCAACGGGGCCGGCAAGAGCACCATGTTGAAGACGGTCGCAGGTGTGCTCACCCCCAAACGGGGACGAGTGTTGTTCGATGGACAACCGATCGACCACCTGCCCCCCTACAAGCGTGTGGAGCTGGGCATCTCGTCCGTGCCCGAAGGCCGGCGGGTGTTCCCCAGCCTCACCGTCCACGAGAACCTGCTCATCGGTGGCTACCGCAATCGCAAGGGTTCTTGGACCACCGATGGCGTCTACGACTTGTTTCCTCTCCTCCAGCCGCTCAAGAAGCGGCAGGCGGCGGGGCTCTCGGGCGGTGAGCAGCAGGCCCTCGCCATCGGGCGGGCTCTGATGGCCAATCCGCGTCTGATCCTCATGGACGAGGTCTCCTTGGGTCTGGCGCCTGTGGTCATCAAACGCATCTACGAGGCCTTTCCCGCCCTGTTGAAGAGCGGGTGCACAATCTTGGTGGTAGAGCAGGATGTTCAACACGTGCTCACTGTGGCGACCCACGTGGCCTGCTTCCTAGAAGGCCGGATCGCGTTGCAGGGGGCCCCGAGCGAGCTGACCAGTGAACAGATAACCGCGGCCTATTTCGGGGTGTACTGATGGAATGGGTAAGTGCGATCATCCAAGGCATCCTCCTCGGCGGCCTCTACGCCCTGTTCGCGGTCGGTCTCTCACTGGTGTTCGGCACCATGCGGCTCACCAACCTTGCCCACGGCGATCTCACCGTGCTCTCCACCTATGTCGCCCTGATCATCGTGGGGAGTGGGGCGGTCCGGTTCAACCCCCTGTATTCCATCCCCATCGTCATGGTCATCATGTGGGTGTTGGGTTACGCGCTGCAGAGGGGACTGCTCAACTTCATCGTCCAAAAGGGTGATGTCCAGGGCGTTATCGTGACCTTCGGCATCTCCATCGTGATCATGAACGCCTTGCAGGAAGCCTTCACGCCCAACTCGCAGCGTCTGCCCGTGGGGGAGCTGGAAAGTCGTAGCATCACCATCAGCGATCAGCTCGCCATCGGTTGGCTGCCTTTGATCATCTTCATCCTGGCCGTGGTGGTCATCGCGGTGCTGCAGCTCTTCATGAACCAGACCAAGATGGGCCGGGCGTTCCGGGCCGTGTCCGACGATCAAGAGGCGGCGCGCCTCATGGGCATCAACACGAAGCACATCTGGGCTGTGGCGATGGGCGTGGCGCTTCTTATCGGCGCCATCGGCGGGGTGATGATGGGTATCCGCACCACCTTCCATCCCATGCTGGGAAGCGACAGGCTCATCTTCGCCTTTGAGGCGGTGATCATCGGGGGCATGGGCTCCAGCTGGGGTACGCTTCTGGGTGGCGTCATCCTGGGGGTGGCTCAGCTCTTGGGATCCTTCGCCTTCGGTCCCGCGTGGGCCACTCTGTGCGGCCACGTGGTGTTCGTCGTGATCCTGGCGTTGAGGCCGCAGGGTCTCCTGGCTAAGACGGTGACGGCATGAAGACGCCCGGCACCACAGTCACCAAGGACGGGCGCCGTCACTCCGTTTCGGTCGCCAGCAAGGCGAACCTCATCATCCTGGGTTTCGGCATCGCCGTCCTCATCATCCTCGTCATCTTCCCGTTCTTCGGCAGCACCGAATGGACGAGAAGACTGGTGGATTTCTTCTGCTATCTCGCGCTGGCCGAGTTGTGGAATCTCATGCTTGGCTATGCGGGTCTCATCTCGGTAGGACAGCAGGGCTTCATCGGCATCGGCGCCTACACGTTGTGGCTCTTCTCCGACATCGTGGGCATCAATCCGCTGGTCAGCGTGGTGTTCGCGGCTGTAGGCGGGGCAATCATAGCCCTGCCCGCGGCGGCGTTGGTTTTCAAGCTGAGAGGTGGATACCTTGCCATCGGCACGTGGGTGATCGCCGAGATCCTCCGTTTGATCGTCTCGAACATCAAACGAGCCGGTGGAGGATCGGGCATCAACATCACCGCGACCAGCCAGATGGTTCAGAGCCTTGGACCGGACGCCTGGTATTCGCGCGTGTATTGGTGGGCCCTCGCGGGGGCGTTCATTGCCATAGTGGTCACGTACCTTCTGCTGCGGTCACGCACGGGTCTGGCGCTCAAGGCCATCCGCGACAACGATCTCGCTGCCGAGAGCTGTGGGGTCAACCTGTGGCGGACCAAGCTCTACACGTACATCATAGCGGGCGCCGGATGCGCGCTGGTGGGCGCCATCCAGGCCATGTACACCTTGCGGGTGCATCCAGGATCGGCCTTCAGCGTCAACTGGACGGCGTATCTCATCTTCATCGTGGTCATAGGCGGCATCGGTACGATCGAAGGGCCGATCATCGGCACCGTGGTCTTCTACGTGTTGCGCGAGACGACCAGTCAGTGGGGCACCTGGTACTTCATAGCCCTTGGTCTGCTTGCGATCGTGGTCACGGTATGGAGCCCGGCCGGTGTGTACGGCTGGATCATCAAGAAGACCAACTTCATGCTCTTCCCGCTCCAACGTAAGCTGCGCCTGGCAGACGGGGAGGGGCCGCCCGCGGAGGTCGCGGCCGGCGGCCCGGACGAGGCAGCTGTCTAGCCCGGGCGGCAGCGCATGCGGGGGGGTCCGCTGAGCGGCCAGGCCGCTCGCGCCGGCGGAGGGTCGTCCGCCGTGGGGCGTTTCCTTTCGCCTGCACGCCGTCGCCTTGTGGTTAAATACCGGCAGGTCAGGATTCGTTCCGGGCGACGGGCCGTTTGGTCTGTGCCGAGCGGGATCACAAGGAGGACTGACTGATGCCTAGTTGGATAGGTCCGTGGGAGATAGTCATCGTCGTGGTGATCCTCCTCCTGATCTTCGGCCCAAAGAAGCTCCCCGAGCTGGGTTCTTCGCTCGGAAAATCCCTCAAGGGTTTCAAGAAGGGCTTGAAGGAAGGGCAGGAAGAGTTCAAGTCGACGGTTACAGAGGTCCGCGAGGCAGTCGGGGCAGACGACATCAAGTCGACAGTCGCCGACGTGAAGTCCACGGTTTCCGAGGTCCGCGAGGCCGTCGGGGTGGACGAGGTCAAGTCTACGGTAAAAGAACTACGCGAGACCGTGGACATCAAGAGCGCGCTGAAGACTGAGCCCGGTCCGGCCGACTCGGACTGGAAGCAGCAGAAGACCGACTCCGGGAAGTAGAGCGAAAAACCCGGTGTCTATGGCCTGAATGATCGTCGATGCGGGGGGACCGGATGACCGGCGGTGAGAGCTTCGTCTACCTAGAGATCGCCGAGAACGTTCGCCGGCTCATCGTTTCGGGGGAACTGGGGCCCGGTGATCATCTGCCACCGGTGCGGACCATGGCCAAGCGTTGGCACTGCACGCCCAACACGGTGAGCCGCGCTTACGCTCTTCTTGCCCAGGAGGGGTTGGTTTCTGCGCACCGGGGCGGTGGTACACGGGTAGTCGCTCCCGGCGAGACGGGGCGCGGAGGCGCGAGGCCGCCCGAGTGGGAGTGGGCCAGTCTGGTCAACCGGGCCGAGACGTACCTCCTCGAAGCGCTGAACCAAGGCCATAGCGCGGCGCATGCCGAAGCCGCTCTTGCAGCCGCGATCGCGCGTTGGCAGGACATGCGGCGCCAGGCGGTGCGTCCGCGGCCGGGCTCGGCAGATGCCGAGCACCTGCGCTTTTCGGGCAGTCATGACTTAGCGGTGGAACTGCTTGCTCGATTGCTCAGCGAGCAAGACCGTCCGGTGACCTTGACCACCGATTTCGTGGGTAGTCTGGCAGGGCTCATGGCTCTGGCCCGTGGAGATGCAGACATCGCAGGCTCTCATCTTTGGGACGACTCTACCGCCTCGTACAACGTGGCCTTTGTTGAGCGCCTTTTCCCTAATCAGCAGATGGTGCTGCTGAGTCTTGCAGAGCGTGTTCAGGGCTTCATCGTGCCGCCGGGGAATCCCGCCGGGCTGGCCTCGATCTCCGACCTGGCCCGGCCCGAAGTGTTGCTCATCAACCGGCAGGCCGGGTCTGGGACCCGGGTCTGGCTCGATGTGCAGCTCAGGAGCGCAGGCGTGCTGCCTGAGAACATCGCCGGCTACGACCAAGAGGAATCCACTCATACCGGCGTGGCACGGGCGGTCGCTGAGGGGAGGGCGACCGTCGGCTTGGGCATCAGCCCCGCGGCGACGGCATACGGACTGGGGTTCGTCCCTCTCGGCAAAGAGCGCTACGACTTGGTGATCCCACTATCGCGGTGGGACACGTCTCCCGTGCGGTCGCTTCGCTTCATAGTCGCCTCCCAGAGCTTCCGAGAGGCACTCACAGCCATGGGCGGTTACGACGTCGCCGAGACGGGGGCCGAGATCCGGCTGGGTTGAGAAGCTGGGCGGTCTCTGGCCGGCGTTCTGTCGCATGTTCAGCTACGCGCGGTCGTCCTGATGCTAGTCTAAGCAAGACGGGAGAACGTAAGGAGGGCCAGAGTGACTACCATCATGACCAAAGACGATGTCATCCGCGCGGTCGAGGAGAACGACATCAAGTTCATCCGCCTCTGGTTCACGGATGTCTTGGGCTTTCTCAAGAGCCTTGCGATGACCCGCCGCGAACTCGAGAGAGCACTGGAGGAGGGGATGGGCTTCGATGGCTCGTCCATCGAAGGCTTCGCCCGAGTGCAAGAGTCCGACATGGTGGCCATGCCCGATCCATCGACGTTCGCCATCCTTCCCTCCATGCCCGAGAACGGCCGTACGGCCCGGATGTTCTGCGACATCCTCCAGCCTGACGGAAAGCCCTACGACGGCGATCCTCGCTACGCTCTCAAGAGGATGCTGGCCAAGGCGGCAGATATGGGCTACACGATGTATGTGGGGCCTGAACTGGAGTTCTTCTATTTCAAAGACAGCGCCCACACAGACGTCCTCGAAAGGGGAGGGTACTTCGATCTGACCTCGCTCGACGTATCCACGAGCATTCGTCGCGACACGGTCACCGCGCTCGAAGAGGTAGGCATCGAGGTCGAGTTCGCCCACCACGAGTGCGGGCCGTCTCAGCACGAGATCGATCTGCGCTACAAAGACGCTCTCACCATGGCCGACTCGGTGATGACCTACCGCCTGCTGGTCAAAGAGGTGGCCAACGCCCACGGCATCCATGCCACCTTCATGCCCAAGCCCATGTACGGCGAGGCCGGTTCGGGTATGCACGTCCACCAGTCGTTGTTCGAAGACGACCACAACGCCTTCTTCGATGGCCGCGACAAGTATCATCTCAGCCCGGTGGGCAAGATGTACGTGGCGGGATTGCTCCACCATGCCCGCGAGATGTGCTTGGTGACGAACCAGTGGGTCAACTCCTACAAGCGCCTGGTCCCAGGCTACGAGGCCCCCATCTACTGCTGCTGGGCGCGGCGGAACCGTTCGGCTCTGGTCAGGGTGCCCATGTACAAGCCGGGTAAAGAGACCGCCACCCGGGTCGAGATGCGCAACCCCGACCCGGCTGCCAATCCTTATCTCACCTTCGCGGCCATGCTGGGCGCCGGCCTGAGGGGTATCGAGAAACACATGGAACTACCTGCCGAGGCCACCGACAACATCTACGAGATGTCGGCCAAAGAGCGGATAGTGTCGGGTATCCGGTCGCTACCCTGCGATATCGAAGGGGCCATCATCGCGTTCGAGAACTCCGAGCTCATGCGCGAGACCCTGGGCGACCACATCTACGAATATCTCATCCGCAACAAGCGGGCGGAATGGGATGCTTACAGGGCCATAGTGACCCCCTGGGAGATCGACCGCTATCTCGAGATCCTATAGGGCCGTGGGGACCGCGGAACACCGGGGTCCGCTGTTTCTCCTCGACGGCAGCAATGTCGCGTACCGGGCCTTCTTCGCCCTGCCCGCGGACATTGCCACCTCCGGAGGCTTCCCGACCAACGCGCTCTACGGGTTCTGTCTGATGGTCATCAAGATCCTGGCGGAATACAAGCCGGGAGCAGTCATCGTGGCGTGGGATTCGCGTGAGAAGACCTTCCGGCACGAGGAGTTCGAGGAATATAAGGCTCAGCGCAAGCCCATGCCCGATCTGCTGTCCGAACAGTGGCCCTATTTCAGCGAGCTGTGCTCCGCTTTTGGATTCGTGAACCTCGCCGTACCCGGCTATGAGGCCGACGACATCCTCGCAACGCTGGCGCGCCAGGCGGAGGCCAAGGGGCGCGACGCGGTCATCGTCACCGGCGACCGAGACGCCATGCAGCTGGCGGGAGAACACGTGCGCATCATGGCCAACACCCGCGGGGTGACTGAGGTCAAAGTCTACGACCCGGCCGCGGTCGAGGAGCGTTTCGGCGTGCCCCCGCGGCTGATCCCCGACCTCATCGGTTTGAAGGGCGACAGTTCGGACAACATCCCCGGCGTGCCCGGCATCGGCGAGAAGACCGCCGCCCAACTGCTGGCCCAGTTCGGGGGACTGGAAGAGGTCCTCGATCACGCGGACGAAGTGAGCGGCGTCAAGCGTCGAGAGTTGTTGCACCAACATCGCGAGATGGCACTGCTCTCTAAGAGACTCGCTTCCCTGGAGCATGACGCTCCCATAGACATCCACGCAGCCGAGATCCTTTACAGCGAGCCGCAGCGGGACAAGTTGCAGGAGCTGTTTGCCAGATTCGAGTTCGGGACGCTCCTCGAGCGGGTAGAGCCTCTGCTGCTTGAGCACGAGCCGTTGGTCGAGGCGCAAGGGAGCGCGGGCGCTGAACTGGCGGCCGCTCGGGTGGCCCCGGCCGGCTGCGATGCCTTGGAGACGCTCCTCGATTGGTCGGGGACCGTGGGGTTGGCTGTGGAGGAACCGGGAGAGGGCGCACCGACCGCCCTCGAGGAAGACGCCGCGGGCGGGATGTCCGGTGGCCTGTGGCTCGCCCAAGCCCGGCCTGAGGGCACGCTGGAGGACTACGGCTCGTACGCCCTCGTCAAGACCGAGTCGTCGGACGAGAATCGTTCCGCTTTGTCGGGTCTGCTCGCCACGGCCAAGCCCGTCTGCCACGATTTCAAGTCTGCCCGGCCACTTCACCGGCTCTGCAGACAGGCGGCTCACGACACGTATCTGGCGGCCTATCTGCTCGCCCCGGGCAATAGGGCATACCGGCTGGAAGACCTGGCCATCGAGGCAGGCATTCCTCTTCCGGTGGCCGGCGAGCCCGCGACGGACCTGCCCGCGGCGTGCCGCGCAGCCGTGGTGCTTCCGCTGGCCGCCCGGCAGGAAGAGGCTCTTCGCGACCAGGGCATGTGGGACTTGTTCCGGACCATCGAGGTCCCATTGACGGCGGTCCTCATAGAAATGGAGGCCACCGGCATCCACCTGGACTGCTATCGTCTGGGCGAGATCACGGGTAAGATCCAAGATCAGATGGAGGGGCTTGAGACCTCTATCTACGAGTTGGCGGGTGAGGAGTTCAATCTGGGCTCTCCGCAGCAACTCGGCCGGATACTCTTCGATCGTCTGGGTCTGCCGAGACAGCGCAAGACCAAGACAGGGTATTCCACCGACGCGAAGACCCTGGAGTCGCTGCGCGACAAGCACCCCATCGTCGAGCATCTTCTCAACCACAGAGAGCTGTCGAAGTTGATGTCCACCTACTTGCTTGCGTTGCCCCAGGTGGTCGACCCTCATACCGGCAGGCTCCACACGACCTTCAATCAAACCGTGGCGGCTACCGGCCGGCTCTCGTCGAGTGACCCGAACCTGCAGAACATCCCCGTACGGACGGCTCTGGGAGCGCAGATACGGCAGTGTTTCACCGCGGAGCCGGGTAATGTGCTGCTGGTGGCCGATTACTCTCAGATCGAACTGCGCATCATGGCGTACTTGGCCGGCGAGTCTACGCTGCTCGAAGCGTTCGCGCGCGGGGAGGACATCCATGCCCGCACCGCGGCCGAAGTATTCGGGCTGCCGGAAGGTCAGATCGACAACGCCCACCGTCGTTACGCCAAGGCGGTCAACTTCGGCATCATGTACGGCATCTCGGCCTTCGGTCTCAGCCAGAACCTGGGGATCGAGCGGGAGGAGGCGTCTGCCTACATAGAGCGCTACTTCCAGCGGCTCCCGCGGGTGAAGGTCTTCATAGAAGAGACCATCGAGGTCGCACGCCGCCAAGGGTACGTGGCAACGGTGTTCGGGCGCCGTCGGCCCATACCAGAGCTGACGTCCGGCAGCTACCAGGAGCGGTCGTTGGGAGAGAGGCTGGCCGTGAACTCCGTCATCCAGGGGAGTGCCGCCGACATCATCAAAGTGGCCATGATCCGCTGCCACGACCGGCTCCGGCGCGAATACGCGGACTCGCGCCTGGTCTTGCAGGTGCACGACGAGCTGGTTTTCGAGGTGCCTGAGGGAGATTCTGACCGGGTGCGAGACGCCATGGCGGAAGAGATGGTGGCGGCGTTCCCCATGGAGCCGCCGCTCGGGGTCGACTCGGGAGTAGGCGCCGACTGGCTGTCGGCCAAGTGATCGCGGCCCGCGGCCGCGGCGGAACAGTACCTACCGGCCGCACCGCGAGGGGCGGGCAGGACGTTTGCTTTTCCTTTGTGCCTAGGTATACTACCGGCACATGAGCCGCGCGAGGGCGCGGCCCGATTATGCGTTCCTTCGGGAAGGAAACAGAAACTACATGTCAGACCAACAGATCGACGACAACGTACAGCCCACAGACGACGGCGAAGAAAAACTACAGGGCGGACACGAACTCATGGTGGAGGTGGATGGGAAGCTCATTCCCAACTACGACGCCACGATCATGTCCTTCGAAGAGGGGGATATCGTCACAGGGACTGTTGTGAGAGTCGATAAGGACGAGGTCCTTGTCGACATCGGGTACAAGAGCGAGGGGGTCGTCCCAGCCAACGAGTTGTCGATCAGGAAGTCTGTCGATCCGTCTGAAGAGGTCTCGGTCGGCGATGTCGTGGACGCGTTGGTGCTCACGAAAGAAGACGCCGACGGCCGGCTCATACTCTCTCGCAAGCGCGCCAGGTTCGAGCGGGCGTGGCAGCGTATCGAGAAGGCGGCCGAAGAGGGCACGCCGGTTTCGGGTAACGTCATCGAAGTGGTCAAGGGTGGCCTCATACTGGATCTGGGCGTGCGCGGGTTCTTGCCGGCGTCCCTGGTCGATATACGCCGGGTGGCCGAACTCGACGAGTTCCTCGGCCAGACCCTCGAGTGCCGGGTGATCGAGCTCAATCGCTTCCGCAACAATGTCGTGCTCAGTCGCCGGGCGGTGCTCGAAGAGGAGCGGCGTGGAGCGCGGGAGCAGATCCTCGACCGTATGAACGTAGGCGACCTGGTTACCGGCCTGATCTCCAATATCGTTGACTTCGGTGCTTTTGTCGATCTCGACGGCATCGACGGCCTCATCCATATCTCGGAGCTCTCGTGGAGTCATGTGAACCATCCGTCGGAGGTTCTGACCATCGGCCAGAAGGTCGAGGTGCGGGTACTCGACATCGATCGCGAGCGGCAACGTATCTCTCTGGGCCTCAAGCAGACTCAGAAAGATCCGTGGCAGCAGGTGTTTGAGAATCGTCAGGTCAACGAGATCGTGCATGGTCAGGTCACCAAGTTGGTTTCGTTCGGGGCCTTCGTTGAGATTGAAGAGGGTGTTGAAGGTCTCATCCACATCTCTGAGCTTGCCCAGCACCACGTTGAAGATCCTTCTGAGATCGTGCGGCCGGGGCAGGAGGTCAACGTCAAGATCATCGAGATCGATCCCGAGCGGCGCCGGCTCTCGCTGAGCCTCAAGCGGTTGGAGCCGGAGTATCGCATCCACGAGGATGCCTTGGTCGAAGAAGGTGAAGAGGGCGAGGAGTACGAGGAGGCTGAAGCGTTCACAGATGCCGACGCCGAGCCCGTTGCTGAAGCGGAAGCTCCGGAGCCAGAAGCCGAGGCGGCTGCCGAGGCCGAGCCGGTTGCTGAAGCTGAGCCGGTTGCTGAAGCTGAGCCGG
>DAIRFC010000018.1:0-16012 GCA_036795215.1 Actinomycetota bacterium | reverse complement strand
GCTGAAGCTGAGCCCGCCGCCGAAGTTGAGCCGGCCGCCGAAGTTGAGCCCGCCCCTGAAGCCGAGCCCGCCGCCGAGGTGGAAGCTCCGGAGCCGGAGGCCGAGCCGGTCGCCGAGACCGAGTCAGAGGGCGCCGAGGCCGGCGAAGAGGCGGATGCTAAGGACTGATCGCTCTTACTCATCAATAGCGTTTGACGATGCGGGAGCGCCCCCAGGGAGGGGCGCTCCACGTCTATTGAGGGAAGATGAGCCAGAAGCGACTCGACATGGTGGCCGTCGGTCTGACGGGCGGCATCGGGGCCGGCAAGAGCACGGCCCTCGCTTGCTTTCAGGCTCTAGGCGCGTTGACTCTCTCTGCCGACGCGCTCGTTCATGAGTTCTACGCTCGGCCGGAGCAGGTGGCCTTGATCGTCGATCGCTTCGGTACCGAGGTGCTGAACCCAGATGGTGGCATAGACAGGACTCGGCTGGCGGATCTGGTGCGGGGCAAGCGCCGGGCGCTCAGATGGCTGGAGCAACTGACTCATCCGTGGGTCGCCCAGGAGATCGTGCGCCGCATGAATGAGGCGCCTGAAGGTGCTGTGGTAGTCTGTGAGGTACCGCTTCTGTTCGAGGCGGGTTTCGAGGGACTTTTCGACCTCATCGTCACAGTCGAAGCAGGCCCCGAGGCGCGTCGCAGGCGGTCGATCCACCATTTCGACCTCGAGCAGTTCACCGAGTTCGAAAAGTTGCAGACGTCCAGCAGACGGCGGGCAGAGGGGAGCGATCTGGTCTTCTACAACGACGGGAGCCTGGACGAGTTGCACGATTTTGTCCGGTCGGCGTACCAGCAGGCCGAGTCGATGCTCGAGGAGGAACGATGACCGCAGTGAGGGGAGCCCGAGAGCCTCAGCGCTCTGTTTCTGAGAGCCTCGCTCGGCGTGCCCGCAGAGAGCGGCTCATACGACTGACTGTGATCGGCGTGATACTCATAGCCGTCGCGATAGTGGCGGCTCTACTCGTGACTGGGCGCACCATAGTGCCCGTGATCTCTGACAGGTTGTTCGCCATCCAGTACACAGACGAGATCGCCGAAGCAGCGGGAGTCTACGGTCTCGATCCATATCTCGTGGCGGCCGTCGTCAAAGCGGAGAGCAATTACGATCCCCAGGCCGTCTCTTCGGCGGGAGCCGTCGGGCTCATGCAGCTCATGCCCGATACCGCAAAGTGGATCGTCCGGCTTGGTAGCTGGCGGGGCAGCAGGAGCCCAGACCTGACCGACCCTCATGACAACATATTGCTGGGCGCCTGCTACCTCAACTACCTGTTCGGCATCTATGGAGGAGACAGAGTCCTGACTCTGGCCGCCTACAACGCGGGGCAGGGGACGGTGTCGGAGTGGGTGAAAGCCGCGGGAGGGGAATCGGCATTCCGTCTGGACGATATCCGGTACGACGAAACACGCACCTTTGTCGAAAAGGTCGAACACTACCGGGGAGTGTATTTCCGCACTCATCCAGAGACGTTCTCCGGGGCCGGGCAGTAGCCGCGGCTGGGGTTCCGAGCCTGCGGGGCTGGACTTGAGCGACTTCAGACTGAGGTCCGACTATCAACTTCAGGGTGACCAACCCGAGGCGGTGGCGCACCTGGTTGACGGGGTCGAGCGTGGTGATCGCTTTCAGACACTTCTGGGCGTCACCGGCTCGGGCAAGACTTTCACCATGGCTAACGTCATCGCCCACGTTGGCAGGCCCGCCCTGGTCATGGCTCCTAACAAGACCCTGGCTGCTCAGCTTTGCAACGAGTTCCGCGAGTTCCTTCCTGACAACGCCGTGGAGTACTTCGTCTCGTACTACGACTACTACCAGCCGGAGGCGTATCTACCGGCCACCGACACCTACATCGAAAAGGATTCCTCCATCAATCAGGAGATCGACCGGCTCCGTCACGCGGCCACCTCGAGTCTTCTCATGCGCCGCGACGTGGTCATCGTCGCCTCGGTGTCGTGCATCTACGGTCTTGGGTCGCCGCAGGAGTACCTCGGCCAGGTGGTATTGCTCAAGCAGGGGGACGACATCAGCCGGGATGAGGTGTTCGCCAAGCTCGTCAAGATCCACTACGAGCGCAACGACGTGGGCTTTGCGAGAGGCAAGTTCCGAGTCCGTGGGGACAGCTTCGAGGTGTGGCCCGCCTACGATGACTATGCGGTGCGGGTGAGCCTGTGGGGCGACCAAGTGGAGGAGATCGTCAAGGTCGACGTGTTGACGCAAGAGATCATCGAACATCTGCCGGCGGTCGCCATCTACCCGGCTACTCACTTCGTCACCGCCGAGGATGCTATGGAGCGTTCCCTCGCCGAGATCTCCGCCGAACTGGAGGCGCGGGTGGCCGAGTTGGAGGCCCGGGGCAAGCAACTGGAGGCGTTCCGCCTGCGCCAGCGGACTCAGTACGATATGGAGATGCTTCGCGAGCTTGGCTACTGCAACGGCATCGAGAACTACTCCCGCATCCTGTCGGGCCGCAAACCCGGAGAACCGCCCTACACGCTGCTGGACTTCTTTCCCGACGATTTCCTAGTCTTCATCGACGAGTCGCACATGACCGTGCCACAGTTGCACGGCATGTACGAGGGTGATCGCAGCCGCAAGACGATGCTCGTGGAGCACGGCTTCCGGCTGCCGTCGGCCATGGACAACAGGCCGCTTCGTTTTGAGGAGTTCATCGAGCGGGTCCCACAGCTGGTGTTCGTCTCGGCCACGCCCGGGGAGTGGGAGACCTCCGTATCCACCCAGGTGGTCGAACAGCTCGTCAGGCCCACGGGTCTCGTCGACCCTGCGGTCGAAGTCAGGCCTACCCGGCACCAGATCGACGACCTGATGAACGAGATCCGGATGCGCGTGGAGAAGGGGCAGAGGGCGTTGGTGACCACGCTCACGAAAAAGATGGCCGAAGATCTGACCGACTACCTGCTCGAGATGGGTTTTCGGGTGCGCTACCTGCACTCGGAAGTCGACACGATCGAGCGGATCAGAGTCATTCGAGAGTTGCGCCTGGGAGAAGTGGACGTGCTGGTCGGGATCAACCTTCTGCGCGAAGGTCTCGATCTGCCCGAGGTCACTCTGGTGGCGATACTCGACGCCGACAAGGAGGGCTTTCTCCGCGGCGAGACGGCTCTGGTGCAGACAATCGGGAGGGCGGCCCGCAACGTCGAGGGCAAGGTCATCATGTATGCAGACAAACGCACGGTGGCGATGGAGAGAGCTATCTCGGAGACCGATCGCCGCCGCGGAGCCCAGCTGGCGTTCAACGAAGAGCACGGTATCGAGCCGCGCACCATCGTGAAAGGGGTCTCCGATATCGCCGAGCTGCTCGGCATCAGTGGTAGTGTTCCCTACAAGGAACGGCGTCACGGGCCTCGGGGCGAGGAGATGTCGGTGGAAGAGATGGAGCGTCTCATGGCCACGCTGGAAGAAGAGATGTTCGCAGCCGCGGAGGAACTGCGGTTCGAATATGCAGCCAAGCTACGGGATGAGATCAAAGACCTCGCGCGCGAGTTGGCGCGCCTCCGGGAGAGAGGAAGACCAGGATGATCGTTGGGGTGCCTAAGGAAGTCAAGAATCACGAGTACCGTGTGGCTATGGTGCCCGCCGGCGTGAGGAGTCTCGTGCGCGATGGCCATACGGTCGTGGTCGAGCAGTCCGCCGGTGCGGGCTCAGGCATCGTCGATGCTGATTACTCGGCCGCCGGCGCTGTCATCCTCTCAACTGCTGAGGAGGTGTTCGCTGAGGCCGACATGATCGTCAAAGTGAAGGAGCCGCTGCCCCAGGAGCACGGCTGCCTGCGAGAAGGCCAAGTGCTGTTCACCTATCTCCATCTTGCGCCGGCGCCCGACCTGACCAATGCGCTCCTCGACCGGAAGATCGTCGGTATCGCCTACGAGACCGTGCAGTTGCCGAACGGCGCGCTTCCTCTTCTCACACCCATGAGCGAAGTGGCGGGCCGGCTGTCGATCCAGATAGGGGCACACTGGCTTCAGAGAGAGAACGGGGGCAGCGGCGTACTGCTGGCCGGTGTTCCGGGCACTCCACCTGCCAACGTGGTGATCCTTGGCGGAGGAACCGTAGGGATCAACGCGGCCAAGATGGCCCTGGGAATGGGGGCTAACGTCACCATCCTTGATGTCAATCTCGATAGGCTGCGATATCTGGCCGACGTGCTCGACGGCAGACTCACAGTGCTTGCCTCCGACGAATATACGGTCGCCCAGGCGGTCGAAAACGCTGATCTCGTTGTCGGAGGATTGCTCATACCGGGGGCCAGGACCCCGCGGGTGGTCACCAAGTTGATGATCTCGCGGATGACGAAGGGCTCGGTGATAGTGGACGTAGCCATCGACCAAGGCGGCTGTGTGGAGGGCGCCGTCCCGACTACTCACGAACATCCGGTCATCGACATGGACGGCGTGAGCGTGTTCTGCGTATCCAACATGCCGGCATCCGTGGCGAGGACCTCCACGTTCGCACTCTGCAACGCTACTTTTCCCTACGTGTCCAAGCTGGCCAACCTCGGTTACCGGGCTGCATTCAGGGCCGATCCGGCCTTGGCGAAGGGGCTCAATATGGTAGAGGGAAGACTGACTTGCAAGGCGGTTGCAGAGAGCCAGGGCGTGGAGTGCGCCATCTTCGATCTGTCGGAGAGTCAGGACTGATTTTACGCCGCGTTCCAGAGGGACTGCCGGCCGTTACGGGCGCTACTCGAGCGTGACCGAGCGGACCTCGTCCACGTCTCCCACCAGCGCTATGAGTCTGGTCTGGTCGAGTCCTCTAGGCAACTTCAGAAAGAGGTGGATCGTGTCGTTCTGGTCGTCGCCGTGCTCCACCGACATCTCCTTCACCACCACGCGCGCCTGCTGAAGAACGCCGGTCGAAACCCGTTCCCTCCAGACCGTAACTGGAGGCTAAGGTGAAGGCGGCCGCTCCCACGGCCACGAGGATATGGGTCCTGAAGCCCGCGGTGTGCTCCCTGATCTCGCGCTCGATCCCTACGATCCCCCCAAGGACCGCGGCGACGAGGACCCGTATGAACACGTCCAGTAGCGACATGACCTCATACTAGGAGTGCCTGACGGCTGTGGCAAGAAGCAGGTCAGCGGAGTTCGAGTGCGGATTTCTGGATTATTGGTTGAAAAGCCTGAGAACGGGGTAATGGGAAACATCCGGGGTTTCATAGTCCATCGTTTGATACAGTGCGTGTGTGTGCTCTTTTGGCTATTAGGCCGGGCCGCTCGGTACCGGTCGGGGGAAAGCAAAAGGAGGGCGTGCAGATGAAGAAGGCGTTGATTCTCGGAGTGGTGTTGGTGCTGGCATTTGCCATGGGTATGGTCGCCTGTGGCGAAGACGAAGAGACTACGACCACGGCGGCCGCTCAGACCACCACGACGGCAGCCGCCGAAACCACAACTACCGCAGCCGCCGAAACTACAACGTCCGCAGCCGCCGAAACCACGACTACCTCTGCCTATGCCGAAGGAACCTGGAAGTTCACCTTCAACAACTTCATGCCTCCCACCAACAACATCGGCATCGTGTCCGAGATGTTGTGTGCGGAGATCACTGAACGCACCAACGGTGCGGTTCAGTTCGAGTATCTACCGGGAGGCTCTCTGACCAAGGCCGACAAGGTCTTTGACAGTGTAGTGACCGGTATCGCCGACCTCGGGTATTCGTGCTTCACGTATACCCCGGGTGTCTTCCCTGTAATGGAGCTCTTGGACTACCCCTTGGGGTACCCCCACGGATATGTGGACACCATGGTGGTGAACGAGTTCTACAACGAATTCAAGCCCGCCGAGTTGGATGATGTGCATACGCTGTGCTTGTACGGTACCGGACCGCAGGTGCTCTTCACAGCCAGCAAGCCGGTCAGGACACTGGCGGATGCGAAAGGCTTGGTCATCAGGTCGACGGGTGTGGGCGCGGCCATCGCCGGCGCGCTTGGCGCTGAGGGCTACGCCGCCGCGCAGAACGAGGCTTACGAACTCTTGTCCAAGGGGGTCATCGACGGGAGTATCGCTCCCCGCGAGGTCCTCGCAGGTTGGAAGCACGCTGAAGTAGCCAAGTATGTGACCCAGGCCTTCTCCATCGGCTCTATCACGGCCATGTATATGGTCATGAACAAGGACAAGTGGGAGGAGCTGCCGGCCGATATCCAACAGGTCTTCACCGATGTTGCGCAGGAATCGATCGAGGCCTTCGCGAGGGTCTCCGCGGCCTACGATTACGCCGGTGTCGAGTACTTCAATTCTCTGGGCGATGGCCGTGAGGTCATAGATCTGTCGGAAGAAGAGGGAGCTGCCTGGAAGGCCGCGGTCCAGCCGATAGTCGATAAGAAGTTGGGCGATCTCCAGGGCGCCGGCTTCACGGAAGATTACCAAGGCTTCGTGGATAGCAAGATCCAAGAATGGTTGCCCAAGGCGCCGAGCGAGGCAGATTGCGCCGCGTGGGTGAAGGACAACATCAAGTCCCCGTCGGCCCAGTAGAGGCGAGTATAGGGACGCAGGGACGCGCGCGAGATAGCGGTCTGTTGTTGGTTGTCAAAGCCGGCATAGAGGCGGGGCGTATGCTCCGCCTCTATGCATAGCCGGCGAGTGCCGAGCGAGGAGGTTCTATGGAGACGCCACCTCTCGACCAGGAGCCTCTACGGGTCCGTGAGGCCGGGTCGGGCAAGGGCGTGATCAACGCTCTGGACAAGTATGTGGTGTGGCTGAGCAAGATCTTCTACTGGGTCGCCGGCCTGGGTCTCATCGGGATGCTGGTGCTGGTGGTAGCCGACATCATCGGCATCAAAGTCTTTTCGAGGCCGGTCCCGGGGGGCATCGAGATCGTGACGTTTCTCGCGGTGGTGGCCGCCGGGTTCGCGATGGCGTACACGGCGTTCATGCATGGTCACGTCGCGGTGGACTTCGTTGTAGACAAGCTTCCGAATCGTCCCAAGCTGGTCGTGAGTTTGATCACGGTGCTGTTCAGCGTCGGATTGATGGTGGTTCTCTCCTACTACACCTTCAAATATGCCGGCAAGCTCAAGACCACCGGCGAGGTCTCGATGACCCAGAAGATACCCTTCTACCCGTTCGTCTATGGTCTGGCCGTGTGTTGGGTGCTGACCACGTTGATCTTGATCAGGGAGTTCGTGCGGACAATCGCAAGGGCGGTGAAAACATGGACCCCGTGACGATCGGGCTGATCGGCATCGTTGTTCTCGTGGCGGTCTTCCTTCTGGGAATGCCTGTAGGGTTCACGATGGCTTTCATCGGGACCATCGGCTTCTGCGTCATCAAAGGGCTCGATTCCGGGCTGGGCCTGCTGGCGCGCGACTTCTGGGACACGTTCTCCACCTACAGTCTTACTGTGATACCCATGTTCGTGTTTATGGGCTCAGTGGCTTTCTATTCAGGGATGAGCGGCCGATTGTACGATGCCGCCTACCTTGGGTTTGGCAAGATGCGTGGGGGCCTGGCTTTGGCCACCGTGGTGGCGACGGCCGGTTTCTCGGCCATCTGCGGATCGACCAATGCGACGGCCGCCGCCATGGGGAAGGTTTCGATCCCAGAGATGCGGCGCTACGGCTACGATCCGAGCTTGGCCGCGGGGTGCGCCGCCGCGGCCGGGAGCTTGGGCATCATGATCCCCCCGAGCACTATCTTCATCATCTACGGGATATTGGCCCAGGAGTCCATCGGCAAGCTGTTCATTGCCGGCGTCGTGCCGGGGGTGATCCTGGCGTGTCTCTTCCTCTTGGCCGTGATCATATGGGCGCGGGTGCGCCCGGACGCAGCGCCGGGGGGAGCTCAGGTGAGTCTGAAGAGCAAGCTCATCGGCATGACCGGCCTCCTGGAGATGGCCGCCCTCTTCGCCCTTGTCCTCGGCGGTCTCTTCACAGGGCTGTTCAGCCCCACTCAGGCCGGCGCCGCGGGAACCGCCGGGGCCATCGTCATAGGACTGGTCAGGCGGTCGCTCTCGCTCGAGAGGTTCTGGGCGGCGACCAAGGAGACGCTCCAGATCTCGGCCATGATCTTCATGATCGTCGCCGGGGCCACCGTGTTCGGGCATTTCATGGCCGTGACCGGGATACCGAGCGCCATCGCCGACTTCTTCGGGGGATTGGCCGTGCCGCCAACGGCTGTGATGATCCTGATCCTCTTCATGTATCTGATAGCCGGGATGTTCATGGACTCGCTGGCCATGGTGATGCTGACTGTACCCATCCTCTTCCCGACGGTGCTCAGGTTGGGGTTCGACCCCATATGGTTCGGCGTCATGATCGTGTTGGTGGTGGAGATGGGTGTCATCACGCCGCCGGTGGGCATCAACGTCTACATCATCAAAGGCGTTGCGCCTGACATCTCACTGGGACAGATATTCAAGGGCGCGACGGTGTTTCTCGTCGGCATGGTGGTCTTGGCCGCTCTGCTGTTGCTCTTCCCGATTCTGGCCACCTGGTTGCCCAGCTTCATCAGCTACTGACGCGAGGGCCGCGAGAAGCGGGGCGGGTTGTGTGCGCCCGCGCGGCCTGGTGATGAGCTAGTTCTGGGCGTGATCTAGGGGCGTGTGACCGGCGTGGGAGGACGGCGTGCCGTCGAGGATCCTGCCAAGCAACTCCGCCGAAACGTTGGGGTGCCACGCGGATCGGAGCCCCATGAGCTGGGCGATATCAAGGGCCCAAGACCAACCGGTCACCATCCAGGCCAGCTGCTCGGCATCCACCTCTGCCGGCAGTTCGCCGCGTTGCTTTCCCTCCTCGATGATGTCCGCGAGCTGCTTCGTGGCGGCCACCTGATAGTCCCGAAGGGTGTCGCGTAGGCCGAACTCCCGGGAGCTGGTAACGAATTCAAGCAAGAGATGCGCATGGCCCGCGGTCCAGCGCCGGCCTACGAAGCGCGAATAGGTCTGGGTCGCCGTACGGAGCCCCTCGACGATGCTTCCTTTGCGCGCACTCTCCTGTATTCGGAATATCTCCTCGTAGACTGCGTGAAGCACCGCCAGCAGGATCTCTTCACGGCTCCTGAAGTGTGTGTACAGAGCTGCCTGTGTGACGCCTGCGCCCCGAGCTATGCGGGCCATGGTGGTGCCATGTATCCCGTATTTGTCGACCGTCTCCAGCGCAACCTGGACTATCTGCTTTTTCCGATCCTCAGCCGACATCCTTCGCGTGGCCATTGCGAGGTAACGCCCCCTTCCGATGATCAAGACGGCCCCTGCGTCCGGGCCGTTTCTTCTATAACACATAGCGGTCGGATATGTCGATGATACTCTCTTGACAAATTACTGTGCGCACAGTAATTTGGGGTGCCATTAAACGACTAACTGCTTAGTAACTTAAGAAGATGTGGTCACCTGTGGCGTGGTGGGGGAGCACGATTGCATGAACAGCAAGAATGGGATAGGTGCCCGGGGCGCCGAATCCGTCGTGGAAGTCCGGCGCATGCTGCTCGGTCGTACCCAAAGCCCCATCTGTTGACATGACGTCTTATCTGCGCCGTTTTATCCAAGCGCGTTGAAGGCATGCGTGGGCCTTCTCTTCGAGACCAGAGAATGGGCTTCGGACGAAGCTAGGAGGTGATTCGGTAGAACGGGTGAGGATTGTGACGATGTGGACAAATGGGTATTAAGGAGGGAGTCGTGAGAAGGGGCTATTGGGTTGCTCTCGGGCTTATTGTGGCGTTAGTCATTGGTATGGCCGCAGTCGCCTGCGGCGAGGAAGAACCGGCCGCTACGACCGCTGGTGGCACTGAGACCACGGCGGGTGGCACGGAGACCACAGCGGGCGGTGCCGCTGAGACTTTGACGATCGGTGTTCCGATCGGCCTTACGGGCTGGATCTCAGCTCAGGATATCGTTGCGACTGAAGAGATCAAGATAGCTGCAGATCTTATCAACGAGGACGGCGGCATCACGGTCGCCGGTCAGCAATACATGATCGAACTGGTGATCGAAGACACTCAGTCCGATTTCGACGGGTGTGCCGCAGCCGTCAACAAGCTCATCTTTGACAACAAGGTCAAGTACATCGTCGGCATGAACGCCATGTTCAACACGGTCGCCTCTCCGATATGCAACCAGAACAAGGTGCTTCAGTCCGCCGTTTACAGCGTGTTGCAGCCCGGTGAGGTCGATGCGTCGACACCCTACACGTTCATCACCAGCAATGGTTTTGTGGGCCGCTCGATGGCCTCCATCGCGTCTCTCAAGCAGTATTACCCTGATGCCAAGAACGTGGCCGTCGTCTTGGTCGACGATGGCGGCATCCCCTACATGACTCCTATTGTTGAGAACTTCTTGGGAGCGCAGGGTGTCACCATAGCGGGTGGGGAGATCGTCGGATTCGCGAATGAATTGCAGGACTTCAGCCCCATCGGCGCAAAGCTGGATGCTATCGGCGAGGTGGACGCGGTTCTTCATATCACCGGCATCATCTCTCATGTGGCCAGCCTGGTGAAATCCTACCGCGAGCTTGGCAATGAGGACATCCCCTATGTGACTGCGCTGCTCGCAAACTGCGGGGACATCTACAACGTAGCAGGTGAGATAGCTGCGGACGGTATCTTCAGCAATGCCGCGACCCCGGGTGATCCTGACAATCCTCCGATGATGGCGGAGTTGATCAAGCGCCTCCAGGCCAAGCTGGGTGAGGACACGGCAGTCTACCTCGAGTACGCGAACTCCCTAGTGGTGCTGGTGAACGCCATCGAAATGGCGCAGAGTCTCGATCCGACGGAGATAGCGAAATACTGGGAGACCGAGGTCGACACGATCGAGACCCTCTTCGGAACAGGCCGGATGGGCGGCGAACAAACCCACGGCGTCGCGAACCACGCCGTTGCTCACCCGATGTGCATGCAGATGATGCAGGACGGACAGCAGGTTTCGGCAGGCTGGGTGGAGGTCAACCAGATCCCGTAGATCCCCGGCTGTGACGGCGGTCGTCTGAGCAACTGGTCCTGGGGTGGGTCGCGCGGGATCCGCCCCAGGACTACCATAGAGGCCTGAATACCCGATTCTGTCGTTCGGAGGGACACCATTTTATGGAACAGGTGGTTGCAACCCTATTCAACGTGTTGATCCTGTCCTCCATGTACATACTGGTCGCGCTCGGATTCGCGTTTCTGTTCAACATGCTGGGCATACTGAACCTGGCGCACGGGGCTGTGTACATGGTCGGCGGATACATCGGCTTCGCCTTGATCACCTCCGTCGGAATCAATCCCTGGGTTTCGATTCTGATCGCCGCGTTGATAATGGCCGCGTTCGGCGTCTTTCTGGAGAGATTCTGCTTCCGTCCTTTCACGGGTGACTTCAATCGGATCGTCATGGTCGGAGTCGGCATCAACGTCGTCCTGCAAACCGCTGTCAATGCGATGCTGGGCACGAAGATGCAGGCATTACCTTCATTGGTAGATGGGTATCTGCGGTTCGGAGTCGTGAGTGTCAGCTATCAGAGGATCAGCATCTTCGTCATCGGGGCTGTATTGCTCGTGTTGGTCTCCTGGTTCGTGCGGAAGACTAAGAGAGGCCAGCAGATGCAGGCCATTTCGCAGGACATCGAGGGCGCGGCACTCAGCGGCATCAGTGTCCACCGGGTGTCGGCGCTCGCGTGCGCTCTCGGGAGTGGACTGGCGGCCCTCGCCGGTTGCCTGATGGGCTCCTATCTCATGCTGTCGCCCTACATGGGCGATCTGATGCTGATCAAGGCTCTCGTCCTCGTCATTCTGGCGGGCATCGGGAGTATTGGCGGGATTTTCGTGACAGGACTGATTCTCGGCGGGCTGGACGCGGTCGCCCCGGTGCTCTTCAGTGGCGCGGTCAGCGACGCGATCCCCTACGTAGTAGTGGTCATCGTGCTTCTCATAAGACCTCGGGGCTTCTTCGGCCGCGAGGGTTGAGGGTAGAGGACATCGATACATGACTGATTCCAAGAACGGCGCAGCGGGCAAGCTGGCGGGCTGGTTTTCTTCCCGGAACAGCGGTCTCTCCAGGTGCGTCATCCCGGTCGCAGCGGTTGTCTTGCTGGTGGTGATTCCTCTTGTCGTGGAATCGCTCTACAACCTACACATCCTCATAATGGTCTTCTTCTACGTCATCGCGGCTCTCAGCCTGCGTGCGATCGTCATCTCGGGGCAATTTCCTCTGGGCCACGCGGCGTACATGGGAATAGGGGCCTACGCCGGTGGGATGGCCTCCAAGTGGCTGGGTCTGCCGCCGGGGTTGAGTATCGTCGGCGCGGCCGTGTTCACCATGATCATAGGGATCCTGGTCGCCTATTCCTTCGCACGTCTGAGGGCTCTCTACTATGCGATGGGTAGCCTCTTTCTGGGGGTCGCGATTGTGCAGATCCTCAACGCCGGTGGCACGTGGACCGGCGGCTACAGTGGCCTCTCAGGGATCCCGCCAATGTTCGACAATTCGAAGGTCACCTGGTACTACGTGGCTCTTGGGCTCCTGATCCTGAGTGCGTTGGCTCTGTATCGCTTTGAGTCGAGCAGGATCGGCACCAATCTCAAAGCGATCTCGCAGTCGCATCTGGTGGCCGAGAGCGTAGGTATCGACGAAGCGAAGTACAGGATCCTGGCCGTTGCAGTTGGGAGCTTCTTCGTTGGGCTTGCGGGTGCAGGCTATGCCCACTATGTAGGTACGATCGCGACGAGCAACTACAACTTCATGGCGACCATGTGGTTGTTCATGTACGTGCTGGTCGGCGGCATCAACAATTTCTACGGACCGATCGTCGGCACGTTCATCTTGATACTCATCCCCGAGTACTTCCGTTCGTTGAAGACGTACTCGCCGTTCATTTCGGCGGGCATATTGTTCCTCTTTGTCTATCTGATGCCGAACGGGTTCGCCGGCCTATTTGAACTCGCGGTGGCTCGCATCAAGGGGTGGAGAGCCGGAAGGACGGGCAATGCTGCTGCAGATTGAGGGTCTGACGAAACGATTTGGAGGATTGACGGCCGTCGACGGATTCACTGCCCACGTGGATGAGGGCGAGATCGTTGGGTTGATCGGACCCAACGGCGCCGGCAAGTCGACGTTGTTCAATCTGATCACCGGAGTATTCCCGCCCACCAAGGGGAAGATCGTCTTCGACGGCAGAGACATCACTCGGAAGAAACCTCATACCGTCGCGGAGCTGGGTATCGGGCGTACCTTCCAGCTAAACCTCCTTTTTGCCGATTTCACGGTGCTTCAGAACGTCTCGGCTTCCTCGCAGGTGAATCCCCACTCCAGCCTGTTCGATATGTACTTCAACACGAGACGCTATCGGCGCAATGAGGCGCGTATCGCTGAACGCTCTCTGGAGATCCTCCAACTGTTGGGGTTGGAGAACTACAAGGACGAACTGGCGAAGAATCTCCCGCATGGGTTCCAGAAGATGCTGGGAGTTGCCCGGGCCCTGGCAACCAGTCCCAAGTTGCTGCTGCTCGACGAGCCATTGGGCGGGATGAATCCCTCGGAGATCGACTTCAGCCTGGAAGCCATCGCGAAGGCCCGTGACAGCGGCGTGACGGTCCTTATCGTCGAGCACAACATGCAGATACTGTCCTTGTGTGACCGAGTGGTGGTCATCAGCTTCGGCCAGAAGATATGTGAGGGTCTACCTCAGGAAGTCAGGGAGAACGAAGAAGTGATATCCGCTTACTTTGGTGGCGAACATGGCTCTGCTTGAAGCGAACAGCCTGACAGCGCACTACGGCAAGTCCCTGGCCATAGAGGACGTGTCACTGCAGGTGAGCGAAGGCGACGTGGTCAGCATCATCGGCGCGAACGGCGCCGGCAAGAGTACGCTTCTCAGAACGCTCATGGGTCTGAAGCCGCTGTCTTCCGGCGAGGTCGTCTTCGACGGAGAAAAGATCAGCGGCAAACAGACCAACGAGATCGTGAAGAGGGGACTGATACTAGTACCTGAGGGGCGCAGGCTCTTTCCCTATCTCAGCGTTCTCAGCAATCTTCGATTGGGCGCAAGCCTTATCAGTGACAAGGACGAGATCGAGCGGACAGTCGAAGACGTGTACCGCTTGTTCCCGAGACTCGAAGAACGGAAGAACCAGAAGGCGGGCACTCTCAGCGGGGGCGAGCAACAGATGGTGGCTATCGGCCGCGGGCTGATGGGCAAACCGAGGTTGCTCTGTATGGACGAACCTTCTCTCGGTCTTGCTCCCATCGTGGTGGAAGCCGTCGGACGCGCCATCAGAGAGATCAACGAGAAGGGTGTCACCGTCCTGTTGGTTGAACAGAACGTGCACCTGGCCTTGGAAGTGGCGCACTCCTGCTATGCGTTGCAGGTGGGGAAAGTGGTGTTGTCCGGCGACATTGCCACCATGCGTTCTAGTGATGTGGTGAAGAAGGCGTACCTGGGGGGCTGAACCGGTCGAGAAAGCATCTCGATGCCTACCAACAACGAAAGGCAGTACATGATGATGGACAAACCCAAATGTGACCTGAGTATCTTCGATAGGCTGGGCCTGGAGAAGCCCGCCATCGGGGTGAAGTTTCTCCCCCGGATCCCGGAGGGTGTGAAGCAACTGGACAAGAGCATGGCTCTCTGCGCGATGATAGGAGAGGCTCAAGAGAGGGAAGAGCCGTTCTACGCTACGAAGGAGAACGAGGATTGTGTCGGGTCGGCCCCCATGGGTTGGGTGGACATGCCGCCTTGGGCCGAGAGCGGACTGATAGGCGCATGGTGGGGTCTTTATGAGGAGCCCCGCGCCAATCAGAAGGTCTACATGGATCTTCCCCGCTTCTCTAGAGACGTGGTCCAGAGCATCATCTTCTGCCAGCTCGACAAGCTGACGTTCGATCCGGATCTGCTGTTCGTTTTGGCGACGCCGAAGCAGGCGGAGATCGTGTTCCGGGCAATGCTCTATTCCGACGGGGGTCTGTTGGAATCAAAGACGACCAACGTGTTGGCCTGCGCGTATATGTTCGCCTACCCCTACCGGAGCGGCAAGGTCAACTACGTTGTCACCGGTCTGGCTTTTGGCGGAAAGGGCAGGGAGGTGTTCCCTGAGGGCCGGCTCCTCATAACCATACCCTGGAACTGGCTGTCCAAGATCGTTGACAATCTCAAGACCATGGATTGGGATCTGCCCGCCTATAGCATGGGCAAAGAGAAGTTCATGGAAAACGCGCACGTAGTCCATGATGAGCTCAAGCGAGAGTTCGAGGGTGAGAGGTAGGAGGCCGTCCATGCTGCCCAGAATCGATATTCCAGAAGACAGAAGACAAAGGATCATCGACCGCGCGGGCCATCTCGCCGACGAAGTGGGGGTAGACCTTCTCGCCTGTTGCCCGGCCACGTTCGTGGCTATCTGTGAGGCCTTCAAGTCCGAGGGCGTCGAACTCTTCTCCCCGGAGACGCAAGATGCGGTGACTCAGGGGATGGTGGGCCTGCATGGCGGTGTGGCCATGACCGGAGTGGGAACCTGCGGAGCGGTGACCGCTGCCACGTTCGCTATCAGCTATGTGGTGGGTGTCTCATCGGCCGATCTGGCCAGGGATGGGAATCTCAACTATGCCTCTTCCATACCGGCTGTCGAGTCGGTGATCGACCGTTTCGAGGAGGACTACGGGGCCATCGATTGCCTGAGGGTCAGGTACAACAGGGTTCAGAGAGCGTTGGATCTCACCGATCCGGATGCTCGGATCCTCGAGTTGACCTTCGCCATGTACGAGAAAGAGAAGTGCGCGATGGGTCATCCCAACTTCGAAGACGGCCGAGACCAGACTCCGCCTGCGAGGGGCGCCCGGTATGCGTGCGAGGCCATATGCGAGCTGCTTGCCTTGGAGCCCGACGAGCGGAAGGTGATCCCCGCGCATCTTCAAGGGCTGAGCCCCAGAGACATGGAGCCTCAGCTCAAGAAGGTAGTCGAGGTGCTGAAGGAGATGGGATGGGGACGCCCCAATGAGAAGATCTCTTACAGGGACTACAGGAAGCTCAAGCTGAAGGGCAAGGCGGCTCTCGAGAGAGAGCGGCTAGG
>DAIRFC010000125.1:0-4786 GCA_036795215.1 Actinomycetota bacterium | reverse complement strand
GGCCTTGCTAGCACCGGGCCCGCCTTGCGGCGGGCCCGGTTTTTTTGTGCCTTGAGTGAGCGGCGGCTTGGGCTGAGAGCCGCGCAGAGGAGCGGTGTCTAGAGAGCTTCCACCAGATCGGCCAACTCGGCGGGCAACAGATCGACGTTGTCACACTTGATGGGATCGAGGAGCGGCTGCCCGTTGTCGATCTCCATGACCTGCTTACCCTCATCGGACAGCAGAAGCTGGATGAACTGGGCGGCGTCGTCGGCATTCGGAGCTCCCACCGGGATCGTGATGCCGTAGACGACCGCGGCGCCGGTGGTCGGCTTGTATTCTCCGGATTCGGTCTTGAGCTTGACGGAGGCCGTGCCATAGAAGTCGGCGTAGGTCATGTCGCTGCCCGGCATCTGCCCCACCTGGGCGAGATTGACCGCGTCGTCCAGTTCGATGTAGTTCAGCCCGTGCTGCACGGCAACAGAGCGATACTCGAAGGCGTAGTCAAGCTCACCGGCCTCCAGTAGAGCCACCAAGTCAACGGACTTCGTCCGCACGACCTCGTTGCCCTGGTTGGACCGGCCGCGTTCCTCATCGGTGCCTGTGATGCAGGCGTCGTAGAGGCCGTTGGCGTTCTCGTCCGGGGTGTTGCCGAAGGTCGCGGCCTCGTCATAGTAGTACTTCTGCGCCAACTGGAAGACCATCATCGAGCGGTACCCGCACGGGTCGGCGTCGGGGTCGCTGTGGCCCCACTTCACGTCCTCGTTGCATAGGACGTCGTACCAGGCGCGGCTACCGCTGACTATGTCGGCGGAGAAGGGCGCGTCGTCCGCGTAGCAGAGCACCATGGTGTTGCGCGCAAAGACGATGGTCCAATCGGCGTAGTCACCCTCATACATGCGCCCTGGGATAAGGGCGTAATCCGCGGACGCCATGATGTCGGGGGGATTCTCACCGGCGTCCTTCTCGGTGATGATCTTGCTGATCATGGCCGCGCTGCCACCGGATTCTAGAAGGACGTCCACGTTGGTGTTGTCGTCTTCGTAGAGCCCCTCCAACTGCTCGAAGGGCACGCTCAGGCTACCCGCGAGGTACAGCGTGAGTACCTCGTCCTCGAGAGCGGCTGCGGTCGTGGTGGTCTCGGCCGGCGCCGCCGTGGTTGTGACTGCAGCGGCAGTGGTAGTGGTTTCGAGGGGCTGTGCCGCGGTGGTGGTGGTTTCCTCTGCGGCCTCTTCTCCGCAACCGACAGCGGCGAAGCCCACCGCGAGTATCACCAACAAAGTGACTAGTAGCACAGGGTACTTGGTAGGTCTCTTCATGTTTCTCTCTTCCTCCGTAGACTGTGGGATCTTAGAAAGCGTGCACTGCGGTTGCCTTGAAATGAAGCCAGACTCTCACTCCTTCCTTCAGACCGAGCTCCTCCCGAGAATGACTCGTTACGAGACACACGAACTCGGGCGGTACGGTCACTGTCACGTAGACGACCGACCCTCTCTCTACGACCTCTGTGACGGTGCCTTCGAACGCATTCCGAGCCGACGATCGCAAGGGCTCGAGAGAGAGGAGGATGTCCTCGGGACGCACCGTGAGGTGAACAGGGCCGCGGAGGTGAGTGGCCACCATCACCTCGGCGTAGCCGATATCCGCGGCCGCATAGCCCTCACCCGCGTCTGTGGCGTTGGCGGTGAAGACATTGCGGCTCAGCGCAAACTCGGCTACGAAGACCGATGCCGGACGCCGGAGGATGTCCTGCGGCGTACCGACCTGAGCGATTTCACCTTGCTCGAGCACCGCGACTCTATCGCCAAGAGCCACCGCCTCCTCGAACTCGTGGGTGACGTGGACCATCGTGATCTTCAGTCGCCGGTGGATGTCGGCCAGCTCCTGCCGCATGACCTCGCGTGACTGAGGATCAAGGGCGCTGAGCGGCTCATCCAGAAGCAAGACCGCGGGCTTGGTCACCAACGCACGGGCCAGGGCCACCTTCTGCTTCTCGCCACCGCTGAGTGTCGTCGGTCTTCTCTCGAGGAGATGGGTGATGTTGAGCAACTCGGCGATGTTGTCGACAAGCGGCTTGATCTGCTGCCTGGGACACTTGGACGCCTTCAGACCGAAGGCGATGTTCTTCTCGACAGACAGGTGGGGGAAGAGCATCTGGTCCTGATATACGATGCTGATGCCACGCTTCTCCGGCGCGAGTCTCGTGATCTCCCGGTCGTCTATGAAGACCTTGCCTTGCATGAGCGGGTAGAGACCGGCAATGGCCTCCAGCAGCACCGTCTTGCCCGCCCCGGTGGGTCCGAGCAGGATGAAATACTCCCCCGTGTTGATGTCCAGATTGATGTTCTTGAGGACGAACTCCCCCAGATCGACCTTCAAATCGCGCAGGGTGATCAGGGTTTCTCCTCCTTGATGGTGAAGGTCCTCAAGGCGACGAACGCCAGCAGAGAGATGATGATCACGAGAACGGCGATTGGTCGCGCGGCATCAAGGCCGAAATTGTTGAACCGTTCGAAGATCAGGACTGGCGTCACCGCCGGGTGTTCGCCGAAGAACGGCACATGGTACGCGAGGATGAGCACGGCTCCGAACTCGCTGATCGCCCTGGCCCACATCATGATGGAGCCCGACACGACGCTACGCCATGTGAGCGGCAATGACACCCGCCAGAAGGTCCTCCACTGCGAAGCCCCCAAGGTGCGTGCCACCTTCTCCATCCGCGGGTCAACGGCCTTGAAGCCGTCTCGGGTCGAATCGATGAGAAACGGCACGCTCACAAACATCATGGCGATGACCACTCCGGCCAAGGTATCAACGAATCGCAGCCCTATTTCGTAGAAGACCTGACCGAAGAGCTGTTGCTTGCCAAACACGAACAGCAGCGCGATGCCCACCGCCGAGTGGGGGATGACGATAGGTACGTCTATCAAGGACTCAAGGAGTCGTTTGCCTCGAAAGTCGTGTCTCGCCAGGAGGTAGGCCAGGGGCACTCCCAGGATCAGGCCGAGAACCGTGGCCATGAGGCCACATGAGGCGGTCATGAGGATGGACATGTAGACGTCCTCGTCCAAGAGGGTGTGCCAGATCGTCCCGGGGGAGGAGGAAAAACACGTCTTGATGAGAGGCGTGAGGATGAAGACCAGCATCAGCAACGCCAAGATCAAGAAGACTATGCTGAACACGCTGGGTCTTGTGGATATACGAAACATACGCATGCTGACCCCTGTGCAGAATGGCTGACATATTCTCCACTAGGGGCCGCTTTTGTTCAAGTTGAGTGGCTTCTATTGCAACAACACCTCTGAGGCACGGCGCCGGCACAGCGCAGTGCAGTCCCGCTCCTAAGGGCGGGACTGCACGTGCCTGAAACAGCCTGCATGAGCCAAGAACCGCTACTGCACTCTCTCGAACTTCACCGCGTCGGCTATGACGTAGCCGTTGGCCCCGGTGGCCCAGAGGGTGACGCTCCCCGCCCCTGTGGCGTAGCCCGCGCTGAAGTAGTAGCGGCCAAGTGGGTACCATATCCCACCGTTGTATCGCTGATTCACATACACCACCTGTTGGCCCGTCGCTGTATTCAAGTGGACCCTGGCCATCGAGGCCCGGTTCGTTCCTGCTGTCCAGCGCATGTAGACCTGGTAGTAGCCGGAATCTCGGAACCGAGGTGTCCAACGGGCATATGAAGTCCCGCTGGTGCCGGCTCGAGCCTGATAGTCGTCGCCATAGTAGCCGGGGTTGCTCGTAGAGCGCGTCCAGTTGCCGGCTATGTCGCTCCCTCCGACGCTCTTGGCCGTGGGATTGTCGAGGATGATGGTCGATGTCTCCAGAAGAGAGGCCCGGCGGCGCGGCAGGTAGCCGTCGCCTACGTAGACGCAGGCTCTACGCAAGGCAGACCCCGTTCCCGGCGCTTCGTAGATGATGGGGTAGTTCCATGCATCTCCACCCGCGTAGATGACCACGTGGCCACTCGTTCCATTGTGGTAGGCGAGGACATCACCTTCTCTGAGCAGGGAACGGCTGCTGAGCGCGGTCCAGGGACCGGTACAGTGATAGAAGTCATAGCTCGTGTAGCGGGGGTAGATCGAGGCATTGACCCCATCCTCTTCTTGGTAGAGCATGGTTCTCGGCACTTCCCAGCACTTGAGGACCAACCCGGAGCAGTCGGTGCCAGTTCCGACACTGGTGTTGGGAACCCAGCTCTCTTTTCCCCAGGTGTAGGTGAGCCCTAGGGCCGTCTCCGCCCGGGCGACGATTTCTGCTCTGGTGAGCGTGGGAATGGCAGCCTGCGCGGTGGAGACCACCGGACCGAAGATCAGCATCAGCGTGGAAAGCGCGACCGTCAGGCCTCCGGCGAGGGTGTAGCGTCTCACGGCTGCACCTCCATTATGCGGCCGGGAGAGCCTGCCTGGTCGAACGAGTGCACGAAGACACTGTACCCGGCATCACTGCCTATGGGCTGGAGAACGCGTCCGTCCGGGGTCACCACGTATGGTTGGCCCAGGTACGCGTAGGACGAATCGGCCAGCAGCAGGACGTCGGAAGCTCCGACATCCACAGGTGCGTGCAGACCGCCTTGACCGTTGCGGCCGGCGGCCAGTCGCGTCAAAACCAGTGACGCTCGCCGTTCCGCCGCGGGTCCTCTGTTGCTGATGCGGGCTCCGATGATAAGGCCGCCGTTACCGTCGCCGTCCACCGAGACTACATGTTCCAGTTCGTAGCCCGGAGCCAGTGGCTGCGCGAAATGGGCCCGCTGTCTGCCGGTCAGAGTGCTCTTGTCGACGCTGTAGACAGTCAGCCGTGCCTCCGC
>DAIRFC010000124.1:0-4825 GCA_036795215.1 Actinomycetota bacterium | reverse complement strand
CTAGGAGATGTCCTCTTCGGTCTTCCATCCGTACCGGACGTAAAGGCAATCCGTTTCGACCATCTCTCGCCTGCCGGGCGTGCCCGAAGGCTGCCGTGTTTGATTCGATGGCAACCCCATGTCGCAGGAGGTGTCCTTGCGCTGTCGCGCGATGTCTGCGAATTCTCGCTCGACGCTCTTCAGTAGAGCGGCCAGGCGATGAGCTCTGATCTGGGTTCCGCAATGGGCACAGCAGATGAGCGGTTCCTCGAGCAGCTCGCGAATAGGTACTTCCAACCCAGCGCCGCATGACGCACAAATCAACTGGGCGAGAGATCGCGGGTTGACGATCGGAGCCATGGGCACTCCTTTCCCAGTCTGCGGTTTGAAGCAGTGAAAGACCCGTTACCATCAACGGTAAAGCAATCATATATACTTTTACCATCGACGGCAAGCACTCTTCGACGCGGATGACTTACACTTTGCACCTAAATGGAAAACGCAACTACATTACCCATCGGTGAAGCGCTGCAGGCACTACTGGAGGAGCGGAGCATGTCGAACACCGACCTGTGGACCGCCGCCGGAGTTTCCCCTGCGACCGTTTCCCGTTACCTTAGCGGGATCCGCGGCACGCCGGCCATCGACGACCGTGGGGCGCGCACCATTGAGAAACTAGCCGAAGTCTTCGGCTTGAAGCCGGACTACTTCCTCGAGTACCGAGTGTGGCGGGTTCGCGAGATCGCCCGACGCAACCCTGCTCTCGTAGACCGCATCTATGACGTCCTGGTCGAAGCCGCGGCTCTTGAGGTCCTTCTCGATGAAGGGCCTGATGACGCATAGGAGCGAGCGGCACAAAGGACAGAAGCGGTCACTGGGGTTTATTGTCTCCAGAGTGGCAGCTACCTTCATAAGCACATCTATGCCTTGCATGAGTGCTCCCAGTGAACGCTTGTGTGAATCAATCTCCTGTCAATACCAGGCAAAAGACTCCGACTAAGAAGAAGTGCTCCTCGGTTCCACTAACAGACGTGTGCACGTCTACAGACTCGGCCTACTCGCGTCTGGCGAATTCGATCTAGTCCCCCTGCACCATGTTGTGCTAAGAGAACAGTGTATCAGTGAGCTCCCATGTGCGTCTATGCGTGGTTGCGCTACTACAGGACGCCCACATCGATATGATACATTCCATCGATGGAAATATCGAGCTAAACAGGCATCGAAGGTGCAGTGGACAGCTTGGCCACGAAGATACGCGAGTTCCTGGCCCCCATCAGGGGGGCTCCCGACCCTCGGCCCCGCAATCTGGCCGCTGTGGTGGTGTGGTGCCCTTTCGGCCATCCCGCCGTGGTCGAGACCGCCAGTCGCCTCTCAGATGGCGCGGCGCACAGGGCCCCTCTTTACGTTACCTGTCCGTCTCTGGCTTCCATTGTCAGTAGTGCGGAAAAGACGGGAGCGGTGAATCTGCTTCGGCGAGCCTGCGCGCAAGAGGAGTGGCTACGCGATCTTGTGCAAGATGCAGTCGACAGCTATGCGCTCCGAACGGTGGATCGGTACCACGCAAACTGCCGGTCTATCGTGCTCATGACCCGGTTGGGAGCAGGTCTCGGAGGTCCTGAAGAACCCAAAGAGATGACCTGCCTACACGCGTTTGCTGCCACGCTGCTGGCGGTTTCGGCCGGCTGGCTCAACCGGAGTCGCGACGAGGTGGCCTGCGACGCCGTCAAGGCGTGGCTTCGGTTCTTGCCTCCGGTGGAGGAATGCTGGTGTCGAGACGACCGATGCTCGTTGACCTACGCCGGACACAAGGACGGCACCCTGTTGTCGGCTACCCAGTTCCTCACGCTCCCGAGACCGAGGAGGGTCCGATGGTTTCGAAGTCGTACGAGGCGGCCGATTAGGTGATTGCCGCACAGGGGGTCGTTTGCCGCGGCCGCAGGCCAGTAAACAATCGCGAGCAAACGGCCGATAGTCTACTGGGTGTAAGTAAGTAGGCCTGAAGCAGGAGAAGAAGGCCGTGTTGAACGAGTGGGCCGCGACATCCCCATATGTGATCGTGCATGGGCTGGCCGCTTTTGTCTGTGTGGTGCTGGCCTTCGTGGGGTGGCGTCGCCGGGCCATGCCTGGGGGGTGGCAGTTCGCCGCCCTGATGGCCGCCGGGGCGTTGTGGGCCGCCTTCTATGCTGTTGAGGTGGCGGCGCCCACTCTGGACGAGAAGCTGGTGTGGGCCAAGCTGCAGTACCTGGGCATCCTTCCCATGCCTATCATGTGGTACCTCTTCGCCCGCGCGCACACCGGGGCGACGCGGAAGTTCAACCCCAAGTACGGCGCCCTGGTGGGGGTCTTCTCGCTGGTCACCCTGGCGCTTGTCTTCACCAACCAGTCGCATGGCCTGATCTGGAGCCGGACCGAACTCAGCACGATCGAATCCACGTCTATCCTGTCGCTGGGGCACGGCGCCTGGTTCTGGCTGTACGCGGCCTACTGGCTCATCCTGGTGCTGTTCGGCAGCCTGTTCTTGCTGAGCGCGGCCTATCGCCATCCGCAGATCTACCGTCACCAGGGTGTGCTGCTGACAGTCGCCGCCATCGTGCCCTGGGTGGGCAACGTGCTCTCCATCTTCTGGATCACGCCCGACCACGGCATAGACCTCAACCCCCTTGCCCTCACCGTGGCGGGAGTGGCCTTAGCGTTCAGCATGTGGAGCTTCCGTCTGCCTACTCTCATGCCTGCTCTGCTGCCTGTAGCCCGTAACCAGGTGCTCGAGACCATGAAAGACGGCGTCTTGGTGTTGGGTGGCGACGGCAAGGTGGTGTACGCCAACCCGGCCGCCACGGCCATGTTGGGCGAGCGGGCCGCGGAGATGATCGGCCGGCCGGCGTCGGAGGTGCTGGGCGATGTCACCGCCGACAGACCCGAGAGCGAGGACGGTCTCGCCTCGCAGTTCGAGATGCACAGAGGCGAGGGGGATTCGGAGCATAGGTACCACGTGGTGAGCTCTCCTCTCGGATCGGGCGGTGGCATAGGCGCCGGCAGGCTGCTGGTGGTGCGCGACATCACCGAGCGTTACGAGGCCCAGCGGGCCCTCAAGGAGCGCGATGATCAGCTGCGCCAGGCTCAGAAGATGGAGGCCGTGGGTCAACTGGCGGGAGGCATAGCCCACGACTTCAACAACCTGCTCACGGCCATCATCGGCTATTCCGAACTGGTGCTTGGTTCCGACGTCACCGACGCCGACGCGTGGCGCAAAGACGTGGGCGAGATACGGTCGGCCGCCGACCAAGCGAGCAACCTCACGCGCCAGATACTGGCCTTCTCGCGCCGCCAGGCCCTACGTCCCGAGGTGCTCTCGCTCAACGACACCGTGAAGGGCACAGAGAGGATCCTGAGGCGCACGCTGGGCGAGCGCGTGGAGCTCTTCACCCTGCTGCAGCCCGAGCTGGGGCTGGTGGAAGTGGATGGGTCGCAGCTCGAGCAGGTACTCATGAACCTGGCGGTGAACGCCCGTGACGCCATGCCCGACGGGGGGAAGCTCATCATCGAGACGGCCAACGTGGAGCTGGACTACCAGACCTGCCGGCAACTCGAGGGGGCAGAACCGGGTCCGCACGTCATGCTGGCGGTCTCGGATAACGGAACGGGCATGGACGAGGAGACAAGGGAGCACGCCTTCGAGCCGTTCTTCACTACCAAAGAACCGGGACGGGGCACAGGGCTGGGGCTCTCCACCGTCTACGGCATCGTGAAGCAGAGTGGCGGCTGCCTGGGTGTCTACAGCGAACCGGGCAAGGGTACGACGTTCAAGATCTATCTGCCTCGGGTCCACCGGCCCCTGACGAGACATGCGGCCCCCGTGCCCGCGCCTGCGCCCGCGACCACGCACACCGGACACGAGGCCATCCTCCTGGTGGAAGACGAGGCGGCGGTGCGGGTGCTGGCCAAGAGGGCCCTGGAAGACTTCGGCTACAAGGTGGAGGCCGCCGCCAACGGCGACGAAGCCATGGGGCTGCTGGAAGACCGCGGCCGCGTCTTCGATCTGTTGCTCACCGACGTGATACTGCCGGGGAGCATGCAGGGCAACGAGCTGGCCCAAGCCGCCTGCGAGCTACGCCCCGATCTGCGGGTGCTCTACATGTCGGGGTACGCGCGCGAGAGCTTCGCTCACGCCGGCAGGCTGGAAGAAGGGGTGGACTACCTGCCGAAGCCCTTCACTCCCGAGGATCTGGGCCGGCGGGTACGCGGGGTGCTCGACCGCAAGGCGGTGGCTGTCTAGCGAGACGGCACGCCGGTCGTCAGCGAAAGCTGTCCCGGACGAACTCCGCCAACCGGCTCATCTCGATGCGCCGCGACGCGAGCGGTGCGTCGCCCTGTTGATAGGCCGGCAGGCTTCTTTCGAATACGGGCTTACTCGGATTGACGTAGAACACGCCCAGCGGCAATCGCTCCGTCTCGATGGCCCGCCGGAAGGCCTCCACCCGGTCGCCCGGATCGTGGTCGTCCTCAAGAGTGTACGTGTTCTGGCGGAACCACTGGGCCGTGTTCACCTTGTTGAACGAAACACAGGGGTGCAACACATCCACCAAGGCGTAGCCGGGATGCCGGATGGCCTGCTGCAAGATCGTCTTCAGCGCCGGCTGGTCCACCGTGCTGGCGCGCGCCACGAAGGAAGCGTTCAACGAGATCGCCACCGCGATCGGATTGAAGGGCTCCGAGAGGACCCCATCCACCTGCACGGGCGTGTGAAAGCCGCGCGTGCTCGTGGGCGAGGCCTGCCCCTTCGTCAGACCGTACACCATGTTGTTGTGCACGATGTTGGTGATGTCGGGGTTCCTGCGGATGGTATGGA
>DAIRFC010000123.1:1371-4881 GCA_036795215.1 Actinomycetota bacterium | reverse complement strand
TCGGGATGCTGATACTGGTGATCATCGGAGCTTCCTTCTTCACCTACGTGGTAGGCAGCGGCGGCTTGGGCAAAAAGATAGCTGAGGTCGTTCTCGAGGCCGGCATGTCCCCGACGGGATTCATCGTCTTGCTGAGCATCATGTACCTGTTCCTCGGTTGCATCATGGACACGATGACCATCCTGTTGCTGACGCTCCCCATCTTCGTGCCCGCCGTCACCGCCCTCGGTTTCGATCTGGTCTGGTTCGGCGTGCTGGTGGTGGTCAACCTCCAGATAGGTCTAATAACCCCTCCGCTGGGCTTAGATCTCTATATCGTACGAAACACGTTCGGGATACCGATCGGAGAGTTGTTACGCGGCGTCTTGCCATTCATCATAGTCTTGCTTGTCTTCTTGGCACTGTTGATAGCCTTCCCGCAGATCGTCCTTTGGCTTCCAGGCCAGATGATGGGCTGAGTTGGGCAAACCAAGCAAAGAGAGCCGCGGATCCCATCCCCCGGGGGATGGGATCCGCGGCTCAAGTGTTCTTGGGCCTCATGCCGCGTGACGGCGCTAAGACCTCCCTAGGCGTCTGATTCGTCGCCGCTGACCAGAAGGAAGGGCGTCACCTTCACCATGCGGATGACACTCTCGGTGACGCTGCCGAAGATGGTTCTGTTGATCCTGCTCTTGCCCCGAGCGGCCATGACGAGGAGCTGCGTCGGGTTGTGCTTGAGATAGCCGATGATGTTCCTGGCGGCGTCTCCCAATATCAGCACCTCTGTGCGAACCTCTACACCAGAGGCCCTGATCGGCTCGGCCAGGTTCTCCAAATAGGCCTTCATCTTATCCCGTTGGGCAGTGAAATCTTCTACCGACGCCCGGTTCGACAAGAACCCGGGCGCGGGATCTTCCACGACATGGAGCAGCACCAATTGGCTCTCGGCCTCGGCGCCTCTTTGCCGGATGATCTGCACAGCATGCGTCAGAGCCACTTCGGACTTCTCGGTGCCGCTCAGAGGGACCAGCAGGGGGCGCTTGGGAAGAGTGTCGGCCAGAACCGCGCCGCGGAGCTCAGTAGGCACCAGCCACACGGGAACCTTCGCAGCGTGGACGACCTTGTTGGCCACCTCACCCAGATCCCAGTCCTTCTTGACCCCGGAGCTCCCGTGAGTGGACATCATGACTAGGTCGATATCATTCTCGTCGACGAACTTGAGGATCTCCTCGGCGGGATAGCCCACCACAACGTGCCCCTGCGCGTTGATGCATTGGGCGGTGGCGTCTTCGTCGTACTTGCTCCTGACGGCTTCGGCCTCGGCGCACAGCTCCTCCGCCTTCTTGTCGATATAGGCCTGGCGCATGGGTAGCTGAGCCTCTTGGTCCTGGCTGCATACATGCAACAGATCCATGTCGACGTGCATCCTGCCGGAGACTTCTTGCGCGTAGTCGAAGACTACCTCGGCGAGTTCCGAGCCGTCTAGAAGTACCACCATCTTCTTGTACATACACATGCCTCCTCGCAGCAGGGATTGCTCCATATGCTCAAACTCCCCGGCCTGCATACTAACAGCCCGTAGGAACGGCGGGTGACTCGATCACCACCACTTGGCAGGTGACCAGTAGATCCACGTGTCGCTCAGAGGATTGCCGGCTTCATCCCGGCCTCCAAAGAGCAGATGCGTGTCGGTGAGCTCGCAGTAGACCATCGAGCTGCTCGCCCGAGCGCTCGGCGTCACATCGCCCGCATAGACTCTTACCCAGGAGCCGTCGAAGTCATACGTCCATGTGTCCGCCGACGCATTGTTCTGCGGATCGTGGCCGCCGAACAGAGTCAGGGTTCCCGTCGTACTCGCGCAGGCCGCCGCTGAAGCAGAACGGCCCGGCATCGGTGACAGCGGCTGCAGCTGGGTCCAGCAGTCGTTGCCAGAGTCGTAGGCCCAGGTCTCGTCAAGAACCGTGCCCTCGCCGTTTGTGCCGCCGACCATGATCACCCGCCCGCTCGTGGGGTCGAAGACCATCGAATGGCCGTGGCGCGGCGCGGGCCCGTCTCCTCCTGCGTGTAGCTCGGTCCACAGACGCCTGATCGGATCGTAACTCCACGTATCTCCCAACACTTCGTCCGCGTCCGCCAAGCCGCCGAACAAGATGACTCTGCCGGCGACAGGATCGAATGCCGCGGCATGGCACTGCCGGGCAACGGGCTCGGAGATGACGGCCGGCAGGGGCTCCCCCGGAGCGGCCGCCATCCATGCGTTGCGCAACAGATCGTAGGTCCACGTGTCACCAAGAACGCCCTCGTCCCCCGAGCCGCCGAAGAGAACGACCTCGTTGGTCAACGGGACGAACGTCAAGGAGTGCGTCCCCCGCGGTTCGGGAGACATCCCCGACGAAGAAGCCGGGAGCTCCGTCCAGTCGCGCGTGACGACATCGTAGGCCCAGGTGTCGCCCAGCGCCCCATCGGCTCCCCGGCCACCGAACAGGATGACCCTGCCGGTGACCGAGGCATAAACCAGGGAGTGATCGGAGCGGGGATCGGGCGCCGAAGCCGTCGCCGCGAGCTGGTCCCAGCCAAGCGGACGGTCGGGATCGTAGATCCACGCGCCGGCCGAGTCCACATCGCCGGCCGGGCCCACCGCACTTGCGTCGCGCGACTCGCCCCTCAACTGATCCGCGAGTTCAGCCGCTCCCACTCCGACACCGCAGGCCACCAGGATGACGAGCACGAGCAGCACGATCCGGCTCGTCGCGGTGGCTCCCGCCGCAAACGGATTCTTCACCTCGATCCCCCCTCAGATACGTTAGTAACGCGTCACCGAGAACGCCGCACCACCGCTGACCGCACTCGGGGTAACCCGCTCGCCGAAGTAGGTGGTCATGACCTTCTTGTAATAGTAGCCGCTCCCGGAGGTTATGCCGTAGCGGGTGCCCGCACTGTTGACCCAATTGCACTGTGAGAAGTTGACCGTGCCCCAACTCCCGGCATGTTGCCGGTACTGTGTCTCGAGGATCCAGCACGCGTATTTGTTGGGACCATAGTACGTATAGTATTTCCCATACGCCCGCCCGCTGGTGGTGTTGTAGATGACAACATTCCAGGTGCTGCCGGCCTGCTGGCGCACCGAGACCAGGATGCGATCGTTCTGGGCGACCGGGAACACCGTCTTGGCGGTGTTTGGGATGCACTCGACGAAGGCGGTCATGTTCTGCATGTCGACGCCGGCCTGTATGAGCTCGTTTTGGTCGTCGGTGATTCCCACGAACACACCTGAATCGCCGTTGTAACACCTTTTGGCCGTCATGTAACCGATGGCGCCGTAGATCCCGCTGACTTTCGACTTGTAGCCGGCCCAGTTGGGACTTGGCTCGGTGACCATGGTCGCCCAGGTCTTCTCCTTGTACGGGACCATCATGGGCTCGGCTTTGCGCATCTTCTTGCCGGCGTTTTCTCCCCACAGCTTGGTGATCTCGGCCTTCAGCTCCTTCTCGCTCATCTCCTTGCCGTCCTGAGGCGCGCCGTCGCCGTGCG
>DAIRFC010000123.1:0-1271 GCA_036795215.1 Actinomycetota bacterium | reverse complement strand
CTATCCGTATCGATCCATTGAGAGTAACCATCGAGCCCAGCCAGCGCTGAGGGCGCTCCCACGCCGAGCGCTCCGCTGACCCCGAGAGCGGCCGCTACCAAGAAGACCCGCACCAATGGACGTCTGACCATAGTCCTTGCTCCAATCCTTGTTTGATAACGTGAAGATTGACACCATCGGACCCCCCATCTCACATACCGGCCCCCTCCCTCTCGCTGATGCAGCTTGCTGCGCCGCACAGGAATACCAATGCGGGAACGAGGGGGCATCGGACTTTGGACCTAGATTGGGTGCGGGAACGCCGTCATGACGGCGGTTATTTGTCGAATACCGCCTTGAGCCTCATCAGGAACTCGGCAGCTTCGCTACGCGTGATGGACTCTTGTCGGGCCCAGCCCGCTTCCGGCCTCAGTTCGTACTTTTCTACGACCGCGGCCAGTTCTTGCGCTTCGAGAGAGGAGATGCGCGCCCGCAGATCGAGAGCGGCCGCCTGGGTGATCTCCATCCCGCTCTGAAGATCGGTGGCCGGTAGCAGTCCGACGATCATCCGGGCCGCCCAGGCCTCCGCGTCACGGGCGAGGATGGGTTCTCCCGCCCTGAAGGCGACCTTCGCGTCGCCGCCCGCCCACTCGAGGACGATCCTCTGCTGATAGGCGTCGATGGCGATCTCGCGGAGCCGGGGATCCAGATCGTAGTAGAAGGTGTCCGCTACGTTTCCATCGCCGACGGGGATGCGCTGCACCCGATCGAGCCACACGAGGAACTCTCCCCGCCCAACGACCTTCGAAGGCAAGAAGGAGACCTCTCCCATCTCGTTGGGCATGAGATGGACGATACCCGCCCGGACCACTCCCACGATGTAGTCGCTGCGGGGGTCGCCGGCCGCGTCGACGACGACGGCATCGGCGCTTGGGCTGATCACGCCCGAGAACGAGGGGGACGTGGATGTGGTCGTGTCGTTGTCGGACCAGAGCCCGGAGACCGTCGACCACCCGTCGAACAACATCAGCCATACCGGGAGTCCGATGACGACCGCCAGGATGACTATGACGAGAGCCGCGACGGCCAGTCTCCTGCGACCGCGTTTCGGCCTGCGCGAGGCGCCCTGCCGTCCCCATGTGGGCCGCTGAGAGACGCCGCTGGAGGCGCTGCCAAAGATGTCGGGTTCACGGCCGATCGATGGGTACTCCCAGGACGTTTCGGGCTCCCGGATGGGAGGCGGGGGTGTCCACGTTTGCTCGGGGTCGCGTGCGACCGTTGGCCGCGCCCAC
>DAIRFC010000122.1:0-4897 GCA_036795215.1 Actinomycetota bacterium | reverse complement strand
CCCCGCGTGCCAGGCGGACGGGTTCGGCACATGCCGCAGTGGGGAGCGGTTCGGCCCTCGCAAGGGCCAAGCAGATCCTGAGCAGCTACTGCAGGGCTACCCTCCGCGAACAGGTCAACGACGCGATGGGCGCCGAAGTCCTCGGCGAGGTGTACGGCAGGCGGGCAGGGCTATACCTCTGGGGCGTCAGTTTCAGGAGTCTCCCTGCGGATCAGGCCGCCCACGGACGCGACTTCGTCGTCCACCTCGAACTCGGGCCGACCGCATGGGTGGCACTCAACAGGGACCAGTGGAAGGCCGCTGGCATCGCTGACCCCGACTACACGCGGATTTTCATCTTGGCTGAGGGGAGCGACAAGGCTGTTCAGTCGGAAGTCTCGTTGAACGATCTCATCGAGGGACTCGCCACCGACGACTACCGACTCCGCGACGAGATCATCAGACTCCTCCTGTTGGCCACACCACCACCGGAGGCGGTCTAGACAAACGCCTCTCGCTCACACAATGCGTCTCTCCGTAGCCGGAAGTGACTTACCCCGACCGCTCGCGCAATGACCAACTGAGATGCTGGGAGGGCCGCCGCATCGAGTCAGTGGCGGGCGGTACGCCCTTCGGCGTCCCCATAACCACGCGATTCGCACGGTTGCAGACCATACCCCGTCGGTAGCTGACGCGTGGAGTTGTCGGCGGTCATGGATATCCTCGCCACGAGGGGAGAGGTGGAAGGCAAAGTGACCGACAAGGTGGACATCGACGTCCAGGAACGTGAAATCCGACGCCGCTGGCACGAGGCGCACATCAAACGGTTCGACGCCGAGGCAGACCAGAGCGGCGATTCTTGGCGTGAGCGGAACATCACCCCTCATGCGGAAGAAGCGCGTCCGTTCCTTGAGGCGCTGCGCCGGACTCGAGACCTGAGCGCCTTCCAGGCCGGCACTGACAGGTGGGTTCGGAGTTTCGCCTCGGGCTACGCCGGCACTGCCGGGCAGATGATCATCAACCAGATCAACAAGATCTCGCCCGATCCGGACCAAGCCGTCACTGTCCTCCTCGACGCGCTCTCGACTCCGGTCGACCTCGCCGACGCAGTTCGCAAGATCCGACTCCTTGCCGATCATCTGCAGCGAATACGGGTGGGAGCCCATCCAAGTCCCAAGCGTGCGCCTTTCGTGGCGTCCTACTACTGGGGGCTTGAGGACGCGAAGGCATGGCCAGTGGCGTGGCCCAAGTCGACCGACTACATGGACTACTGCACTGGAGCCTCGGAGTACGACGACCAAGGCGACCGCTATTTCGAGTTGTATCGCTATGCGATGGAGCTCGATGGTGACCCCTTGCGCTTCGAGCAGGTCGCCGCATGGTGGGCGGACGAACGGCCGGTCATCGTCGACGAGGTTCTCTGCGACCGTGTGGCGCTGCGTGAAGGTGCGAGAGAACGGGGTGACGACCCCGAGTTGTACCGGGCAAACGCGCGCGCTCTGGTGGCGGTGGCGCACCACATCGGCGCGTCGCTGGAAACCCAGGTGGCTGAGGCGACCGGTCGGACGCTGAAGTGGCACAAGCCGGCGTTGATGTGGGACGGCGTCTGGCCGCGCGGAGATCTTTGGGTGGACTGGCGAGTGCCCGGTACGTACGGCCTGTCGGTGCGCGCGTGGTTGAACCGACACGGGCTCGCGATCGGACTGCGTCCCTACCCGGATGGCGATGCCGGTGCCACCGAACGAGCGGTCGAAGTCATTGAGAGTCACCAACTGACCGGGTACGAGGTTCTAGCCGGCGGCGGCTCGCGACTCGGCAAGGATGTCGGATTCATCGGTGGCGGCTCGGGCGAGGTGATCTATGCGCGCTGGTTCGAGCGTGACGCCCTCCGGTCGCTGGACGTCAGGGCGGAGGTGCTCCAGTCCGCGCGCGAGGTGGCCCCGCTGATCGCTGAGCTAACAGGCGATTCTGCGATGCGTCAGGACGAGGATGAGCTGGCTGCCATCGTTCAGGAGTTCAAGAACGCGACCGGGTACCCAACCCCGGGTCACGAGCAGGACCAGGCCGACCGTCGGGACTTCGCCAAGCTCCTCGATCCCGACGAGTTGGCCATCGTCGACCGGGCCGACCTACGTCGCATCTGGAACACGGGCCGCTATGGCGGAACCGGGCCGATGTCGATCCTCAACACGAGCCTGCGAGACGCCGACGAAGCCGAATACCACCGGATCCTCAAGACGTTCTCCTACCTCTGCTGGGGCCAAGACGCGCCCGCGACCCGGATCAACCGCGTCCTCGAAGAGGAGGCGCTGCGCGTGAAGGGGTTCGGCGAGTCGGTAATCATGAAGATGCTGGCCATCACCCATCCCGAGCAGTTCATCACCGTGTACCCGTACACGGGACCGAAGGGAAAGCTGAGGATGCTCAAGCTCCTCGGCATCGCCACGCCGACAGCATCCACGCGCGGAGAGCTCCAGGTCGCGTCGAACGACGCACTGCGCGCACGGCTCGATCGCTACTTTCCCGGGGACGCACTGGGTGTCGGCGCCTTCCTCTACTGGTATGCAGAGCGCGACGAAGAGCCGCCGACCGAAACGGTGAGCGATCCACTCGATGACCTGGCCGAGAAGCTTCTCGTCGACCGCGCCTTCATCGACGATGTCGTGGCGCTGCTGGAGGACAAGAGGCAGGTCGTCTTCTACGGCCCGCCTGGAACGGGGAAGACCTACTTCGCCCGCAAACTGGCGGAGGCGCTGGTGCCTGCTGCCGAACGCCGCCCGGTCGTCCAATTCCACCCGTCCACGTCCTATGAGGACTTCTTCGAGGGATACCGGCCGGAGACCGACGCCGACGGCGTCATGACGTACCGCTTGCAGCGAGGACCACTCGCGGAGCTTGCGGCTCGCGCCAGTGACGCACCGGGTCGCCGTCACGTGATGATCATCGATGAGATCAATCGGGCGAACCTGCCGAAAGTGCTCGGCGAGCTGCTGTTCCTCTTTGAGTACCGCAACACCCCGGTGCGCACCCTGTACCGCCCGGATGACCCGTTCGAGCTGCCCAAGGACATCTGGTTCATCGGCACAATGAACACGGCCGACCGCTCAATCGCGCTGGTCGACGCAGCTCTGCGGCGACGGTTCCACTTCGTTCCGTTCTTCCCGAACCATGGCCCCATGGCCGGGCTTCTCGATCGCTGGCTCGAAGATCGGGGTGAGCCAGGATGGGTGGGTGAGCTGGTGGCCCAGGTCAATGACGAGCTGGAGCAGGAGCTCGGCGGGCCTCACCTGCAGCTCGGCCCCAGCCATTTCATGAAGCACGACCTCGACCGCGAGGCGCTTCGCCGCATCTGGGAGTACGACATCGAGCCCTTCATCGAGGACCAGTTCTTCGGCGACGCAGCCCGCATCGACCGATTTCGATTCACCCAGGTTTGGGCACGCTTCAGTGACCTTGCTCCAGAGTCGATCAGCGAGGAACCAGCCGGCGACGAGGCCGAAGGCTGAGGACCGTGCCTGTCCTCTCGGAGTATGGCTCAATCGACCTGGACCTGACTCGCAGCCAGGCCGAGGCCATCCAGCGAACAGGCTTCGTCGACGTTAGTCCCGCTCCGGCAGAGCGTTGGCGCGTCACGGCATCGTCGTACATCGGCTCACTCGTAGTGGACGGCGTCGAACTGCTGGTCCGGCCCAAGATCAACCCGGAGAACCTGTTCCTGCTCCTAGAGCCCGGTCTGCCGCCCAACGCCTGGCGAAAGGAAGCCTTCGACTACGACATCAGTTCCGACCTGCTGCCATCGGTCATCGCCTTCTTCGCCAGGACAGTCGAGACCACCCTGGGGCGGGGGGTGTTGCGGTCATATCTGGGTCGCGAAGACTCGTTGGTCGCCCTGCGCGGCCGACTGGACGTCGTCGGGCAGTTCAAGCGCGCGGGCGTCCTGACCCCCGTGGCCTGTACGTACCAAGAGTTCACCGAGGACGTCATTGAGAACAGAGTGCTGCGAGCCGCCATCCGACTTGCACTGAGCATCCCTCGGGTGGACTCACGCGAGCGTCAGAGACTCATGCGGCAGCTCGTTGCCCTCGAGGGAGTGGCCGACACGGATGTCCGGCCCGAGACCATCGACGCCATCCAGATAACCCGACTCAACCAGCACTATGCACCGGCACTGGGACTTGCCCGCCTGGTGCTCGCCAACCTCACCCTGACCGACATCCCAGGAGCGACCTCCGCGTCGTCGTTCATGGTGAACATGAACGATCTGTTCCAACGGTTCGTGACGGAGCGCCTGCGACGAGAGCTCCGCGGCAGGCTCGACGTCATCGATGAGCCGACCGTGCATCTGGGAATCGGGAGACAAGTGGCAATGCAGCCGGACCTGGTGTTCCGAGACCCAGTCGGAAGTATCCGATACGTGGGCGACATCAAGTACAAGCTGGCTGCCGATAGTCGCGGTCGAAGCGGCGACTACTACCAGCTGCTGGCGTACACAACCGCGATGGACCTGCCCGAAGGAATGCTGATCTACTGCAGGCGCCCGGACGACACCAACCAGAGCACCATGACGGTGAGAAACGCTGGCAAGAAGCTCCTACTTCGATCCCTCGACCTGAGTGGCCCCCCGGAGCAGACCGAGCAAGAGATCTCGGCGCTCGCCGACGCAATCACCAGAACAGTCCGGCAATGAAGACGCCGAGCATCAGGATCGGTGAATAGGAAAGCCAGGCAATACAACCCTCAAGCGCCCGCGCCCTCGCCTCGCCGTCGGCGAATACCTCCACGATTGGGTATCGCACCCACCCCTCAAGCCTGCTCGACGTCACCGCCGACGGCCTGCTCTGCCACGAGTGCGGCTGGCGCGGAGCCCACCTCGGCCTGCACTCCTGGAAAGCACACGGCATCACCGCTAGCGCCTACC
>DAIRFC010000017.1:30549-31654 GCA_036795215.1 Actinomycetota bacterium | reverse complement strand
GACACCGGCTTCACTATCAGTTCCAGTCCCGCCGTCGCGTCCTGGGAGAAGGGGCACTTTGTCGTCGTTTGGCGTGGTGCCGGCGACGTCCTCTACTACACGGCCACCTCCAACGGCGGTACGACCTGGAAGACACCCGGAAAGATCAACAACACTGCGGTCGTCGGAGATCCGGCTGCCATCTCGCGCAGTGACAACAAAGTAGACGTCGTGGTGCGTGGGACCAACAACCACCTCCTGCACACCTGGTTCGACGGCACGAAGTGGCTGCCGTGAGCAACACGGCTGCTGACCGATGAGTGGCCCCGACATTTGATCCTTGTATCGAGGTGACGAGACCCCGGCCGGCCCAAGAGGGCGGCCGGGGTCTCGTTTCATCCGACCGCGATCAGCACGCCTCGTCCAACGCCTCCGCGAACTGGGCGTTGTAGAGATCGTAGTAGAAGCCACCGGCACACAGCAGTTCGTGGTGTGTGCCCTGCTCGACGATGGCGCCTTCGTTCATCACCAAGATGACATCGGCGTCGCGGATGGTCGAAAGCCGGTGAGCGATGACAAAACTCGTCCGGTCCGTGAGCAGCCTAGCCATAGCCCGCTGGATGAGCACCTCGGTGCGTGTATCCACCGAACTCGTCGCCTCGTCGAGGATCAGTATCTGCGGATCGGCCAGGAAGGCCCGGGCGATGGTGAGGAGCTGACGCTCGCCCTGGGAGATGTTGGTGGAGTCGTCCTCGACCTTGGTGTCGTATCCGTCGGGGAGGGCCCGCACGAAGTGGTCGGCATGGGCCGCCTCGGCAGCCGCCCGGATCTCGTCTTCTGTGGCATCCTCCCGCCCGTAGGCGATGTTCTCGCGCAGGGTGCCCGCAAAGAGCCACGTGTCTTGGAGCACCATGCCGAAGAGCCGGCGTAGGCCGTCACGGCTCATCGCCCTCGTATCGACGCCGTCTATGGTTATGGTCCCCTCATCGATCTCGTAGAAGCGCATCAGCAGATTGACGAGGGTGGTCTTGCCCGCCCCGGTCGGCCCGACGATGGCCACGGTCTGGCCCGGCTGCACCTCAAGGTTGAGGTTCTCGATGAGCGGTGTATCGGGCACATAGCGGAA
>DAIRFC010000017.1:20957-30449 GCA_036795215.1 Actinomycetota bacterium | reverse complement strand
CCCGCAGCCCTCCGAGGACGCATACGGCCACGAAGTTGAGGTTGGATACGAACATGGTGGCCGGCATGATGATGCCCGAAATGAACTGAGCCCTGAAGCTCGCGTCGTAGAGACCCTCGTTGTGCTCGTCGAAGACCGCGGTGGCCTCTCGCTGGCGCCCGAAGATCTTTACGATGTTGTGCCCCGTGAACATCTCCTCCACATGGCCGTTGAGATCTCCGGTTCTATCCCACTGCCGCGAGAAGTACTTCTGGGCCCGCTTGGCGATCACCACGGCCACAGCCGCCGAGACCGGGACGACTATCAGTGATATCAGCGCCAGTAGCGGGCTGATCCAGAACATCATCCCCAGAGTGCCGACCAGGGTGAGGATGGATCTCACGATCTCCATCAACACCTGCTGCATCGTCTGCTGGATATTGTCGATGTCGTTGGTGAGCCGGCTGAGGATGTCACCACGGGCATGCTTGTCGAAGTAACTCAGAGGCAGCCGGGCGATCTTTCGGTCGACATCGCGCCGCAGCTTGTAGACGGTGCGCTGTACGATGCCCGCCATCAGGTAGCCTTGGAGCCAACCGAGAAGCGCGCTCAGCAGGTAGACGGCGATAACGATCAACAGGATCTTGTTCACCGCCGCGAAATTCACGCCCTCGCCGGGCCGCAGATCCATCTCGGCCAGCATCTTCGCCTGGTCGGTCTCACCCGCCGCCTCAAGCTGCGCGACCACCTGCTCCTTGGTCCAATCGTCGCCCGCGTACCCGTCGATCTGCCGGCTCATGGCGCCCTCGAAGATGTCGTCGGTGGCCTGCGCCATGATCTTCGGAGCCCCGATCTGACAACCGACGCTGACTACGGTCAGCAGAATGACGACGATGATGAGCGTGCGCTCGGGGTGCAGAGTGTGCACCAGGCGCTTGAACGACCCTTTAAAGTCCTTGGCCTTCTCACCGGTCCCGATCAACCCCTGAGGCCCGGGACGATGCTCCTTCACGTTCGGCCCACGGCGCGTGCGACCTGCGCGGTCGCCACCCTCTGTCTTCTGAAGGTCTTGACGCCGGCTCATGCCGCTTCCTCCGCGGAGAGCTGCGAGTACACGATCTCCTGGTAGGTCTTGCACGTCTTCAGGAGCTCCTCGTGCGTGCCCAGCCCCGCGATGGTCCCCTCGTCGAGCACGATGATCTGCTCGGCATGCATGATGCTGCTGACCCTCTGGGCCACCACGAACACCGTTGCGTCGGCGACCTCGCGCTTGAGAGCGGCGCGGAGCTGCGAATCGGTCTTGAAGTCCAGGGCGGACAGGCTGTCGTCGAGTACGTAGACTTCGGCTTTCTTCACGAGGGCGCGGGCTATGGCGAGTCGCTGCCGCTGCCCCCCGGAGACGTTGGCGCCGCCTTGCATGATGGGTTCCTCGAGGCGGTCGGGCATGGCTTCGACGAAGTCCCTGCCCTGTGCGATCTCGAGCGCACGCCACAGTTCTTCGTCCGTGGCCTCCTCATCGCCATAGCGAAGGTTGCTTGCGACGGTGCCCGAGAACAGGAAGGCCTTCTGCGGTACGAAGCCGATGTGCCTCCAGAGCTGCGCCCGATCCATGTCGCGGACGTCCACACCGTCTATGGTCACGGAGCCGGAGGTGACGTCATACAGGCGCGGGATGAGACTGATGAGCGTGGACTTTCCGCTGCCGGTACTGCCGATGATGGCCGTGGTCTCGCCGGGCCTGGCCGTGAAGGAGATGCCCGTGAGTACCGGTGCTTCGGCGCCCGGATAGCGGAACTCAACGTTGTCGAACTGCACCACACCCTTCCGGGCGCCCTCGAGCGGGGGGACTTGGACGGGATCTGCAGGGTCGCCTATGAAAGGCTCTACCTCGAGGACCTCCTGAATGCGTGCGGCCGAGGCCGCCGCCCTGGGCACGAAGGAGGCCAGCATCGAAGCCATCATCACCGAGAAGAGGATGTGCATCACGTACATGATGAAGGCGGTGAGATTCCCGATGGGCATCTCCAGGCTGTCGACGCGTATCGCGCCGTACCACATGATCGCGACCGTGGAGATGTTCATGATCCAGAAAAGCGCTGGGAACATGATGGCGAAGAGGCGCATGACCCTCAAGCCGACCTGGGTCAGATCCTGGTTGGCCTCCTCAAAACGGCGTGCTTCATAGTCGGTGCGGGCAAAGGCCCTGATCACGCGGACGCCGCTCAGAGACTCGCGCATCACCTGGTTCAGCCGGTCGATCTTCTTCTGCATGGAGCGGAACAGCGGTAAGGCCCGCCACAGGATGACCCCGAGCGCTGCGAGCATGACCGGAAGGATGACGACCAGCGTCACAGACAGAGGTATGTCTTGGCGGAGGGCCATGATGATGCCCCCGATGAGCGTCATGGGCGCGAACAGCATCATCGAAAGGCCGATGGCGACTACCATCTGGATCTGTTGAACGTCGTTGGTGCCCCGGGTGATGAGCGACGGAGTGCCGAAATGGTTGATCTCTCCCTGGGAGAAGCTCTCCACTTTGCGGAAGAGAGCGGCTCTCACGTCGCGGCCGAAACCCATCGCCACCTTTGCGCCCAGATACGCCGCGATGATGGTGCAGATGATCTGGAGCAGCGTCACGAGCAGCATGTAGCCGCCCACGGTCCATATGTAACCGGTATCGCCCGTGGCAACGCCGTCGTTGATGATGTCGGCGTTGAGCGTCGGCAGGTACAAGTTGGTCACCGCGCGCACGAGCACCAGGAAGAAGATCGCCGTGATGGACTTCCAGTACGGCTTCAATTGGGTGCCGAGCAGCTGCATCATCGGGGCCGCGCCTCCTCCGCCTGCGGTCCACGCGGTTCCTCGTCGTCCAGTACCCCGACGATCTTGTCGGCCAACTCGCCCAGCAGACGGACCAGTTCAACACGGTCGCTCTCGCCCAAAGCGCCGATGGTGCGGTTGACGTATTCCCCCAAGACCTCCCGCTCTCCCTTCTCGCGCCGTCTGCCTTCAGCAGTGGCAAATACCCGGGTGAGACGCCGGTCGGCATCGTCTGAATGGCGCTCTATCGATCCGCTCTCTTCCAGGCTCCGCAAGATGCTACTCACCCGCGGGTGTGACAGATGAAGGATACCGGCCAGCTCGCTCTGTGTGACCCCGTCGTTCTTGGCCACAAGGGTGAGCGCGAAGGCCTCGGTTGCCTGGACTCCACGTTGCGAGATCGTCTTCAGCATCACCTGCCGGTTGAGATGCAACACTCTGTGAAGCGTGTTGAAGACGCGCACCGTAAGATCGTCGACATTCTCGAGCTCAGGCCCAAGCGAATGCGTGCAGTTATCTATCTTGTTGGCTGAGACCATGCCAGTGGCCCCTCATCCTTCTTGGAGTACCCGCGAGACCGGCGCGGAAAATGCAAAGGTCGTCGACAGTTTTGGGCAAAACAGTTTTGCACGGAACTAATTATCTTGTCAAGGGACAAGCACCGCCGCCACAAGATGATCACCGCCAAGGCACCGGCTGCGGCGCAGTTGACGAGCCGACGACCAGCCGATAGAGTGTCCAGCCTATGAAAAACACCGCCCACGCTGAAGACTGGCGGACTCTGACAGCCGAGATCGCGGCCCTCTTCGACAAGAGGGACTACGAGCACGCACTCGTTCTGGCCAATGAGGCCCTGCAGAGCGCCGAAACGGCACTTGGGCCTGACGCCCCAGAGGTAGCGGCCATCCTGGGCGACCTGGGGGTGCTCCATGAGTCCGCCGGCCGCTACGCGGCGGCGGAACCCTTCTACGAGCGGGCTCTGACCATCCGCGACAAGGCCCTCTCGCCCGATCATCCCGACATCGTCATGGGTCTGGAGAACCTCGCCCGCGTACGCTGCGCCCTCGGCAGGTACGAAGACGGCGAGAAGCTGTGCAGACGCGCCCTCGCGATCCACGAGAGGGTGCTCGGGCCCGACCATTCCACGGTGGCGGATTGTCTGAACGACCTGGCCGAGGTCTGTTCCGCGCAAACGCGCTATCCGGAGGCCGAAGAGCTGTGTAGGCGTGCCCTGGCGATCCGGCAGAGGGCCTATGGCCACACCCATCCGCGGGTGGCACGCAGCTTGGAGAACGTCGGCGTGCTGCGAGCTGCGCAGGGGGACATGGACGAAGCCGTCCGCCTGCACGAAGAAGCGCTTGCCCTGCAGCAGAACAACTTTGGCTCCGATCATCCCAGCGTGGCTGCCGGCCTGGCCTCGTTAGCGGCGCTGTTCGTCGCCGCTGAAGACTATGCCAAGGCGGAGCCGCTCTACCGCCGCGCTCTCGACATACGCGAGCGGGCCCTCGGACCCGACCACCCCGACGTGGCCACCACGTTGAGCGACCTGGCACATGTCCGCGCGGCCCAGGACGTCCCCGCCGAAGCCGAAGAACAGTACGAACGCGCCCTGGGCATCCGCCAAGCTGCGCTGGGCGCCGACCATCCTCTGGTGGCGACCGCCCTCAACGACCTGGCGATGCTCCGCAGCGTACAGGGTCGCTACGCGCAGGCCGAGCCCCTGCATTCGCAGGCCCTGGCCATCAGAGAGAAGGCGCTCGGACCCGAACATGCCGACGTGGCTGCCAGTCTGGCCAGCCTAGCCGATGTATACCGTGCTGAGAACATGTACGCGCAGGCCGAGCCGTTATACGAGCGGGCCGTGGCGATCAGGGAGACGCTTCTGGCGCCCCATCATCCCGACCTGGCCGAGAGTCTAGCGGCCCTTGCCGAGCTCTACTACGCTCAGGGCCGCTACGCACAGGCCGGACCCGCATACCAACGCGCCCTGGCAGCCGGAGAGACCGCACTGGGCCCGGACCACCCTCACATCGCCCACACTCTCAACGGCCTTGCCGTGGTCCTATCGGTGCAAGGGCGCTACGACGAGGCCGAGCCTCTCTACAAGCGCTCGCTGGCCATCTGGGAACAGACCCTGGGCCCCGACCACCCCGACGTGGCCACGGCCCTCGGCAATCTCGCGGTCATGTACGACTCCCAGGGGCGTTACGACGAGGCCGGACCGCTGCACGGACGCGCTCTCGCTATCCGAGAGGGTGCGCTCGGCCCCGACCACCCGCTCGTGGGCACCAGTCTGGAGAATCTGGCCGACGTCTACCGGGCGCAAGGCAGATACGCCGAGGCGGAGCCCCTCTACGAGCGCGCTCTGGCCATAGCCGAGGAAGCGCTTGGACCTGAACACCCCGATGTCGCCTCGAGCCTCAGCGGACTTGCCACGCTCTATGCCGCTCAGGGTTGGCACGCCGCGGCAGAGCCCCTGTACGACAAAGCCTTGGCCATCAGAGAGAGAGTGCTTGGAGAGAGTCACCCTGAGGTCGCCGCCACCCTTGAGAATCTGGCCGCTGTCTACCGCGCGACCGGCAGGACCTCGGAAGCCGCGACCCTGGAGGAGCGGGCCGAAAGTATCCGCGCTGAGGAGCCCTCGTAGACTGCTAAGCACAAGGCGCCCTCGCTGGGGCCGGATGCCATCAGGCAAAAGCTACTAGGAGCTGGCCCTTTTCGGCCTGGTCGCCCTTGTTGGCCAGCACCGCCGTGACCGTGCCTCTCTTGGGAGCGTGCAGTTCGTTCTCCATCTTCATGGCTTCCAGCACCACGACCGGCGCACCTTCTTCGACCACGTCCCCTACGGCCACGAGCACGCTCACGATCTTTCCAGGGACGGGCGCCCACACGCCCTCCGTCACTTCGGCGGGCACTGCCGCCTGCGCGCCGCCGGAGCCCCCCGCCACGGCCGGACCGGCCGCCGGCGACCCGGGCACCCGAGCCGTGGCCTCCCTCACCACGTCGCTCACTGTGACGGGGATGCGCTCTCCAGCTATCTCCAAGACGAGTATCCCAGTGTCGACGCAGTTGTCTATTACCCGGATCTCGTAGGTCTTCTCGCCTACCTGTACCGTCCGCCGGTCTTCGGCGGGTCTACCGACCTTGGTGGTGAGCACCTCACCGCCGATAGTCACCGTGCCGTCGGCGGACGCCTCGACCTCATGCTCCCCGCCATCCAATTGCACCTTGAACTTCACGTCAGTACCTCCACGAGACCGCGCGCCCCGCGATGAGATCCTGACGTCCGGCCGCCGCCCAGGCGGGCCCCACCGTGGTCATTCTGCCGACCTCTGCCGGCATGTCCTGGTCCGCCGCGTCGGCGCCGGCCTGTTCGCCCATCCCATCAAGGGCCTGCAGTTCGACCAGGCAGGCCTCCTCCTGCACGCCCAGCAGGTCGGCGACTGCCGCTGCCAGAGCCGCAAGTTCGTCCCGCGGACGCTCCGCCCGGTCGCGCCGGGCGAAGAACTCCAAGGCCACCTGAGGGAACAGCGCATAGGAGACAAGGTCCTCTTCGCTGTACTTCACCCCCAGCTCGTCCAGCTCAGCGCTGCGCTTCGGCAGCTCAGGCTCCAACGAATCGGCTGGGCGGGTCGTGATGGGCGTCTCGTCGCCGATGCACAACTTCTGCACCTCAAGATCGACGGCGCCGGGAGCACGGCCGTAGAAGCCCTTCATGTAGGCCTTGGTCTCCTTGGTGATCATCTCATACCGGCCCATGAGGACGTTGAGCGTGGCCTGTGTCCCCACGATCTGCGAGGTGGGCGTCACGAGCGGCGGGTAACCCAACTCCTTCCGCACGCGGGGTACCTCCGCCAGCACCTCAGGCATCCGGTCGAGGGACCCCTGCTCCTTGAGCTGCGACGAGAGATTCGAGATCATCCCGCCGGGGATCTGCCACAACAATACCGCCGGGTCGACGGCCGTGAAGGCGCTCTCGTACGCCACATACTTCTTGCGCACGTCGCGGAAGTACTCCGAGATGTCCTCCAGCACCTCGATATCCATCCCCGCAGCGCGGTCGCCACCGGCCAGAGCCGCGACCATCGACTCCGTGGGCGGATGCGACGTACCCATCGACAGGGCCGAGATGGCGCAGTCGAGGATGTCGGCGCCCGCCTCCACCGCTTTCAGGTAGGCCATCGAAGCCATCCCCGACGTGTAGTGGGAGTGCATGTGCACGAGAACATCGGGATAGGCCTTCTTGAGGGCGCTCACCAGCTCGTAGGCGTCGTTGGGATCGAGAAGCCCGGCCATGTCTTTGATGCAGATGCTCTGGACCCCCATCTCCACCAGCCGTCCGGCATACTCCAGGAACGCGGCTACGCTGTGCACGGGACTCTTGGTGTAGCTGATGGTCCCCTCCGCCCACTTGCCGTTGGCCAGCACCGCGGCGATGGCCTCCGCCATGTTGCGTGGGTCGTTGAGGGCATCGAACACCCGGAACACGTCGATGCCTGCCTGCGCCGCCAACCGCACGAACTCCCGCAGCACATCGTCGGCGTAGTTGCGGTAGCCCACCACGTTCTGGCCGCGAAGGAGCATCTGCAGCCTCGTGTCGGGCATGGCGGCTTTGAGTGCACGCACCCTCTCCCAGGGATCTTCGTTGAGAAAGCGCATCATGGAGTCGAACGTAGCCCCACCCCACATCTCGAGCGACCAGTAGCCCGCCCGGTTGAGCTTCTCGGCTATGGGCAGCATGTCTTCGGTACGCATGCGGGTCGCTAGAAGCGACTGGTGAGCATCGCGCAGGACGAGATCGGTGATGTGGACAGGTTTCATAGCGGGATGTTCCCGTGTTTCTTGGGTGGACGCCCCTCGCGCTTCGAGGCGCACGCCTCGAGTGCGGCAACGAGGCGCGACCGCGTCTCGGCCGGCTCGATGACATCGTCGAGATGCCCATCCTGCGCCGCGGCGTACGGTGACGCCTCGTCTTGGCGGTCGAGTGCCGTCGATGGGACCCCGGCCGTGATCTCCGCCGTGGGCCAAGCGAAGTTGAAGTCGGCGCGGATGTGCTTGGAGCACATGACCTCATAACCCTCACCATGAGCCCTGTGCAGTACCACGCTCAGCTTCGGGACGGTCGCTTCGCATAAGGAGTACATGAGTTGAGCCGCCGCCCTGACGGCTCCCGCGTGCTCCTGTTGCTTACCACCCACGAACCCCGGTGTGTCTACGAGCACCACGAGCGGGAGGTTGAAGGCATCGCAGAAACGGACGAACCGCGCGCCCTTCGCTGAAGCCGCGATGTCCAGCCGTCCGTCGAGATGGGTCGGTTGATTGGCGACGACGCCGACGGCCCGGCCATCCAGGCGACCGAAGCCGACGATGAGGTTCGCCGCCCAGCCGGGAGTGAGTTCGAGGAACTCGCCCCCGTCAACGACGTCGCCGACGACCTTGCGCATGTCGTAGGGCTCCTCCGCATGGGAGGTCATGAGCGACGAGAGCCGATCTTCAGACCCAGCGAGAGACTCCGACCTGCGGCGCAGCGGGGTCTCCTCGAGGTTGTTCTGTGGCAGATACGACAGAAGCCTCCGCACGATCTCGAGACACTCGAGCTCATCGTCAACAGCAAGATGCGCCACGCCGCTCTGCTCGCTGTGGGTGCGCGCGCCCCCCAGCTCCTCAAAGGCGATCTCCGCTTCTTCGCCCTCCACCGCCATCAAGGGATCGCCCAGGAAGAGGTGGCTCGACCCCTTGACCATGACCGTGACGTCCATGAGAGCCGGGGAGTATGCCGCAGTCCCCGAGCATGGCCCCAGAACGGCGGCGATCTGGGGCACCAGACCGGAAGCCATGACATTGCGGAAGAACAACTCCGCGTAGCTGCCGAGAGGGCCGGAGCCGCGCGCCGCGCTTGGGCGGGCGCGCCCAGAGTCGTAGAGACCCACGACCGGAGCTCCGTTCTTCATCGCCAGGTCCATCACTTTGACCATCTTGCGGGCAAAGGCGTCATCCAGCGACTCCTCAGCCACCTCCCCGTCTTGGGAGAAGACATACACATCACGGCCATCGACCTTGCCGTGCCCCGTCACGACGCCGGGTACAAAGACGTCGAGCTCCACGAAGGTCCCGTCGTCCACCAGTCCAAGCACGCGTTCGCGGGCGGTGCAGGCGCCTCTCTTGCGCCGCGCTGCCAGTCGCTCGGGCCCTCCAGCCTGGAGAGCCTCCGTCTTCAGACGGCGGAGCCGCTCCGTACTGTCCTCAGCGCTCATGCCAAAACCGCCTCGCATCTGTCGTTGCACAACATCGCGTCGTCTGCCGGTAACGCAACCGCGCCATATTACAGCCTACCGTGCTCACAGGGGAAGACGGCGGCCGCTTGGCCAGCGTGTACTATCGCAAGGTACAAGAGACCGCACAAGGGGTCAGCTATGCGCCGCAGTGCCACAGGGGAGGCTTTCCCCGGCGGAGTACTGAGCGGCCGGACGCCACGGATCCGGCCGTGGGTACGGTGGGCCCCAGCCTGGTGTTGTGCAGTCGTTCTGCTCTGGGCCTGCTACGACTACGGAGCGTTTCTGAACCCCTCACGTCCGGCGACAGCTATCGCGGTGCCGGCTCTGGGCCTCATCTGGGCCCTCTCCTTGCTGCTGGCGAGACGCCGCGCACCAACAGCAACCGGGCCGCGGCCCGGCCTTGTAGCATGGTCGCTCC
>DAIRFC010000017.1:6975-20857 GCA_036795215.1 Actinomycetota bacterium | reverse complement strand
CGCCGCGCACCAACAGCAACCGGGCCGCGGCCCGGCCTTGTAGCATGGTCGCTCCTGGCTCTGGCGGTATCCGGGACCCTATCAGCCGCCTGGAGCCTCGACCGGGTCGAAAGCCTGGTTTCGGGAGGCACCCTGTTCGGCGGTCTCGTCTTTTTACACGTGGGGCAGAAGATCGGCGGGGACCACCGGCTGCGCGCCTCGGCGCTTCTGTTCGTGGCGACCGTGGGCGTGATCGAGTCCCTCCTGGGCATCGCGGGGTTCGCCCTCCGTTACTGGCGGTTTGCGGTGGAGCAAGACGGCGCGCTCGCCGCCACCGGAACGTTCGGTTACGCCAACGCGCTGGCTGGCCTGCTCCTCCTCACGCTCGCGTGCACCGGGGCCCTCTGGCTCGAGATCCGGGCGCTGTCCACGCCGTACACCCGTCTGCCGCGACCTATGCCCGCCCGCCGGCGGGCGCCACTGACGCCGACCGTCTTTCGAGCGCTCATCGGCATGGCGGCGGCGCTGCAGGTCGCGGCACTCGTTCTCACCCGGTCCAGAGCCGCGGGCGCCATCGCGGCCGTGCTCGTCTTGCTGTTCGTGATAGTGCGGGCCTTCAGAGTCGGCGATGACGCGCGTCACCGTCGCCTGGGCATAGGGCTGACGGTGCTGCTCCTATGCGCACTCGTGGCGGGTGGAGTACTCATCTGGAGGGAGGTGTCGCCCCAACTCGCGGTGAGCGGGCTACCACCATCGGACGCCGAGGCCGGCACCGAGGAACTCGTCCCCATGACCTCGAACTCCTTCCGTCTCAAGACCTGGGCCGCGGCGCTGGAAGCCTTTCACGAGCGCCCGGTGGCAGGTTATGGTCTCGGGACCTTCTACGAAGCCTACTCGCCTTTCAAGCTGGGAGGCCACACAGCTTACGCGCACAACGTGGTCGTCCAGCACCTCGTCGAGGTGGGCACTATCGGGACGCTCCTTCTGCTGGCCTTTCTGGTCATCGCCGTGACCCGCCCCATGAAGGCGTTCGCCGACCCCTCGCACGGCGCACGGAGCCTGCTGCTCCTGGGTGCGCTGGCCTTCGCGCTGCATAACCTTGTGGATCTGACCTGGTACTTCCCTGCGCTCTTCTACACGTTCACACTTGTCCTGGGCTTGATGGCGCGGCCCCCACTCCGCGCTTCTGCCCCGCCTCTCGACGGTACTTCCTCTGCACCGGTGGTATGCTCCAAAGGTCGGTATGGATAGGGAGGCGTCGTGGATATTCTGACTGCTCTGGGCTTGTCTATCCCAGCGGGTCTCAACGCGTACATCCCCCTGCTCGCGGTGGCGCTTGCGGAACGCTTTGACTGGCTGGACCTCCGCGAACCCTTCGACGTCCTCGGTTCCTGGTGGATGATAGCTATACTCGCCGTGCTCCTCGTTGTCGAGGTGGTGGCCGACAAAGTCCCGGCGGTCGACCACGTGAACGACGTCATCCAATCGCTGATACGCCCAGCGGCCGGGGGCATAGTGGCCGTGGCGGGTTCGGGCGCGACGTCCGAGGTGAGCCCGTGGGTGTTGGTGTTGATGGGCGTGCTCTTGGCCGGCGGGGTCCATGCTGCAAAGGCCACCGGCCGGGTCGTCGTGAACGCCTCCACCGGAGGGATAGGAGCGCCCGCCGCCAGCGCGGCCGAGGATACGGGCGCGATCGCCCTCTCAGCGGCAGCCATCCTGCTACCCATCCTCGTGGTCTTCGTACTGGGTCTCCTGCTCGTCGGGATGTGGTGGCTGTGGCGCCGAGAGAGGGTGAGGCGGCGCGAGAGCGAGAGACTGCGGCAGTGACAGGCTGCGACAGTGACAGGCTGTGGTGATATGGAACAAGACGAGATCATAGACGTCCTCCCCCTCGAGGACGATCTGGATGTCAGCGCGGAAGACCTGGCCGCTCTGTGGGATGCGAAGAGGAGACTCGAGCACCCCAGCCTCACCGCGAGGATCTCCGATCTTGTGGGCAGACCGGTAGAGGGCGGGCTGAGGAGGCTCCCCCAGAGATGGAACCGGGCCATCGAGACGGCCACCGAAACGGCGCTTCTGCGGGGCCTGGAAGTCTCGCTCAAGACCATGGGCCATCCCCAGCCGAAAAGGTCGAGAGACCGGCTGCACAAGGCTGTCGCGGTGAGCACCGGCGCGGTGGGAGGAGCCATGGGCGCGGCGGCGTTGCCGGTGGAACTCACCGTGTCGACCTGTCTGATGCTCCGCTCCATCGCCGACATCGCTCGCAGCGAGGGCCACGATATCTCAGACCTCGAAGTCAGACTGGCCTGCCTCGAGGTCTTCGCTCTCGGCAGCAGCAGTTCGTCAGACGACGCCGGCGAGAGCGGCTACTGGATGGTCCGGGGGGCGCTCTCCAAGTACCTCTCCGAAGCCGCCAACCACCTTGCGAGGAAAGGTCTTGGAGACCGCAGCGCTCCGGCGCTTCTGCGGCTGATAACCCAGATCTCAGCCCGGTTCGGTGTGGTGGTGTCCGAACAAGCCGTCGCACGACTCGTCCCCGTGGTGGGCGCGGTGTCCGGAGGGACGATCAACTACCTTTTCATGGATCATTTTCAGGACATCGCCCGAGGGCACTTCGTCGTCAAGCGCCTCGAGAGGAAGTACGGCACCGCGGCCGTCCGGGAGGCCTACCACCGGCTCCCGGCCTAGCCTGCTTCAGCCGACCGGAAGTCTAATCGTCGTCTGTGTCACCCGTGTCGAGGACCTCGGTCGCTGTCAATTCTTCCATCTCAGCATCGTCTGCATTGACGAACGAAAGCAGCTCACCCACGTGCTCCGCCGGGACTTCCTCCACGTCCTTCAGTTTCCGCTCTATGGTGCGGCTCTTGCGGGCTGCGTCCTCGATAGTGTTCGACGCCTGGTCGAGCTTCTTGTGCACCTTCTCGAGCAACCCGCCGAATTGGCCGAACTGAGTCTTGACCGCTCCCAAGAGTTGCCAGACCTCGCTGGACCGCTTCTCGATGGCCAGGGTGCGAAACCCCATCTGCAGGCTGTTCAGCAATGCCGTGAGGGTAGTCGGCCCGGCAACGATGACCCGGCACTCGCGCTGCAGGGTCTCCGCCAACCCGGTGCGCCGCAGTACCTCGGCGTAGAGCCCTTCAGTGGGTAGGAACATGATGCCGAAGTCGGTGGTGCGTGGAGGGTCGATGTACTTGCCCTGGATGTCCTTGGCCGATTGCTTCACTCGGGTTTCAAGCCCTTTCAGCGCCAGCTCCACACCTGCCGGATCAGCCCGCTCCTGCGCCTCGAGCATCCTCTGGTAGTCTTCCACCGGGAACTTGGCATCGACGGGCAGCCACACCGGCGCTCCATCGCCGGCCTCACGGCCCGGCAGCTTGATCGCATATTCCACCCGCTCGCCGCTGCCGGCTTTGCAGGCCACATTCGCTTCGTACTGGTCGGGAGTGAGGACCTGTTCCAGAAGCATGTTCAACTGGACCTCGCCCCAGGTGCCGCGCGCCTTGACGTTGGTTAGAACCTTCTTCAGGTCTCCGACGCCGGCAGCTAAGGTCTGCATCTCGCCAAGACCTTTGTGCACCGCCTCCAAGCGTTCACTCACCTGCTTGAACGAGTCGCCCAGCCGTTTCTCAAGGGTGGCCGTGAGACGTTCGTCGACGGTCTGGCGCATCTGCTCCAGTTTGGCGGCGTTCTCCTCTTGCAGCCTCTGCAGCCGTGTGTCGACGGTAGTGCGCAGTTCGACCATACGCTGCTCATTGGAGTTGGTGAGCGCCACCAGTTGCTCGGAGAACGTGTCGAGATGGCCCTTCTGCTGCAATCCCAGCTCGCCGACGTGCCGCGTGGTGGTGTCGCCCCAGTCTTTCACCGCGCCGACCACCTCTTCGCGCACGATCTGAGAGCTCCTCGCAGCCTCCTGCCTACCGCGCTCCATCTCTTCGCGCAGCAGTCGCTCCCCGCGCTCCTGCCCGCTCTCCAGCTGTTGCAGGGTGGTGGTCAACGCTCCCTGCCGGCCGCGGAGTAAGACCACCACAAGCAGCACCACGGCGATGGCCAGCAGGATGACAGAGACGATCGAGAGCACTTCCACCATTCGGGACCTCCGGTCCGCTGCGCTAGCCTTTCGCGTAGGTGCCGCGGCCGCCCCCGGGATAGGAGTCGTAGATGTGTTGGAAGAGCGCATCGGCCGCTCGAGCCGCATGGGCCGGAGCAAGCGGATCGGGCAGACGGTCCAAGACCTCCTCGATGACGCCCCGCACCTCTCGCCTGGCCGCCCTGTCTTTGCGCCAACCCGGCACAAGTCTGTCCGCTTTCAGGGCGGCGATCGACTCGCGCACGAGGGACTTCACCCGCTCCCTTTCGCCCTGCTCGACCTCTGAGCCGCACGCGGCAACGAGGAGATCGAACAGCGCGAGTTCCTCCTCCTTTACCCCTTCGCGCGCGGCGCGGCCGCCTTCTTCGTTGACCTCTTTGACGAGCGCAAGCAACCTCTCGAGGAGTGCATCGGCGCCGAGGTCCTGTGCTTCGCCCTCACGCATCACGCTCGCCAGTCTCTCTCGCAGCTCCAGCCGGCACGGGTTGAGAGCGACCAAGCTCTCGATCCTCTCGTCGAGCAGCCCGCGCAGTCTCTCGATCTCGATGTTCTTGTGGGAGTGGCCGAAGCGCCTCCAGACGTCCTCCTTGTCAAGGCGGGCCAGATCGACGGCGCCCGGGCCGAAGATGCCCGCGTCGTCGGTCGAGAGCTTGCGGACGCCGGTGGATCTCCCCACCTCCGGCATTGCCGGAGCGGCAACGTCCGGACCGAACCCCTGGGCCACCACGGATGCTTCGAGCAGTCGCACCAGCCGCTTCTCGAGCAGCGATAGACCCGGCTCGGACGTGAGCGCCCTGATGCGCTTCAGCATGCAGGCGTGCAGTGCGCACTCAGCACCCAACTCCTCAGCGGCCGGGTCGGGCATGATGGCGCGGTACAGCAGGAGTACCCGCCTTGCCCGGGCCAGATACTCCTCCTTCGTGGCCTGGGAGGCCAGCACCGCATCGATCGCGCCGTCCACCAGTCTCAGCTTGGGCGACTGCGCGGGCTGCCGGATGGTGTCGGGCTCGAAGCCGGCACCTCTGAGAAACTCCGCCAGTGCCGACAGACTGGTGCGCAGTTCCTTGACGAGCCTGCTCTTGGCCATCACGGGAAGGTCGCCGGGCGCCACCCCCGCTCTGCTCGCGGCTCCATACGCGGCGAGCGCTCTTCGCGGATCTGCGAAGACACCCAGATAGTCCACGACCAACCCACTGGTCTTCTGCTGCAGCACCCCATTCGCCCGGCTCACGGTCTGCACGAGCGAGTGGTCGCGCAGGGGCTTGTCAAGATAAACGGTCGAGCAGACAGGCAGGTCAAGACCCGTGACCCACTCGGCGCTCGTGAAGACAAGGCGGAGCGGATCGAGTGGGTCGTTGAACTTGCCCAGAAGATCCTCGCCTGCCTGCCGGTCCAGATGCGGAGCAAGATCCACGCCCCTCTTGTAGAACTCTTCGATGTCGCCCGCGGATCCCGGCAGGACCACAGCCATGTCGGTATTCTCCCAGTATGCGACCTGGGCGCCTGCCTGCGCATCCTTATCCTGCTCCTCGTCCCATGATTCGTCCGCGAACGACCCGAGCTCGAGCCTCATGCCGGCGAGTTGCAGGGCCCAATACGCACGCACCTTGTCGTACATGCGGACGGCGGTGATGCGATCGATGCTGACCACCACCGCCTTGCCAAGATACGCACGGCTGGTGAAGTGCCTTACGATGTCGTGCGCCACTGTATCGAGACGTTCGTCATCGGTGATTGCGAAATACCGCCGGCCGAACTCGTCCTCCAGCCGGGTCTCCCTGCCCCTGTCCAGTTCTGCGTCCTGCAAGAACGCCTCGAGCACCCTATCGGGGCGATCCTTGAATACTTCTGCCTGGGGAACACGCCGTTCGTAGTAGAGAGGCACCGTGACCCCGTCCTGCACACTGTCCCGGTAGTTGTAGATGCTGAGGTAGTCACCGAACACCTGGCGGAAGCCCTCCTCACCGGCAAGCAACGGAGTGCTGGTGAATCCGGTGAAGCTCGCATTCGGGAAGGCCTTCTTGATGTTGAGGGTCATGGAGCCATACTGCGGCCGATGTGCCTCCAGCGCTATCACCAACACATCGGACCGCGCGGAGACTTCGGGATAGCGTCCATCGGGGCTGCCACGGAACTGCCGGATAGGTGTGAAGACGAAATGCCCCTTGCCCGTCAGCGACCGCTTGAGAGCCTCGGCGGTGTCGGCGTGCACCCTCTTCTTCACCAGGCCCGCGGCGGCGAGCCGGCCGTATGCCTGCTCCTCCACTTCGGCCCGATCGGTCACTACCACGAAGGTCCACGACTCGCCCACTTTGCGAAGCACCTTCTGAGCGAGCAAGGCCAGGCAGACACCTTTCCCGCTGCCTCGAGCGTGCCAGAACACTCCCAGCCGGCCGTCCTCGCCGGCCCGGTCGCGCAGAGCCTCCACGGCAGAGTGAACCGCAAGCTGTTGGTGATTCTTCGCCATCATCTTCGTCGGACCGCCCGGGCCCGTGACGAACAGGAAGGCGCTCTCCATCAAGTCGAGGAGTCTCGTCTTGTCGCAGGTCCCCCTGATAAGGCGCTCGAGGGATGCCTGGGGAGCCTCCTCCTCCGCCGCCACCCGTTTCCAGGTGCCCCAGCGCTCCCATGCGGTGGCCATGGGCCCTAGCCGGCCCTCGTCGCCGTTCGAGATGATCGAGAAGGCGTTGTACCAATACAGCTGCGGGAACATCCTCTCGTATTCCACCAGAGTGCTGCCAAAAGCTCCCTCCAGATCGCGATGGACGCTCTTGATCTCGCCCACGACCACAGGGATACCATTCACAAACCCCACAAGGTCCAGACACCGCGTGCTCGTCTCGCCCGTGACACAGAACCCTCTTACCGCGAGAAAGTCGTTCGCTTCAGAATCGTCCCAGTCGACGAAACGCACGGTTTGAGCCACGCCGGTACCGTCCGGGCCGGGGGCCGCCACGCGGCACCCATCCCTCAGCAGTTGGTAGACGTCGCGGTTGGCACTCACCGGGTCGAGGGTGCTTCGGTCCCGCGTCAATCGCTCCACAGCGAGTCCAAGATCATCTTCAGTGACCCCAGGGTTGAGCGCCCGCAGGACCGGCAGCAACCGTTCTACGAGAACGACGTCCGCCCTCGTCTCCCGGCCCAGGGTACCCCCCGGTCCGAATTCTTCGTTACGGCAATCGGCGGTTCTCCAACCGAGTTCATCGAACAGGTCTAGGGCCGTTCGTTGGGTGGGATCGTCTGTGAGCATGCGGTCATGGTACAACCCGAGAGCTCCAACAAGAAGACGCCTGATGACGACGGTGAGTCACGCCTTGCCCATCTCGGACCAGAAGCGCTTCACGATCTCCACCATGGCCAAAGTGTCCAAAGCGCAGTATTGCAGGAGGTCGGCCCGCACCCGGGCGCCTTCCGCGTCGGATGTGGCGGGAGAAACAAGCCTCTCGTACGCCTCCATGGCCTGCGCGCCGGCCTTGAGACCGAGGGCTTCGTAACTCAGGTGCGGAGCAACGACGGGCGTCACGGATTTCAGCGAACGGCTGCCGTGCAGATCGAGGTGATAGCAGCACTGCCGGACCACGGGCAGCAGATCGAAGATACGGGCATCCAGCGCGTCCAGCGCCTCCGCGAGATTGGGGAAGTCGCGGGCCAGCTCTTTCAACCGCGTGGACTCCATCCCCTTGTTGTATACGACGACACGCCCCGTGGACCCGACGGCGCCCAGCAGCGACTCGGCGAACGCGCGCCGCGGATCGTCCCCGTCGGCTTTCAGAAACTCTTCGTGCCTCACGGAACCGTCGGCTTCGAGGATATAGAGCGACCACTGGAAGGGGATCTGCTGCCACGGCCGCGTGCCCGCGTAGATGGGGAGCCCGGCCATGAAGGTCTCGAAATCTGCAAACAACAGGGGCGGTTCAAGTTCCTCCATGAGACTCGAGAGCCTCTCGAGCTTGAACACCAAACCCTTGGTCTGCGCCGCCTCCAGCACCAGAGCGTGCCCAGCACCAAGTCCCGGGAAGTCCGGCGGCACGTCGCGCACGTCTTCGATACCGGCGGCGTAGAGTGCTGCGAAAAGGCCGCCACGATCTGCGCCCAACTCGCAGACCGGGTGAAGCGGGCCGGCCGGAGCGCAGAACTGCCGGTAGTAGGCACACTCCTTGCAGCCATGGCGCAGCGGCACCCGGGGCGGCTCGGCCCGGGCGAGATCTGCACGCATAGACCCGAGCAGCCCATCGAGGTTCTCCGCCACCCACCGCCGCGCCTCCTGAGTGACGTCGTCGACCACGAACAACTCAGCCAGATCGTAGCCCTGATTCGAGGCCGCCCCGTGCGCGCCGCACGGGGCGGCCCCACCGCCCCCATCCGGGTGAACGTAGTCAGGGTTGAAGTGCATGAGCCCCACGGACCGGACCGACAGGCCCGAGCGCTCCAACACCGCCAGCTGGAAGCCCACGTCCGGCAGGTGTTCGGCCTTTGCGCTGTTGGCAGCCTTGACCTCGATGAGGTCCACCTCCCCATCGCCGGCCTTGCACAGCACGTCGACGCGGCACAGGAGCCCCTCGACAGCGAACGCAGGCTCGAAGAGATGGCTGACGGCATCGTTTCGCATAGCCACGGCGGTCTCTGCGCAGGCCCTACCGAGATTCCACACGTGCCCGATAAGGACGCCTCCCGGGAAACAATCCCGCGCCAGCTCACCCGCACGGGTGCCCTCCCCGATGAGATGCAGGGCCAACCAGTCCAAAGGGTCGGCAAGGTGCTTGAAACGGTCAGGATATGACTGCAGATAGCCCAGCCTCGGGCACTGGACGTACCTTGTAAAGCGGGATTTCGATATGCGGGCCGGCGTACTCATGATCTGCTCACATGCTAACAGCAGGGTCGGACAGGAAGTCGCGGACACCGCACGCCAGCGCACCCGGCGCTGGCTGAGACCGGCCCCAGGAGACGGTCCCGCGGCGCCGCCACCTACCCCTAGGCCAGCGGCCAGCACACTTCGGTCACGTGCTTGCGAAGGTCGGGCTCCACCGCAGGATCGGTGAGATAGCGCTCCCACATCGTGTCGGCGAGCTCGAGACGGTTATCCTGCGCGTACTCTTCGATGGCTGCGTAGGCGTTGTGGATCTGGTCGTATGGACCGACGTGGGTGGTGAAGACCACCTTGCCCCCCGCGATCCTACTGGGCTTGACAGCGCTCCGCGGTGTCTGCGGAAAGAACACTCCCCGGACCGTGAACGCTATCTCCACGTCCACCGTCTCCTGGGTCCACCCGTGGTAGATAGCCAGCGCCCCTCCCGACGGTTCGATCCCCTCCGCGGAGAGAGCGCCGAGGATGCGGCGAAACTCCTCCCCCATCACCTCCGGTAGCCGGGCGATCGGATAGACTCCGCGAACACTCGCCAGATGCTCGGACGGCATCTCTTTGATGACGACGTCGTACTCCATCGGTCCGCCCCCTTCCGACGGTGGAAACATCCTGCATACACCGTACTACTATTCCCAAGGGAAGTGAAGGGTCCCGCTGGGCTGCGGGGCGGCGCGCCGTCTTCACGCGCGCGGCGCGCCGCCCCCTACTGCACGTTCACAGCCGCGCTCACCGTCTCTCCCCGCCAATCGGGCGAGTAGTAGGAGTAGACGGTCGAGGCCGCCCCCTTGCCGCTCACCGGATACAGGGCGACGGCTTGGAAGCCGAACGTCACCCTGTCGCCGGGGTCCATGTCTTCGATGTACACGATCACCTTGCGACCGGCGATCTCGTAGCGCTTGATGTTCGGCCGCTTCAAAAGACTCTCCAACGAATCCTCCACCACGGCGAACCCGGTGGGCACGGAGACATCCAGGATGGTCATGCCCGCCTTGATGGGTTCGGGCGGGTCGAAGACGATCGACACATCGATGCCGATGAGGTCGTTCACGGCCACTTGGTCGGTGTCGTAATCAACGGTTATGTCGAAGACCGAACCTTGGTCGTCCGCCTTGGGTAGGTTATAGCGCAGGACTCCTTGCACCACTGCCTCTCCCTTGCCCACGGCCTTCACCTGCACGGCCTGGCCGGCCGGGACCTCGACGACCTGCGTCACATCGTAGTTTTCGGGCGTGATGCGCAGCTCTTTGGACACGGAGCCCGCGGTTACCGTCACGGTCATGTCGGCATCGGCCGCACCCAGCGTCGCATAGGCGATGAGAGCCTGCAGCGCCACCACAGTGTCCTGGGTCGTGCCGAACCCACCCTGGCTGTTTCTCTGCCCCACCAGCCACTTGGCGGCCTGGGCCGCATTGACTCGGTCGTTACTCTCGACCAGCGCCAGCATGGCATAGCCGGTAGTCTCGACGTCCAAGTTGGGCATCATCATGTCCCTGGGCGCAGTAGCAGGCTGCTCCTCGGCAACCGGCCCCATGGGCCCGGCGCCCCAGTGCAGCCCGTCCTCATCTTCGATGGCCTTGGCCATCAGGGTCTCCATGGCCTCCCCCGCCCGATCACCGCCGGCCAACTCGAGCGCGTAGGTGACCATCGCCAGACCGTACGGATCGGTGATCTCGTCCAGCCTACCCTCGAGATACGACACCGCCTTGCCGGCCTCGCTGTCATAACCCGCCTCCATGAGAGCGATGGCCACGAAGGCCGTCAGGGTGTCCTTGCCTTGCACGCCACCCATCATGTCTGTGTGGCAGATGAAGCCCACCGACTCGAAGGATCCGTCGGCCTGCTGATGGGAGGTGATCCAGTCGGCCGCTTCTTCGAGCACCATCTCGTCGATGTAGGTCAGATCCTTCGCCTGCGAGAAGCTCTTGAGCACAAAGGCCGTGAGCCACAGGCTCCCCGTTTCGTCCTGCTCGCCGAAGGCCGAGAAACTCCCGTCGGAGTGCCGGTAGGTGAGCTGGCGCTGATAGCCGGTGATCAGGAGCATCTCGGCTTTGGCCTGTATCTCGGGCTTGAGCTGGCGGGTCTCTTTGAGATATTCGAGGATGAAGGCGTCGGGAGCGAACAAGATCATGTTCTGCTCGCCGCACCCGAAGGGCATCTGGAGCAGTTGGTCGAGACCCTCGATGGTCTGGGCAAGGATGCTCCCGGTCACCGCCACGTAGGCCCTCTCCGAATCGGGGACGGGCCTCAGAAGCCCTGGCAACGCGAGGCCCAGGGTGCGTGACTCTCCGGCCGGGACCACGACGTTCTCCACGACCTCTCTGGCTACGCCCTCCGGCTCGACTATCATGCTCTTGATGACGGCGTCCGCCGCCTCGGAGCTGCGGGCGCTCACCTCCACGAGTTGGGTCCCGATGGTCTTCGGGCGGATCGTGAACTCCGCCGCCCCTATGTCGCCGCCCGCCACGGTGACGGTCGCCGTCGGGTCGTCGAGGAGCTCGAACCAACCGGCCTCTTCTATCTCCACCTGGATCTCCTGAGTGGCATCGAGGTAGTTGTAGACCGCGATCTTGATCGGGAACTCCTCCCCTCGGATGGCCGAATAGGGTAGATCGGCCTGCAGGAAGAAGGGCTGGAAGACCGTGAGCGAGGCCTCTGCCATACCCAGGCCGTGCTCCGGCGATACGGCCACCGCCCGCAGATCCCAGTTGGTGATGGAATCCGGGGCCTCGTAGACGAGAGTGGCCTTGCCCGAGTCGTCGGTGAGGATGTCGTTCCATATCCACGTCTCGGGGAAGAACTGACGCACCCGTTGGACTTCCGCCAGACCTCCCGAGTCGTCCCTACTGGCGGCATATTGCGTCGTCGCCGTCGGCGGAGCGAGCGCCATATCCTCCTTCGCCATCCCCATTCCGCCCGACGCCATTCCATCGGCGAACTCCCACATCATGACCGGCTCCAGCTCCTTGCCTTCCGGGACGTCCTTGCTGGAGAGCACCGTCAGGCCCGCGTCTTCAAAGGTCTCGCGAGCGCCCGGGATCGACGTCACGCCACCCATCCACTCGGCCTCATGCAACTCAACTTGGGGTTGCATGTAGAGCGACTCGAGTTCGGCGAAGACCTGCTCGAGGTTCAGCCTGTTCTCGGCTAGGATGAACACCGAATGGTCCACTGCCACCAGACCCACCTTGGCGGGTCCCTCGGTCTGCACTTGGACCTCGACCTCCTGGCCGGGCTGCGCCTCCTGCACATCGAACGAGGCGGTGACCTCGTGCGGATACTCGCCCTTGACGTCCAAGGGCAGCGAATCAGCCGCGATCTCGCTGGTGGGCAAGATCTGATAGACGAGCAGCCGCGCCGATGGCGCCATGGCCGGGGTCACTTTGAACGAGATGTCTTCGGAGGAGCTGCTGGTGAAGACCACCCGGCCCCGCGCCACCACCTCGTAGTAGAACACGCGAGCTTCGGAAGTGGAGACCACGCTGAAGCTCGCCGTGTCGCCGACCTGCAGGTCGAGATCGCCCTGCTGCTGCACGTGGATGAAGTTGCCCGACGGGGAGTACGACGCACCCACTTCCTTGTAGGCGTAGGCACCACCGGACGAGGTGTCCACCGTCATGCGGACCGCCGTCGCGGGCGGCGTGAACTGGGCTAGTGCCACGCCCCTCTTGGTCTGCACCTTCTTGGTGTCCTGCTCGCCCACCTGATTGTAGTCCTCGTCGTAGTAGTTGACTCTCAGCTCCACCTCCGCCTCTACGGGCTCTCCAGAAGGAGTCTCCGACACCACCATGATGCTGAAGGGCAGTGACGGCTTAAAGACGGGACTCTCCGGGATGAGCTGCAGGGTCAGCGGGGAGTCGGCCACGGTGACCAATTCGGTGGTGGTCTGCTCGTATCCGGTGGAATCTTCCACCACGGTGATGTCGAGCCTCACGTTGCCGTTGCCCCCGGCCTCGGCCACGCCGGCCACATATTCCGCGGGCTTGAGAGCGAAATCACCCTCGCCGTCGATGCGGGAGCTGTAGGTCGCGTACTCCTGCCACTCGCCCACGTACCGGGTGGCCGTCACCTTCAGTTCACCCTTGACCGCCCGGCCATAGCTGTACTTCGTGGTCACGTGGCCGGTTATTGGTTCGTCGACCAAGAACCAGTCCTTGGCCAACTCCGGGGTCACCTCATATTTGGGTAGGACGTACTTCTCAACGCGAACGTCGAGCTCGGTGGATGCATCGCCCGAGTAGGCAGAGAGCTTCCATACGCCCAGGTTGGGTTCCGTGGAGAGCGGAAGTTCGGTGACGGCCATACCGTACTCGTCGGTGGTCACGATCTTTTTGAAGATCTTGATGCCTTTGGCGTCTTGTATCTCCACCGTGGCCTCGGCCTGCACGGGTCTCAACTCGCCATTCAGAGCCACCACTCGCATCTCGATGGTCTGCCCGGGTTTATAGATGGGCTTGTCGGTCTCGAGAAAGAGCAGCGTCCCGGCTTCGATGCGCACGGGAGTGGACTCGGAGAACCCCGCGGCTTTCACCACCACCTCGTAGTCTCCGGCCGCCACAGAAGGAAGCTTGAACTCCACCGTGCCGGTGTCGACGATCTCGGCGGCGCCTTCGGCGACCACCTCGCTCTTGTTCATGACCGACACGCTGGCCGTACCGATACCCGGCCTGTCTTTGTCGGTGAGCGTGAACGAGAAGGAGGCAGTCTCGCCCGACCTCAGCACGCTCGGCACGAGAGCTACGTAGCCGTCGGCATTGCCGGCGTCCTGAGGCAGAACAGCCGTCGTGGTGACCGTCGTGGACGTCACGTCCGCCTCATCGCATGCCACGAGCGCCCCTACCAGCACGAGCGCCAGCACGACCAGGGTCACAAAGCTCCACCTACCCATGATCAACCTCCCAGTATCGATAGCGGCTCTGACGCTGCAGGCCGGGTGGAACGTTCCTGCAACT
>DAIRFC010000017.1:0-6875 GCA_036795215.1 Actinomycetota bacterium | reverse complement strand
CCCAGTATCGATAGCGGCTCTGACGCTGCAGGCCGGGTGGAACGTTCCTGCAACTAAGCCACGGCGGTTTCAGATGGCGCCGTTCCGCACCTCGAGGGACAGGGTGTGTGCGGCCGCGAGCGGCTCGGGCAACCGGCGCCGCCCCGTCGACCAGGCCAATGCCAGGGCTATCGCACTGGGCAGATCGACCAGGTGGCCTGGTGACACGTAGACCGGCTTCACCCTCCGCTTGAGCCGGATGGAGGCTCCTTCCGCACCACGGTCCGTCCGCAGCACGTAGTAGTCGCCCCGCTCGGGCCCGGGAGCCTGGACTATGGGATGGTAGGGCGTCTTGGGCACCCCGATAGTGGGAAGACCCAGCACAACGCCGATGTGAGAAGCCATACCCAGCCCACGCTCGTGCACCACACCATGGGCATCGAGAAACACCAGGCCGGGCTCGACCTCCAGGTACGAGAGGACCTCGAGCGTCAGCCGCCCCTCTCGAAAGGCCAGATAGCCGTGCTCGAAAGGGCTGTCGGGCGTCCCTTGAGCCGTTGTGCGGGCCAGGATCTTGAAACGGCGGTCCATGACGACGGCGGCGGCCCAGGCACGAGACCCGTCCTTTGAATACGAGACATCCACGCCCGCCGCGTAGCGCGGGCTCCCGGGACCATCGGCCGGAAGCCGCTGCAGCACCACATGCGACGCGAGCCGCTCTTGGATGGCCGCCGCCTCATGACGGGCCACGCGCCATTCGTGATCCGGTCGGCCCACTTCTCGCGGGCCGTCATATCCCGCGGTACGCGCCGGTCAGTAGTTGACGGCGCGCGGGAGACCCTTGGCCTGCTCCACCCAGGACGTGACCTCTTTCAGAGTGGGGACCCTCCGCACCAGGTTCTTCTCTTCGTTGACCTCGGCCATCTTGGCCTGCAGGTTCTCGGCCTTCCGTTGTGCGAGCTCGGCCACGGTATCGACGCCGGCAGCTTCGAGCAGATCGGAGAACTGCTCGCCCACGCCCTTGATGCGGAAGAGGTCCGACATGTTGACCCAGCGCAGGATCAGCTTGGCGCTGATGCCGGTCTTGGCGGCCAGGTCTGTGCGCCCCTTCGCCGTCGCCCCGGCTTTGAGCAACGCTTCCGTGGTCTTTAGCCCAACAGCGTTCAACTTCTCCGCGTTGGCGGGACCTATGCCTTCGATCTCCTTGACGTTGGCCATGAGAACTCCTTGTCGGCAGTCGGTTGCGATCAGTCCCATGGTAGTCCCACCAGGGCGATGTTGGAAGCACGTTCTGCTAGACCGTGACCCTCAACACCTCTTCCACCGTGGTGATCCCCTGTAGCACCTTCTGGCGGCCGTCCTCACGGAGCAGCTTGAGACCCTCGGCCAGCGCCTGCTCCCTTATCTGGTCGCTGCTCGCATGGTCGAGCACCAATCGCCGGATCTCCGCGCTGACCGGCAGGACCTCGAACAGGCCGATCCTCCCGCTGTAGCCGGTTCCGTAGCATCTATTGCATCCCACAGCTTTTGCAATAGTAGTTGCATCATTGCCCAGGAAGGCCCGCTCTTCTTCAGTCAGGGTCGACCTGGAGAGTCTCACCGTTTCCTTGCACCGGTTGCAGAGACGCCGCGCAAGTCTTTGCGCCACGATCAACTCTAGACCGGACGCGATCAGATAGGCGGGCACCCCCATCTCCAAGAGGCGGGTGAGAGCGGACGCAGCATCGTTCGTGTGCAGTGTGGAAAGGACCAGGTGACCCGTGAGGGACGCCTCCGTAGCCATGAGAGCGGTCTCGAGATCGCGTATCTCGCCCACCATGATGATGTCGGGGTCGCTACGCAGAAGCGATCGCAAAGCCGAGGCGAAGGTGAGCCCGATGTTGGCCCGTATCTGCGTCTGAAGGATGCCCGGCATGCGGCGCTCCACTGGGTCTTCAACCGTGTAGATCTTCACATCAGGCTTGTTTATCTCCGCGAGACCGGCGTAGAGAGTCGTCGACTTGCCCGATCCGGTCGGTCCGGTGATGAGGATCTCCCCCCACGGTCGCTTGATCGTCTCGCGGAAGGTCGCCAACTCGTCTTCGCCCATCCCCAATCCCTCAAGGGTGATAGCAGACGAGCGATCGTCGAGCAGGCGCACGGTGACGTTCTCTCCAAAAACGGTGGGGATACTTGCGATCCGCAGATCGATCGAACCATCCTCCGCCCTGAAGGTCGCACGGCCGTCTTGAGGCAGGCGTTTGTCGGCGATATCCATGTCGCCCAGGATCTTCACGCGCGAGATGACGCCTTGCTTTATCTCGTCGTCTATCTCGGTCAGAGCGTGAAGCACGCCGTCGACCCTTAGGCGCACCGCCATACCCTTCGCGTTGGGCTCGAAGTGGATGTCGGAAGCCTTGCGCCGCACCGCGCTCATGAGGATGTCGTCCACCAAGGTGACCACGGCTGTGTACTCGGCCGCTTCCCGATCGTTCGCTCCGAGCGTTTGAACATCGAGTGGGTCGGCCTCGAGTCGCCCACCTTCGGCGAACACCAGGTCCAAAGCCTCGCTCATGGCGGCCGGAGTGACCGGGACCGGCCTGACTTCAAGCCCGGTTATGAGTCGCACGTCGTCGATGGTGACCACGTCGGCCGGGTCGACCATGGCAAGCATCAGGGCTCTCTCGCCCTCCACGTCGACGGGGATCACTTGCCGGGTGCGGCAGAACCTCTCAGTGAGCAACTTGGACACCCCTGGCCGGGGGAGCAACTCGCCAAGCCCCGAGAGACTGTATGTGCTCTGCCACGCAAGCGCGTCGTCGAGCTGCGCGGTGGTGATCAAGTCAAGTTGCGCAAGGGCCTCTCCCAGCCTGGCCCCGGTCTCACTCTGATGACGTATCGCGCCCATCAACTGCGCGCTGGTGATGATTCCCCGGTCGACAAGGATGTCGCCGAGGCGTAGACCTCGAGAATGCTGACCAGGCGGAGGCATATCTTATTCCCTTCGCTCTTTGCCCGACGGCAGCATATCACTACAATAGCTCCCGTCCACCAAGGAGAATGCATGAAGTCACCGGCCCTGGGCCCTATACACGAACGCATCACCGCGATAGGCATCCCTGAGTACCCCGCCTATGTCATCCAGGGCACCCAAAGAACCCTGATGATCGACTCGGGGGTGAACCATCTGGGTCCGCTGTACGTTTCGTCGCTCGCGGACCTCCTGGGAGATGCGTCGTGGCTCGACTACCTGTTGCTGACCCATTCCCACTACGACCATGTAGGGTCGGCGGGGTACCTGCGCCGGCGCATCCCCGGCCTCAAGATCGGTGCACACGAGAGAGTGGCGGGCCTGGTGCGGAAGCCGTCGGTGCTGGAGAGGATGGAGCGGCTCAGCGCGAGCCACGACGAGTTGCTCCGCTACAACACGGCCGGCGAGGACGTCACCATGGGTCCCTTTGAGATCGATGTCGCGCTCGAACAGGGCGATGAGATCGATCTGGGAGAGCTGACGTGCACCGTGTATGAGACCCCCGGCCACACCAGGGACTCGCTCGCTTTCTATTTTCCCGAGATCCAAGCCCTCTTCCCGGGCGATGCCACAGGGGTCCTCAGAACCGGTCCGGGGACGCCCCTGCAGGTGGAGTTCGTCGCTTCGTACCAGGACTACGTGGACTCGCTGAGTCTCATGATCTCTCTACAGCCGGAATGCGTCTGTCTCCCCCACAACTGGGTGCTCACCCATGAAGATGCGACTGAGTTCCTCGCATATTCGCTGGCCGAGACATCCCGATACCGCGCGTTCATAGAACGCTGCCTCGAAGAAACCCGGGGCGACGTCGAGAGCGCTATCGAGCGCCTGGTACAGATCCATTTCGGCCCCGGCGGCGTGGCGGCGGAGCCGACGCTCTCCGATATCACCAACATCACGGCCCAGGTCGGGCACATCGCCGGTCTTCAGAGCGGCGGCTGAGGGGGCGTCAGCGTTTCCAGCGCGTCCTGCGCAGTATGAAGGTTGCGACGCCCAGGACGATCATGGCCCCCACTATGGCGCCCAGGATGCCTCCCAGGTCGAAGATGTCGCTGTCGCCGATGCCGAACCCCTTGGTGAAGATGAGCCACCCCACGTACGCCCCGGCGAGCCCCAGCACCACCGTGAACAACCAGGCCAAGGGACCGCCCTTGCCTTGAAGAGCATCCCTCGGGACGAAGAAGCGCGCGATCGTCCCCGCGATAAGGCCCAAGATCACCGCACCGACCATGCCGCCTCCTTGCAGTAAGCGAAACCTGACAGGCCACACTCCCCATCGCCGCTCAGTTTAGCAGCGGGCTCCCTACTGGCGGCTGTGCCCGGCCGGCTGTACTGTGGACTCCGACCGGGATGCGCGGGCGCACACCAGCCGGAGACGTGCCCGTCGGCGAAGCCGAGAAAGGAGCGCACGTGACGACAAGGCAGAAATGGGAGTACAAGGTCGTGCTCTGGAGCTCATGGGACATGAGCCTCCTCGAGCACACCTTGAACGATCTTGGCGATGAGGGCTGGGAAGTGGTAGCCACGATGAACGAGACCCTCGTCCTCAAACGGCCCTGCGCGGGTCAGGAAGGCCGAGGAGACCCGGGACTCGCTCAAGAATAGCGGGCAAAGATCTGAACAAGACTGGATCAAGCGCCGGTCTACCGAAGCCGCGGATCGGACTTCTACCGGGCGCGACACTGACCGAAATCGGGCGCCGTCACCGTGAGCCTGTCGCAATGGACACCGCCGATCCACAGGCTCGTCACGTCTTGACGCATCTGCGCGACAGGGTGCCAGCCCTCGGGTTGAGGCCAAGCGTTCGATTGGCAGAAGTACGTCGCGAGCCCGTTCTGATGGAGCCAATCGATAGTGACGTAGTTGCCATACGCGCCCACCTGGGAGACAGGCACCACCGAGACGATGCCCCGGAAATAGGCGTCTATCTCGCTACCGTCCGAGGCGGGGTAATCGACCGTGTAGTACACGGGAGTGGCGGTCGGAACACCGAGCCTTTCTAGGGCGCGTAGAGCCTCCTGAGCATCCGCCACTCCTTGCGCGAAGCCATTACGCGCCGAGAAGTGGTTGTCGGAGTCTTCGAACCAGAAGAAGTAGTCGACGCCGGCAGCGGTCGCCGCCTCCAGTTCTGCCTTGGTGACCTGCCGCCACGCAGCTCCCTTCCACGGCAGATAGCGCCCGATGAAATCGCGGCCGGAGGCCTTGAGCTGTCGGAAGAAGACCGGCCAGTCGACTTTGGTCATGGAGTAATCCACGCCAAAGCGCCTGTCGGCCGTCAGTACCTCAGCCACTTCTGCCCTCGTCGCGGGCGCGGAGAAGCCGAAGCTCCGTCCCATGCCCTGCAGACCGTCGAGCAGTCCGGCGTAGGCCGCTTTCCTGGCCCAGGGGTAGTGAGCAGGATCGAAGTTGCCAAAGGGTGGGACGTAGCTGGAGGGAGGGGAAGCCAGCTCAGCGGCCCGGGCCACCATGGTGATGAGCTGGGCCCGCGTCACCTTGCCCTCGGGGTCGAAGGTCGACGCCGTCTTACCCGTGGTGATGCCGGCCGCGGCGCAGACCGCCACGTACTTGTCCGGATAGAAGGGATCGACGGTGCTCAACCCCTGGCGGACGTCGCCGAACGGACAGACCTCGTCCCCGGTGACCGGCAGCCCCAGGGCCTTCACGATCACTTTGGCGAACTGCTGCCGCGTGATGTGACCGTCAGGTAGGAACGTCCCATCTGCAAACCCACTGACGACGCCTCGAGCCTTGAGATCGTTGATGGCCGGCGAGTAGGGATGGGTATCGGGGACATCGGAGAAGAGAGGAGTCGCCAGAGCGGACGGGGTGAACAGCAGGAGAGTGAACAGCATAGAGAAGACCAGGGCTGGGAGGCAGAAGATGGCGACGCAGGACCTGGCTCTCGTGAGTGACCGCACGGGGACCTCCGACCAGTATGTTCTCCTCAACGAGGCAAGACTACGCCATCGTGGATGATCAAGCAAAGAGCAGACGCTTCAAATCGGCCAGACGCTGGTAGATCTCCTTCCGATCGGCCACCTTCACGCGAAACACACCGTATTGCGCCAGCTCTTTCACCTTTTCGCAGCCGGCCGGCCGGGGATCTTCGGCGAGTTCCTCAAGCTTGTCCAGAACCGCAACCTGAACCGGAGGGGCAGGCTTCCCGATTGCGCGCTCCGCGGCGGGCGCTATCCGTATCTCGTAAGCCACGGACTGTCAGCGGCCGAGCTTTTCGCGCAATTCGCTAAGACTGATAGTGCCTTCGCGCTCGGCCTCTTCAATCGCAGCCAGAGCATCATGAACGTCAAGGACGTCCTCGATGCGCTCAAGCAAGCGAGCATCTTCGATCGAGACCACAGCGGCGACTTCCTTGCCATGACGCGTAACAGTGACACGTTCATTTCCGTACTGAACGCGGCTCAACACTTCTGCCGAAGTTTCCTTCAGCTGTTTGGCGGTGACTGTAGTCATCGCACTCCCTCCCAAGAAACGTAGTACCTTGTGGCCATTATGTACCTTGTGTGCTTTTTTCTCAACCCGCGCGGGACTTCCATCAAAGGCGGGAGCGCCACGCCCCTCCCCCGAGACGTCCGGGGAGTCATTCCGATTCCAGAAGAGGCGGAAGCAGAGGATGAGAATCCAAGCCGAGACTCCCTTGCCCGCGAGTTCTTGATGGTGGCGCCGCCCATAGTGCGTTTCATTCCCATCGCACCCAGGAGCCTTGGCACCACCTGCCCCCGTCCATCAGGACACCCAAGCCAGATCGTGCCCTTCGTTCCCGCGCGTACTCCGCTGAGCCGGTGCCTTGACACCGGTTGCTTTCCGCCAAGACTCTCGACATCAGCTGAGGTCATCTCCGGCCCTTCCACCAGATCGACATCGCTTC
>DAIRFC010000121.1:0-5061 GCA_036795215.1 Actinomycetota bacterium | reverse complement strand
CGAATCGAAGGAGGCCATCGCTCTTGCCGAGGAGAAGGGCGTCCCGGTGGTCAGCAAGGCCTGCGTGCTCATGTATGCTCAGCCGGTGAAGTCCGTGCACGCTTTCCACCGCGGGCTTTGGAAGATGTTCGGGCTACTTCAGAAGTAGACGATGAGCTAGGGAGCGCTCGCGTGGAACTCGACGACAATCTGTGGACTACTGCTGAACGCTGGGGAGTGGACTTCTGGGGGGTGGCCGACCTGGAGCCGGCACGGGAGTTCATCTTCGAGCAGGGTGGCGATCTGGTGGCCGAGTACCCACGGGCGGTCTCCATGGGTATCGCGTTCCCCAACTCGGTCATCGAGATGTTGCCACGCAGGGCGGAGCGGGCCGTCACCGTGAGCTATCAGCACCAGTACCGGGTGATCAACCAGCGGCTCGATCTGATCGCGTCTCATGTCACGAGCCTGCTTCAGCAGCAGGGTTTCCGGGCCCTTCCCATCCCTGCTTCGGAGCGGTTCGACGATGAGCGCATCTGTGCGGTCTTCTCGCACAAGGTGGCCGCTCACTTGGCCGGATTGGGGTGGATAGGCAAGAGCTGCATGCTCATAACTCCTCAAGTAGGGCCGCGGGCGCGTTGGGTGAGCGTGCTCACCGATGCGCCGCTCACCGTGACCGGAGCTCCCATGTCGGAGGATTGCGGCGAGTGCCGGCTGTGCGTGGACATCTGTCCCATGGGAGCCTTCACGGGCGAGTCCTTCCGCGAGGAGGACGCGCGTGAGGTGCGTTACGACGCGGACAAGTGCGACAGGTACTTCCGTGAGATGAAGGCGGCGAAGCGCGGTTCCGACGTGTGTGGGCTCTGCATCTATGTGTGTCCTCTGGGCAGGGATGTGGAATGACCCGTCGCCGTGACGCGTGACGCGGAGACCGTGATGATCCGGGCCGTCGGTTTCGATCTGGGCGGGACCCTCATGGACTACCAGGGGATCGCCCCATCCTGGGAGCTCGCATATGATGAGGCTCTGGCCGCGGTTGTGACCACATGGGATGGTGAGTTGACCGAGGCTATGATCGCGGGCGGCCGGGAACTCCTGCGGCGCTACAACACGCGTCTGTCCCCGCGTGCCGAGGAGGTCGATCACCTGACTATCTTCGGCGAACTGCTGGATGTGTTAGACGCGCCTGAAGTAGGGCGGGCCACGCTGGTCGAGATGGCCGCCGACGCTTTCTTCGGGATCTTCCGGAGCCATGCCATCGCGATGCCTGGCGCCGTGGAGACAATACGGAGTCTGCATAGGTCGGGGGTCCGCACCGGCGTTCTCACCGATGTGCCGTACGGCATGCCCCGGCGGGCCTTGCTCGGTCACCTGGCGGCAGCGCAGCTCGGGATGCTGGACGCCGCGCTCCTTACTTCCGTGGAGGTGGGCACCCGCAAGCCCGACCCTGAGGGCTTCTTCTGCCTTGCCATGGTGCTCGGGTGTGCGCCGGCGGAGGTCCTCTTTGTCGGCGACGAGGAGAAGGACATCGACGGTGCTCGCGCCGCCGGTATGACGGCGGCGCTGGTGTGGCGCGGAGACGGCCAGTCCCCTCAGTACGGGCAGCACTTCACGGTGGCGAGCCTGAGTGAGCTGCCGGCCCTCGTGACTTCTGGGCCCTCGTGAACCTTGTGATCGCCAGGGCCTCTAAGGCGGACGCGGAGGAGATTCTCGTTCTTCAGCGGTTGGCCTACGAGTCCGAAGCCAGGGCGTACGGTGACTGGAACCTTCCCCCACTTACGCAGACCATCGAGGAGCTGCGTCAGGAATTCGCGGACTCGTTGGTGCTCAAGGCGATCGTCGAGGAGCGGCTCGTGGGCTCGGTGCGTGGCAGGGTGAAGCATGGTGTATGCGAGATCGGGCGGCTCATGGTCCACCCTGACTTCCAGGGGCGCGGCATGGGTTCGGCCCTGCTGCAGGCGATCGAGGCCGAGTTTCCCGACGCCGCGAAATACGAGCTGTTCACCGGCAGCAAGAGCGACGCCACCATCGGTCTCTACGAGCGGCACGGGTACGTGATCACGCGCTCGGAGCGGCAGTCGGAGGCCGTCATGCTTGTGTACTTGGAGAAGCCCGGCCGTATGGCGGAGACTCCGCCTGAGTTGTGAAAACTGCGCCCATCAGCAAGGACGACCACAGGGCGCTCACGCTCTGGGCCGCCGACTGCGCCGAGCACGTACTTGCGCTGTTTGAAGAGCATCGGCTGCAGGATGACCGGCCCCGCAAAGCCGTCGAGGCGGCGAGGGCCTGGGCGCGCGGTGAGGTAAGGGTCCGCGAGGCGCGGGCCGCGGCGTCGGCCGCCCATGCGGCCGCGCGCGACGCGGAGCACCCCGCTGCTCGTGCCGCCGCCCGCGCCGCCGGGCACGCGGCTGCCACCGCCCACATGGCTGCTCACGCCCGTCATGCTGCCGACTATGCCGTGACGTCCGCGATGGCGGGCGCAGCCGCGGCCTTCGGGACAGGGGCCGCCGGCGCCCCGGCGCCAGATTTCCCGGCTGCCTCGGCCGCCGACGATCCGGCAGTGATCGCGGCCCGCGAACGCGCCTGGCAATGCGCCCGTCTTCCGGAGCACTTACGTCCGACGACCGAGGTAGAATGACCGTACGCGGCAACAGCGGAAGGGCCTCGGCTCTGCCGCGCGCTATACACTGATGGGAACCCGACCACCGGAGGACGATTCGATGGAGATCAGACTGAACGCCAACGCCCAGAGCCCCCTGTCGACCAAGGTCTTCTACTGCGACGAGAGTGGCTTCGCGGTCGCTTCTGTGATCGTGATGGGGGAGAGGGACTGCGTCCTCATCGACGCGCAATGGACGCTCATGAACGCCCATCGGGTCATCGCCGAGATCATCGAGACCGGCAAGAACCTCACCACGATCTATCTCACACATGCGCACCCCGACCACTACTTCGGCGCCGGTGTCATCGCGGAAGCATTCCCGAACGCCCGCGTGATAGCCATGCCTGAGGACGCCGAGATGATCAACGACCAGTTCTTCGGCAAGATCGAGATCTGGGAAGCCCAGATAGGGGCCCACAACGTGTGCCGCAAGACGGTCCCCATCGAGCCGCTGAAGCAGAACTATTTCGAGCTCGAGGGGCAGCGCCTGGAGATCATCCCCAAGGTCATCGGCGACATGCGCTACAACACCATGGTACACATCCCGTCCATCAAGACCCTCTACGGCAGCGACGTGCTCTTCAATCAGGCCCATCCGTTCACCTGCGAGGTCACGGCCGAAGAGCGCCAGGAGTGGATCGCCGCGATCGACATGATCGACACGATGGATCTCGAGGTCATCATCCCCGGGCACGCGAAGCCGGGCATGCAGTTCGACAAGAGCTCGCTCGTGTTCACCCGCAGCTATCTCGTCGCGACCGAAGAGGAGCTGGCGCGGCAGGACACCATCGGCGGCTTCTACTACGCGCTGGCGGAGCGCTTCCCGGATGCCACTCTGCTCCATCTGAGCAACGAGATGAACGCCAATGTCTTCAAGGGCGACCGCGACTGGCACTGGCGTTAGTCGTGTGATCGCCCGGGGCGACCTCGGGCAGAACTAGGGGGGTATGTGTGGCGGCCACGTTCGCGTCGTCCATGGACGGCACCCGCATAGCCTATGACGTGACGGGCAGCGGCCCGGCACTGGTGTTGCTGCACGGCGCGGGTAAGACCCGGCGCGACTGGCACAAGACCGGCTACGTCGAGCGGCTGAAGGACGACTTCACCGTCATCACCGTGGATATCCGCGGCACTGGAGAGAGCGACGTGCTCACCGATCTCTCCGACTACGCCGTGGACAAGGTCTGCGCCGACGTCGTCGCCGTGGCCGACGCCTGCGGGGCGGAGCGTTTCCTGCTCTGGGGATACAGTCTGGGAGGCCACATCGGCAAGCAGCTGGCGGCGCGGACCGACCGGGTCGGCGCCCTGGCCGTGATCGGCGTGCCCCTCTGGGGACCCATCGTGGACGAGGTCTTTGGCGAGTTCATCACCAGTTTCGTGACCAAGTGGCAACCGGTGGCGGATGAATACAAGGTGGGAAAGACGACCGAAACGGCGAAGAAGTCGACCATCAAGGGACGGATCCCGGTGTGGGTGGCCTTCTTCCAGGCGATGCGCGACTGGCCGGCGATCGATCCGACTGCCATCCGCTGCCCATGCATGCTGGTGGCGGGCGCCAAGGGCGAGACCGGCGCGGCCACGTGGGCCGAGTCCAACCGGGCGGCGCTCGACGCAGCCGGTGTGCAGGTTGAGCTGCTGGAGGGACTGAACCACGTGCAGGAATTCAGCCAGATCGACAGGGTGTTCCCGGTCGCGCGGGAGTTTCTCACCCGTCACTGCTATGAGGTGCCCGTTTGAGCGCGCTGACGAACGACCACGTCAAGAAGATGGCCGCGGAGTGCGGCGCCGACCTGTGCGGCATCGCGCCGGTGGGACGCTTCGCCGATGCTCCGGCGGGGTTCCATCCCCAAGACATCCTCGAGTCGACCCGTTCGGTGGTCGCGTTCGCGGTGCGTCTGCCCGACTCCGCGTTCGCGTCCCGGAATCCGGTGCCGTACACCTTCTTTGCCACCCACGCCCTTGATGAGGTCTCGCGCCTCACCTACGAGCTGGTCCGCAGACTGGACCGCATGGGAGTGGTGGCGGTGCCTGTGCCCAGCCAGCCGTATGAGTATTGGGACGCGGGCACTATGACGGGCAAGGGGATCGTCTCGCTGCGCCACATCGCGGCCAAGGCGGGACTGGGGACCATCACGCGCAACCACCTCCTCACCAGCCGGCGCTACGGCAACCGCATTGCGCTCGGCGCGGTGCTGCTCGACGCGGACGTCGCGCCGGATCCGCCGTGTCTAGACCCTCGCTGCCCGGATGGGTGCAACCTGTGCCGTGACCACTGCCCTGTCGGCGCGATATCCGACGAAGGCGTCGACCAGAGGCTCTGCCGGTCGGTCGCCGAGGGCCTCAACGAGCGGGGCTTCTACCTGTATTGGTGCCGGGTCTGCCGGGAGAAGTGCCCGCTCTCGAAGGGCGAGGGCGACCCG
>DAIRFC010000016.1:19624-32208 GCA_036795215.1 Actinomycetota bacterium | reverse complement strand
GGGGTAACGAGCCCATCATCGCGTAGCCGAGTCCAGCCTTCCTCACCTTCATTGCTCGGAGGCCTCAGCTTAGCCGGCACTCCTGCCGATACAGTCAATGGAATACGTAGCTGAGCGGTATCGAGGAGAGACAAGTGTTCGAGGAAGGCGTGCCCAAGCCGAGAGAGGTCGACAAGCTGTCAGCCGACGTCGAAACCCTCTGCTGCGACTGGCGCCGGATGCGATCCGTCATCGAGAGGCTGACCAGGACGCCCTGGTGGGATCTTCACACCCTCACATGCCTTTTCTGCCATGCCCCGTTTGAGGTGTCCAGGGGCGAATGCAAACACGAGATCGACTGCATCTATGAGCGCTGCTGTGAGATCGTCGGCGCAAAACCACTTCCGCTACCCAATCAAGCGGTGCTTGACGAGTGGAAGCAGCAATCAGAAGAAGAGGAGTCTCAGACTCTTTCGATGTGACACTGGAGAGCGTTCGGACACCTGCCAGCCGGACGCTCTCCAGTGTAGAGCTAACTAGTCGCTGAGCTCTTTGTGGTACTTGAACGACACGGTCAGGCGCGTGCGGAACTCAACGATCTTGTTGTTCTCCAACCGCGCGTCCATCTTGACCACTTCCGCTATGCGGATATCATCCAGAGTCGCGGCTGCCTCCGCGAGGGCCGCCTTCGTTGCCGCCTCCCAGGACTCGCTACTCGTCCCTACCAACTCGATAACCTTGTAAACACCACCGGCCACCGAACACCTCCTCAATAAGACCACTACCGTCCGGGGCAAGCCCCGGCCGCTCACATGCCTTGACTTGTACCCCTCAGATGGGTCGCTTACTCACCCACATCCCGTCTGGCCTGACGGGTTTGCCCAGCGCGGCCGGGCGGTAATACCAAGTGCGGCGTGCGTGAAGAACGAGGAGGGTGGACATGCCCAAAGTCGATATCGGCTTACCAGCACCGGATTTCGAACTGGCGGACTTTCGCGGAGTCCCCTTCAGGCTGTCGGAACGACGAGACACCGCGTACGTCTTGCTGGTCTTCAACCGGGGCTTCAAGTGACCGTTCTGCCGGGAGCACATGGCGCAGTTGCGCCACGACTATCCGAAGTTCGAGGAGTGGGAGACGGCCGTAGTGGTCGTGGGACCGGAAGGTCCTGACGCCTTCGCCTCGTACTGGAGTAAGCACGACCTGCCTTTCGTCGGCCTGCCGGATCCAGAACACACGGTGCTGAAGCTCTTCGGTCAGCAGGTCAATCTGTTCAAACTAGGTCGCATGCCGGCACAGGTGCTCGTTGACAAGACAGGCGTGGCCCGCTTCGCCCATTACGGCCACAGCATGTCGGACATCCCATCCAACGCCGAGATACTCGGCCTGATCGCGTCACTTGAAGGGGAGGGACGAGGGCCGTGCCCAAGATCGCCATCGTCACCGATTCCACCTGCGACCTATCCGAAGCAGCACGTCAGAGATACGTCGCCGCGATGGTCCCGCTGCACGTCACCGTGGGCGGGGTGAGTTACCTCGACAGGGTGGATCTGGACGAAGACGCCTTCTACAGACTCTTCGCCGAGTCGGGCCAGCTGGCGCAATCCTCTCAGCCGAGTGTGGGTGAGTTCTCGAGCGTCTACGAACGGCTTCTGAAAGACAATGACGCGGTCGTCTCCGTCCATATCGCAAACCGTCTGTCGGGCGCGGTGCAGTCGGCGTATCTCGCCGCCGAGACCGTCGATCCGGCGAGGATCCGTGTGATCGATTCCTGCAAGGTCTCCGTCGGCGTGGGGCTCGTCCTCCAAGCCGCCGGCGAGGCCATTGACGCCGGCAACGACTTGGACCAGGTGGTGGCCGCGACCGAGGCCGCCGTTCGCGACACCCGCGTATACAGCACGATCCAATCTTTGGATGCTGCCGTGAGAGGCGGCCGATTGAACCTACACGCCGCCCGCCTGGCCAACCTTGCCGATCTGAAGCCTCTCGTCGTCTTCGATGACGAGGGAGGAGTCCAGACCGACGGCGCACGCATCGGCTTCCAACGCGCTCTTCGAGCAGTGGCCGAACGAGTGGAGCGCTACGCCGCCGGCAGCCCGGTGCGGATGGCCATCTCGCACGCGAACGGGCCCGAGGGCGCTGAGTACCTGAAGGAACGCCTGCTGTCACTGTTCGCTGGACTCGACATCCCGGTGGTGAAGGCGGGAGCGGTGATCACCACCCACGTGGGGCTGGGCACAGTGGCAGTGGCCGTGGAGCGGCGGGGCGAACGATGAAGGTCAGGCAGGCACCGGTCGAGATCGTGGTGAACGACAAGATGCAGCGAGACTATCGATACACGCTGACCACCCCGGCAGGCGACGGCTTCGACCCCGAGTTCGCACCGGAATTGACGCCCCAACAAATGCTCGCGCTGGGAGTGTTCGGGGGCAAGTACATGACCGACTGCCGGGACGAATTCCCCGCTGAGTGGTACGCCGAGGCCAAGCTGTCTCCCGACCAGAAGGATCCCTCGTTGAACTACTTTGGGATCGACGCGTCTTTGCCCCTATCGGAATGGGTGAACCGGGGATGGATCCACCCCGACGACCCACGGGGTTGGTTCCAGTGGTACTGCCGCTATTACCAGGGAAGGCGCATGCCCGATGAGGACGCCCGCCAGATCGGCCGCTGGAAGGCCATGCGCAGGCACATCGCCCAGATCCGCAAGAACTGCCACCCGGGCGATCTCGGCTGCCGCCAGAAGCAGCGTCAAGCCCTCCTGCACTGGGCCTACGACTCCCGGAGGATCTAGATTTTAGACGTGTGACCGGACCGTGGGCAGATATGACCTGAATGTACCAGCCTTCACACATCCCTCGATCACGCCTGTCTGATAGGCCATGTGCTCCGCCACGTAGAAGCCGAGATACACCGGGTAGCTCATCCGGGGCCTGCGCGTCCCGTAGTCCACACCTGCTGTATAGAGCACGGCGGCCGCGCCGAGCCACCGAGCCCCCGGGGCGAAGAGACCGGCTGCCGCCAAGGGCCCCAGGTAGTACCGCACCAGGTGGAAATAGACGAAGTAGAGCGCCGAGAGGTGACCACGCAGCGTCGAGGTCCAGACGGTCCGCACCGGCATCGTGATCCCGGCCCGCCTCAGGCGCGACGAACGACGCGCCCCATCCCAAAGCGAGGGCACCGCACTTGCCCCGAGCAGCCGGGGGTCCCGCAGAAGCAGCGCCACCGAGAGCAGCGCCACCGTGGCCAACGGAGCGGGAGCCACAGCGAAGCGCTTCCGCTTGTCGCGATGCAAAGCGTGGAGCGGCGCCTCAGACGTGCCGTACTCCGCCCGCCGTCGCAGCATCGCCATCAGGTGAGCCCGGTGCTTGTGGCGCACCACCCCTTCCGGAGCGTAGACCAAGTACGCCCCGCCCCCCCGCAGACGCCAGCAGAGATCGACGTCCTCTCCGACCAAAAGGTCCTCCCGTAGGCCGCCCATTTCCTCGTAGGTCGAGCGGCGCACCAGAAGATTGCACGTGGGTACGTAGAAGGTGCTCGGTCCCTGGGCCTCCACGACGAGATGCTTCCCCATATCGAGGGGGGAGGCCGCTTCTTCGTACCGGTCGAGATTCGACTCGTCGAAGTATCCGACGGTGCGGCCCCCCACTGCCCCCACCCGGGCCCACGAGAAGTAGGGCGTGAGCTCCCGGAGCCAGCTTGGGCCGGCGACGCAGTCGCTGTCGATGAAGGCAAGAATCTCTCCCGTTGCCTCGCGGGCAGCCCGGTTACGCGAGTACGAGGGACCGCGATTCTGATGGTTGACGATCAGGCGGCGGCCATGCCGGGCCACCGTCCGTGCGACCGCGCCGGGGTCATCGGAACCGTCGTCCACCACGATCACTTCCGCGCGGTCGCGGGGATAGTCCAACCGGCCGAGAGCACCCAGGCACTCGTCGAGTTCGGTCGCGCGGTCGCGGGTGGGAACGATCACCGTCACACGCGGGGCAAAACCGGGGTCCACTGAGGCCCGCCTCACGTCGAGTATCCCCAGACTGCGCAGGCGTTCGCAGAAGGCGAACACGCGCTCTTCGTCCATGTTGCCCGCCGTCGATAGAGCGGACACTGTGATGCCGCGCCGCGCCGACTCCAAGAGCCGGGCGGCGGCGGAGTTCACGGTGAGAACGGTGAGCGGCGACTCACAGATCAAGCGCCAGGCGTCGCCGGCGGCCGGTTCCAGTCTGACCTCGTCACGCAGAAGGTACTCAAGCGGGATCATGGGAGGTCGCCGGTATCCGCGCCCCCCGCGCTGTGCCCTCCTGAAGGCCGCAGGTGACCCAGCCAACCCTCGTCCCTGAGCACTTGGAGGATCTCGTCGGCCACGGCGTCCGGAGCCGCCCGCACCACCCGGCCTTCACGGCGTTGAACGTTGCCTTCGATGAGCTTCAGGATGCGGTCGAACGCCGGAAGGGTGGGGTCGGGCGCGGCTATGGGGCGGACCCTCGGCCGTTGCGGCCTCGGCCGGCCGTACTGCAACAGACGTTCGGCGCGCCGGACCGCCTCCATCGGGACCCCCAGATCGGCAAGGTCCCAGACGGCGATCTCACCGGTCTGGGCGTCGAGCAGAGCGCGGGCGGTGACCACGGGCCCGGCCGACGAGGCCCCCGCCGGACCGTTGGCGCGCACCGTGGCAACGGCGGGCAGGGCGACCAGCACCCGCTCCGAGAAGCCCCGGTCGAGACCGCGGGTCATCTCCAGGTCTGCTGCGGCGGCGCCGATTTGGCCCGCCGCGGGCCCGGCGGCGGCTGCACGGCCGGCGGGCTTCGGCGCGGCCCCGGTCGCGGGCCTGGCTGCGAGTCGCGCGTCCACCACTTCGGTCACGCAGGGCAGGTCGAGACTCGCCGCCAGAAGCACACCCAGTTGGCCGCCGGCGTCAACGGCGCCTGCGGCCCCCGCCAGCACCAAGTCGGCTCCTGCCGCTTGGACTGCAGCTGCCAGGATGACCGCCTTGGCATTGACGTGCACGCCGATCGCCTCATCGTCCCAGACGCGGACAGCCCGGTCGGCGCCCCGAGCCAGAGCACAGCGCAACCACGGTTCGGCGGCGGCCGGTCCCAGATGCATGACTGTCACCTGGGTACCCGCGTGGGTGGTCTTCAGCCGTAGCGCGAGGTCGAGAGCCCGCTCGGCGGCCGGATCGATCTCGTGCACCAACCACTCCTCGCGCACGCGACCGCTGCGCGGGTCGCGCTCCGGCGCGATCCGCACGTCCGCCCCAAGTCCCAACAGGACGAGAATCCTCATTGGGCGCCTCCTCGGGGCCGGGCGCGCCGGCCAGACCGGGCGGGCCGGCCGGCGGCCGGCGCCGCCGCGCCCGCCACGCTGCTAGGTAAGCCGGTAACGCACACCATATCCTCCAGGCGGATAGTGCCAATCGAGAGCCTCACGGTCGCAGACCAGGAGGCACGTGCCACACTCCAGGCAGGCCTCGTAGGCGAAGTCCACGCGGTCCCGGTCTTCACTCCACGTGTAGCAGCGCGCCGGGCACGAGAAGGTGCAGGCGCGATGCGGGCATTCCCGGCAGAGCTCGGGCCTCGCCACCACGATGTGCGCCTCGGGATGGATGCGGTAGCTCACCAGGTCGAAAAGATCGTCGACTATCACAGGTAGCCCCTCCCTCCTCGGTAGAGATCGGTGATAAGCCGGCGTAGCGATACCTCGTCCTTGATGGCCCGGCGGCCCAGCCGGCCGATCCTCTGCTTGGAGCGTCCGTCGGAGCGGTAGAGATCCTCCATCAGCCTGCTCACCAGCCGGGGATAGACCGTGAACAACCGGTCTTCGTGCATGAAGTCGATCGCCCGGCTCCAGGTCTTGAGATCACGCAGAACGGGGCTGTCTTTCAAGTCCTCCGCGTACCGGGCGAGACGCTGTGCCGAGAGATCCCCGTCGGAGAGCGCCCCGGCCGCCCTCTCTGCCGCCAACAGCCCGGAAGTCATGGCCAGGTTCATCCCCTCTTGGGTCAAGCCGTTCGTGTAGCAGAATCCGGCCGCGTCACCCGCCACCAGCAGCCCCGCCATCGAGAGACGGGGCACCATGCGCCGTCCCGCTTCGGGCAGCAGGTGAGCCGAGTACTCCACCAACCGCGTTCCCCGCAGCAGCGGCGCCACCGGTGTCGAGGCGACGAAACGCTCCATGAGCTCGTAGGGCGGTATCCCCTTGTCTCTCAGCGAGTCGAGGTGCACCACCAGCCCTACTGAGAGCGTCTCGGTCTGCGTGTAGAGAAAGCCGCCCCCGCGCACCCCTTCCGTACAGCCCAGGAACTCCTGGGTGACTCCCTCGCGGCCGCTGAGCCCAAAGCGTTCGTCGATCTCTTCCTCGGTGCACGTATAGAGGGCCCTGACTCCAAGAGCTACCTGCTCGGGCTTGAATCCCTCGTGAAGCCCGGCCTCCTTGGCGAGCAACGACAGCACCCCGTCGCAGGCGATGACGAGCGGCGCCTCCACGGTGTCGTCGATGCCCGTGACCCGTACCCCCCGCACCGCGCCGTCGCGTACCACCAGGCCCTCGGCCCGGCAGCCGGTGAGCAGCGTGACTCCGCCGGCGACGGCCTGCTCCGCGTACCAACGGTCGAAGAAAGGCCGGAAAAGCGTGAAGGCGGTGAGGGTGCGATCGGAGGTCGAGCCGGCGCCTGCCGAAGGCTGCTCCGAACCGGATGCGGCCTGAAAGACCATGGAGGTCGACGAACCCTCGCCCACCACCGAGAGCACCCTCTTGGTGACAGCCCTCTCCCAAGGAGCGACGGCCCAGAAGCCCGGCACCAACTGCTCCGGCACCGGGCTGTACACCATCATCCCGCCGAACATGTTCTTCGCGCCAGGGTATTCGCCCCGCTCGAGCAGAAGCACCCGTGCGCCCTTACGGGCCAAGCCCAGGGCCGCACTCGTCCCCGCCGGGCCTGCGCCCACGACTATGGCGTCAAAGCTCGCCGCGGGCATCCCGCCACTCCTTGATCTTCTGCACCAGGGCAGGAAGCACCACTTCCAGATCGGCCACATAGCCGACATCGGAGAACCGGAAGATGGGCGCACGTACATCCCGGTTGACAGAGACGATCTTTTCGGCGCTTCTCACGCCCGCGACGTGGTGAGGAGAGCCTGAGATCCCCAGCGCCACATACAGCTCCGGCGATACGGTCCTGCCTGTCTGCCCGATGAGCCGTTCTTTGGGAAGCAGCCCGTCGTCGACCACCGGCCGGGTGGCCCCCACCGACCCCGTAAGAAGCTCCGCAAGTTCTTCCACCGCCTCCAACAGTCCAGCGCTCGCGCTTCCAGAGCCCGCCGCCACGATGCGCCGCGCGTGCACCAGATCCACCGTCCGGGGATCCGGGGGGACGGTCTCCAGATGAACGACCGGCGGCTGCGCGGCTGCCGGCACCGCAAGTACTTCGGGCACGAGGGGCGCCTCCGAGTCCGTTTCCGGCTCGGGGATCCCTGTGAGGTCCAACGTCGCCACAGGGATGGTGCCCGGCGCCGGCACGATCTCCCGCTCCAACCAACCGCCGTAGACACGCTTGACGAAGACGAGAGTGCCCCGCGTCTCGTGCACGTCGCTGCAGCCGACGACGGCTCCCGAGCCCAGTAGGTGAGCCACCAGAGGGGCCAGTTGCCGCCCGAGGTCGGTATCGGCCAGCAGGACGGCCACAGGCTGCGCATCGCGCGCGGACTCCACCTCCGGGCCGGCCCCGGCCCGCGCCGCCTCCGCCACCGCAGCCGCGATCGCCTCCGCGTCGACATATGGTTCGGGCACCCAGGTCACGGGGCGACATCCCACACCAAGTGCCGAGGCGAGACGCAGACCCTCGCTGAGCAGGGGTCCCGCAGCGGGCTTCGAGCCGGCCTCGGTGGTCGCCAAAGCCGGCGGTGGCTCAATAGCCACCAATAGCGGCCCCAGCCTGGACCGCTGCGCCGCCGGCCGATCGCCGGAAGTCATGCCGGTGACTGGACTCACACGCGTTTCCCGGCCATATAGCCTTCGTAGATAGCCATATCGACCTTGCGGGGCGCCACGCAGTCGCCCACGCGGACGAGCTCGGGGACCTTCCCCTTGAGTGCGAAGTAGAGACCGTCGCAGGCGTCGTTGCCCATGGCGGTGACGATGCTGTCGTAGCCGGAGAGCACTCCCCACACGTTGGAGTAGACGTCGAAGCCGTGGACTTCCAGGCCCTTGATCTCCATGACGGCGAAGTCGGGGGTGAGAGTGACGCCCTTCTGCATGAGCCGCTGCCGGCTCAGGTACAGATCCTGCGACGGCCCCAGATCGGAGCCCACGAAGAGCGCCGACGTGACCACGTGAACCGTCTTGCCCAGTTCAGCGAGGAACTCCGCCGTGGCGGTCGCCTGGTGGTGGCCGTCGTAGTCGATGAGGAGCACGCGCTCGCCCAGCGCGGCCTCCCCGCTCAGCACCTGCCAGACGTTGAAGATATCGGGCCCGTCGGCACCGGCCACCGGGCAGGCTTTGGGTCGCGATCCTGTGGCGACGATCACCGCGTCCGGCTGCTGCTCGAGCACCATCTCGGCGGTGACCTCCACACCCAGCTTCACCGAGACCTCCAGGTGGGCAAGCTGGTTGCGCTCGTTGCGGGCGATCACGCCGAACTCTTCGCGTCCCGCACCCTTGGCAGCCAGTAATACCTGGCCGCCCAACTCCTCACCCTGGTCGTAGAGGGTGACGTCGTGACCACGCAGGGTGGCGATCTTGGCCGCCCACATGCCGGCCGGCCCCCCGCCCACCACCATGACCCGCTTCTTGCGCAGCGCCGGCCGCAGGTGGCGCTCACCTTCGGTGGCCTCGGCGCCCACCGCTGGGTTCTGCACGCAACCGATGGTCTTGTTCAGGCCCACGCGGCCATAGCAGTTCTGGTTGCAGGCGATGCAGTAGCGGATCTCTTCCGTGCGGCCCTCGCGGGTCTTGCGAGCCCAGTCGGGGTCGGCGATCTGCCCCCGCACCACGCCGATCATGTCGGCCTGGCCGTCGGCCAGCACCCGTTCGGCCAGGGCCGGGTCGTTGATGCGCCCGGTGGCGAAGACGGGCAGCTCCACCGCCTCCTTGATGCCGGCCGCCAGCGGCACCGTGTAGCCCAGCGGCAGATGCATCGGCCCCCCCACCAGGTACAGGTTGTAGAAGGTCGCCAGAGTGAGGTTGAAGTAGTCCAGATGCCCGGTGGTCTGCAGCCGCTGGGCCACCTGCTTGGCGTCCTCAAGCGTCAACCCGCCGGGGATCATCTCGTCGGCACAGAGCCTCACCCCCACGGTGAAGTCGGCGCCCACCGCCTCACGCACCGCCGCGACGGTCTCCAGGGCGAAGCGCATGTGGTTCTCGAAGTCGCCCCCGTACTCGTCGCTGCGGAAATTGGTGAGGCAGCTCATGAACTGCCGGGCCAGCGAGCTGTGGCCGAACTGCAGCTCCACCCCGTCGAAGCCGCCCTCGCGCACATGGGTGGCCGCGAGGGCGAAGTGCTCCTGCACCTCGCGGATGTCCTCCAGCTCCATGACCTTGGGCGTCTCCCGGTACATCACGTCGGGGATGGCGGAAGGCGCCCACACCGGCAGCCGGGACAAGCTGCCGCTGCACTGCTGTCCGTTGTGGTTGATCTGGGCGAAGATGCGGGTGTCGTAGACATGGATGGCCCGGGTGAGCTGCTTGTAGTGCGGCACCACCTCGGGCTTGAAGGCCTCGATGAGATGCTCATAGGCCCGGTCGCTGGGATGGACCGACTGCTCCTCGGTGATTATGAGGCCGGCCCCGCCCCGGGCGCGGGCCTCCAGGTAGTGCGTCAACCGCTCCGTGGGCAGCCCGTCCACCGCCAGGTTGGTCAGGTGCGCGGAGAACGAGATGCGGTTGGGAACGGTCACCCGCCCGATCTCGAGAGGACTGAAAAGGTGGGGGAACTGCATCGCCTAATCTACCTCCTTGACGGACGTCAACCCGTCACCGCCCGCAGGCACTCCGGATCGGGAAGACCCAGGGAATCACTGAGAAAATATCCTATCGCCGGACAACCGCCGTGACACATGTCGAAGCGGTCGCACGTGCGGCAGGTCTCTATCTCGAGCTGCCGGAACCGCTCCAGCACCGGTGACGAATCCCAGATGGCCGAGAGCGGCTGGTCGGTCACATTGCCCGCCAGCAGACCGGGGTCGCACAGGAAGGCACAGGGATAGACACTGCCGTCGGGCGCGACGGCGCAGGTCATCTTGCCCGCGCCGCACATGTTGAGCCCCAGCTTGCGCCGGCTCTCCGGCGTGAGCGAGAAGAACGAATCGCCCGTGAGGATCTCGGGATGATCGCCCAAGAAGGCCGACAGCTCCAGGAGCTGCTCCCGGGTGAGCCGGTAGTCGTCCCACGTGTTGCATCCCCGCCCCGAAGGCCGGAAGCGCGACAGCCGGGTCTTGGCGCCGTAGCTTCGGGCAAGCGCGTCGAACTCGCCGATCTCGTGCGCGTTCAGGCGCGTGACCACCATGTTGAGGCTGAAGTCGGGGTACCGGCGTTCGGCCAAGAGTTCGATGCCCGGGAGTATGCGGGCGAAGGTCCCCGACCCCCGGATGGCGTCGTTGGTCTCGGGGCGCGCTCCGTCCAGGCTCACCTGCAGATAGAGGGGCGCCATCTCCAGCAGGTCGTCGATGAGAACATCGTCCAGGACCGTCCCGTTGGTGCTCACGCAGCTCGTGATGCCTTGGGAATGCGTGTAGCGCAGGATGTCGAGAAAGTCGGGGCGCAGGAAGGGCTCCCCACCTCCGAAGTTCACCTGGAACACCTGCATGCGGGCCATCTCGTCTATCAAGGCCCGGCACTGGTCGAAGTCGAGCTCCCCGCGACCGGCAGCCCGCAGCCCCGCCGACAGGCAATGGCTGCAGTTCAGGTTGCAGACCTCGGTGATCTCCCAGGTGACGTTGACCGGGGCGCGGAGGCGGCTGTTAATCAGACTTGTCGACAACTATCAGACCCTTTACTGCGAGATCCTGCAGAAGCCGCGACACAGCCGCGCGCCGGGCTCCTTCGAGCGGGCCCACGCGCAGCACCCGCCGCGGGCCCGCGAAAGCCGGGGCCGCCAGGCTGTCACCCGAGCGCACGAAAGTCAGCCGGGTCGACCGGACGTCGTAGAAGAGCAGCCCAAAGCTCTCTTGCCTCACCCGGACCCAGTCCGGCACCAGGTATTGCACCGGTAGAGCGGCGCCCGGCCGCGCGGCGCCCGCCTGGGCGCCGGCTCCCATGCCTGTGTCAGTAGACTCCACAGATGCCGTCGACGGCCAGGTCTTCGACCTCGATCTCTTCGATGATCGCCGGCTCGTCGGCAGTGGTGGCCTCGGGGGCGCCCGCCGGGGCCCCGTTTTGCGTCGTATCCATCAATGACCTCCGTTGAGAAGGGCGCTCCGTCCCATCAGTCCATCTTGCAGACCCAGCGTCCCCCAAGCTGCCGGTCTTCCATGCGGTCGGCGATGTCGTTCAGTTGCCCGAGTTCAAAGTACCCCTCGATGATCGTGTCGATCATGAGCTCACCGGTCATCGCCTGGTCGATGAGCTTGGGGATGTCGTCCTGCACCGAGACCGACCCGTACAGCGTCCCAATGATCGATTTCTGGTGGAACACCGAAAAAGTGACGGCCAGCTTCGCCAGCTCGTGCTGGGAGATGATGCCCACCAGCATCAGCTTGCCCAGCGGCCGCAGCGCCCACCAGGCCTGCTCGGTCGCCCCCACTTGGCCCGCGCACTCGAAGACGAAGTCGCACCCGCCATGGGTGAGGTCTTGGATCTCGGGGATGGGGTCTTGGTTCGCATTGCAGATGAAGTGGCTCGCGCCGAGGGCCATGGCCTTCTCGCGCCGGGACTCCTCCAGATCGACCACGATGAGAGGATAGGCTCCCCGCATCTTGGCGGCGCGCAGGGTGTTCTGGCCCACGCCTCCCAGGCCCCAGATGGCCACGCGGTCCATGGGCTGCACGTTGGCCGCCTTGGTGACCGTACCCCAGCCGGTGGGGATGCAACAGCTCATGAGGCAGGCCCAGTCGAGAGGCATGTCCTTGCGGATGGGCACGACCCCGCCCTCGGGGATGACGGTGTAGTCGGAATAGCCGGAGACGAAGTTGCCGTGCAGCACCGTCTGGCCGTTGGCGTCTTTTATGCGGCTGGTGCCGTCGAGCATGGTGCCCGAGACAAAAGGCCCGTAGTTGCCGGAGCAGACGTTACCGAAGCCTTTGCGGCATTCTGGGCAGAAACCACAGGGGACCATCCAGGTGCCCACCACGTGGTCGCCCTTCTTGATCTTGGTCACGCGGTCACCGACGGCCTCGACGACACCCGCTGCTTCGTGCCCTGCCACCAACGGTAGCTGCATCATGGTGCGGCCGTGGAGGTTGCTCAGATCACTGTGACAATAACCGGTATAGAGCCACTTGACGAGGACCTCGCCCTCGTGCGGCATGTCCAGTTCCAGGTCTTCGAAAGTGTATGGTTTACCGACTTCTCGTAGTACAGCACCCTTGATTTTCACGTGTGCTCCTCTTTCGACCGTGGCTGCGCGCCGTGCTCACACGGTGTTACGTTATCACCGAGCACGTCGCCAGTCACGGCC
>DAIRFC010000016.1:0-19524 GCA_036795215.1 Actinomycetota bacterium | reverse complement strand
CTCCTCGAGATCGACCTGCCCAACCTCTGCGCCGTCGTCCAGCCGGGCATCTTCACCTGGGACGTCTCGACGGCACTCGCGCCATACGGCTACTACTACGCCCCCGACCCCGCCAGCCAGAAGGCTTCTTCCATCGGCGGCAACGTCGCTGAGAACGCCGGAGGGCCGCACTGCCTCAAGTATGGGGTGACCACGAACCACGTGCTGGGGCTCGAGGTCGTGCTTCCGGACGGCGAGGTGGTCTGGTTGGGAGGCAAGAATCCCGGTCCCGGTCTCGACCTGACAGGGGTCTTCGTGGGCAGCGAGGGTACCCTGGGTATCGTCACCGCGGCGATCCTGCGCATCCTCAAGCTGCCCGAGACCGTCAAGACCATGCTTGCTGTGTTCGCCTCCATCGAGGACGCAGGCAACGTGGTATCGGCCATCGTGGCTGCCGGACTGACCCCCGCGACACTGGAGATGATGGACCACCGCACCATCGTGGCCGTGGAGGACGCCCTTGCCTGTGGATACCCCCGGGAGGCGGGAGCGATACTGATCATCGAGGTCGACGGACTCCGCGACGGCATGGACGATGTGGCCGAACGGATCGCGGCCATCTGCCGGGAGCACGGAGCGCTGGAAGTCCGGGTGGCCCAGGATGAAGCCGAGCGGGCCACATTGTGGAAGGGCCGGCAGGGCACCTTCCCGTCGATCACCAGGTTGGCCCCCAACTACATGTCACTCGATGGAACGGTGCCGCGCACCATGCTCCCCGAGATGCTACGCCGGGTCGAGGCCCTGGCCTGCAGTTACGGCCTCGAGGTGTACTGCGTCCTCCACGCCGGCGACGGCAACCTGCACCCCTGCTTTTTGTACGACGGAGCGAAGCCCGGGGAGAAGGAAAAAGTCGAGGAGGCCAGCATGGACGTGCTCAGGATCTGCGCCGAGCTCGGGGGTACGGTGAGCGGTGAGCATGGCATAGGGGTCGAAAAGCTGCCGGCCATGCCGTTCGTCTTCAGCGACGACGACCTGCGCGCGCAGGGTTTTGTGAAGGATGCCTTCGACCCACGCGGTCTCTGTAACCCAGGCAAGCTTTTGCCGGCGCGGGAGACGCCCTCGCATGACTGAAAGCATCCATGGAGTACGAGCCGGGACGGTGGAGTGCCCCGTCGACGGCGAGCGACTGACCGCCGTATTGGCTCAAGCCGACGCCGACCGACGGGCTGTGTGCATAGCCGGCGGGGCGACGAAACTCGGGTGGGGCAATCGCCCTGAACGCTTGGACCTTCTCGTGAGCACGCGGGAGATGCGCTCCCGCTGCGACGTCGACGCCGATGACCTCATCGTCACCGCATCAGCGGGATTCACCGTGGCCGAGGTGCGGATGCGCGCGCGACAGGCAGGTCGCGTTCTTCCCCTCGATGCCGGCTGCCCGGACAGAGCCACGGTCGGCGGCGTCGCCGCCACCGGCGATCAAGGAGCCCGCGGCGCCGGTTACGGGCGGGTGAGAGACCTGGTGCTGGGGCTCAAAGCCACGCTGGCCGACGGAACGCAGGTGAAGTTCGGCGGCCGGACCATGAAGAACGTGGCCGGCTACGACATGAGCAAGCTCTTTGTCGGGTCGTTCGGGGTTCTTGGAGTGATCACGGAGGTGACGTTCCGCCTCCTCCCTCGCCCCGAGGCTCACGGCATGTTGGTCATTCCATCACCATCTTTTGAAGAAGCCGCGGCCCTCGTTGCGCGTATCCTTCACTCCGGTCTGCAACCTCTGGTGCTGCAGATCGTCCCTCCCTCGCTCGCCGTCCGACCAGGCACGAGCACGCCGCTGACGGGCTCGAAGGCCCAGGGAGAGTGCATCCTGCTCGCCGGGTTCGCCGGTCATCCGGCCGCGCTTGATCGTTCACTCGCCGACGTATCGGGCTGGTCGCAGACCCGGGAGACCGTCCAACTTGCAGATGAAGACATGGAGGCGATACTGGATAACCTTGCCGGTCGTGGGGCCGGCGGCGGAGACCAAGCACCACCTCACGATGAGGCGCTCGTCAGGGTCCGAGCCGCTGTGCCGGTGAGCGAGACGTGTCGATTCGCGGATGCAGCCCTGTCTTTGGGACAGGTGCACGGCCTTGCGCTTGAGTACCAGGTCAACGCAGGATCCGGCATCGTAGACCTCTGGGAGGTAGATAGGCAGGACTCGACCGACCGGGCGCGGGCGCTCACCGACTGGGTGGTAGCGGCCCGCGAGGCCGCCACCGCGCGCGGTGGCGGCCTCGCCGTGGTTGCCGGACTGCTGTCGCTGGCGGCGGGCCTGGACGCTTGGGGAGAAACCGGCGCGTCAGTGCGACTGATGAAAGCCATCAAGCAGCGGTTCGATCCTCACCGCACACTCAACCCCGGCCGGTTCGTGGGAGGCATCTAGTGAACGGCGACGGACAGACGGCTCACGGCCCACAGGCAGGCGGCGCGGGCGATCAACGCAGCGCAGGCGGCCCTCCCCAGGAGTTCGAGGCGCTCCGCGATCACGTCATGACCTGCAGCAAGTGCGGGTTCTGCCAGCCTTCCTGCCCGATCTTCCGAGCCACAGGGCGTGAGGCGTACGTCGCTCGGGGCAAGGTGGCCCTTTATCGCAACATCCTCGAGGACCATCTGGAGATCGGGCCCGAAGAGAAAGACGCCTTCTCGAACTGCCTTCTCTGCCGCGCCTGCGCGGACAACTGCTTCCCCGCCATGAGGACAGACGAGATAGTCATCTCGTTCCGGCACGCCTACGCCGAGCGATTCGGCCGGAGCTTCTGGCAGCGCCGGGTGTTCCGCAGCTTGCTCCCGCGCCCCCGTCTCATGCGGGCCCTCGTGCGGTTCGTCTGGGCCTTCCGGAAGACGGGCCTCGTTGAGATGGCCCGGCGCGCGGGCCTCGTCGGCCTGCTCAGCCCCAAGCTGGAGAGAGCCCTGGAGTTGGGCTCCGCGAAACCGGGGAAGCTTCTGACCTCACGCCTGGCCAAGCGCAGGCCGCCGGCGGCGGCCGCTGGGCCCGTGGCGGCGGACGCTGGGCCGGTGACAGCGCCGACCGACGCATCCCGGACCGCCGGCGACCGCCCCTTGGTGGGTTACTGGATGTCGTGCGGCTACAACTACGTCCTGCCTGAGGTGGGCGAGGCTACCGTTCGGGTGCTGGAACGCATGGGATTCGCCATCGAAGTCTTGGACAATTGCTGCTGCGGGCTTGCTGCCTATGGTTATGGCGACTTGGAGGGTGCAGCCGCGCTGGCTCGGGAGAACCTACGACGACTCGGCGACCCAGCCCGATTCGAGGCTATCGTCTCGGAGTGTGGAAGCTGTTCGGGCCATCTCAAGGAGTACCCACATCTTCTGGCGGACGACGCCGAGTGGTCGAAGCGCGCCCAGGCGCTCGGGGATAAGATCCGCAGTTTCAGCGAGTTCGTCATGGAGAAGGGCGGGCTCGCGGCGCCGCTGGAGCGGGCTGCAGTGGCCGGCGCGCCGGGCGAGGCGGCGGCGGAGCCAGGCGCCGCGACGATCGTCACCTACCACGATCCCTGCCACCTGGGGCGCCGGTACCAGAACGTGGTCTCCCAGCCCCGAGAGATACTGCGCTCGCTACCCGGGGTACAGTTCAAAGAGATGGACGAGTCGGACTCCTGCTGCGGAGCCGCCGGCACCTATGCAGTGATGCACCCGGAGACATCGGCGGCCATCATCGATCGCAAGACCGGTTTCGTACGCGCCACCGGCGCATCCGTGGTGGTCACCGAGTGTCCGTCGTGCATGATGCAACTCGCCTACGGGGTCCGGCGAGCGGGGCTTGAGATCCCGGTGCTCAATATCAGCCAGTTATGTGATCGTGCCCTGACACCGGACGACGATGCCGGATAGCCGTAGCCTCGGCGCCCGATGAGTACTATTGTGGAGCTTGAGCCACAAAGCCGTATTTGCAGAGTCTGAGCATCAGGGGGTGGTGAAGAATGGCGACAGTCGAACGGACGAGAGCCGTATCGGAGGATACCGTGGACCTGATTGTCAACGGGGAGACTCACACCGTACGAGTGGAACCCCAGTGGACCCTCCAGTACGTGCTCTCTGAGAAGCTTGGGCTGACCGGGACGAAGGAATTCTGCGGCGAAGGCGCGTGCGGCGCCTGCACCGTGATCATGGATGGCAGACCGGTCCTCTCCTGCATGATGCTTGCCGTCGAATGTGGGGGCAGACCCATCGAGACCGTAGAGGGCATCGCCAGATCCAACCACCCCCTCATAGACGCCTACATCAAGCACAGCTGCATGCAGTGCGGGTTCTGCACTCCCGGTTTCGTGGTCACAGCCAAGGCTCTTCTTGACCGCAATCCCGATCCCACTGTGGATGACATCAAAGAAGCCATGGTGGGCAACCTGTGCCGCTGCGGCACCTACCCCGCGCACATCAAAGCCATACAGGAAGCCGCCGCCGTGCTGAGGGGGGGTGGCAGCCGTGGATGACACCCAGCGCCAGAGGATGCTCGAGTCCTTCGACAACAAGCGCGCCGACAAGTATCCCCTCGAGGAGTTCCAGAGTATCGGCAAGCGGGGCGTGCGGCGCACCGACGGCTACGAGAAGGCCACCGGCGCAGCCAAGTACACCGTGGATGTGAACCTGCCCGGAATGCTGTTCGGCAGGTTCCTCACCTCGCCGTATCCGCACGCCGAGATCGTCAGCATGGACACCTCTGAGGCCGAGAAGTACCCGGGCGTGAGGGCGGTGCTCCGCTACGACGACCCGGAGCTGCCTGAGGGAGCGAGCCTGGGCGGGCACGAGCTGAACAACGTGGCGCCGCTGTCCCGAGTGGCTCACTGGCACGGCGAAGAGCTGGGCGCTTTCGTCTGCGCCGACAGCGAGGAGATAGCCGAGCAGGCTCTCAAGCTCATCCGGGTAGAGTGGGCGCAGCGCCCCTTCAATCTCGACATCCTGAAGGCGCGCGAGCCGGGTGCGCCGCTCACCAACCCCGAGGACAATCCCGCCGGCAACCTCGACGCCGGCGGTCTCTACGTGGAGGGCCACGGCGACGTGGAGAAGGGCTTCGCCGAAGCCGACAAGATCATCGAGTTCAGCTACTCCATGGGACAGAACACCTGGATCGGCCCGGAGCGGCCCTGCGGGGTGTGGCGGTGGAACGGCGAGTTCGCCGAAGTGTGGGTGAAGCAGCAGCGGCCGCACATCTGTAAGCGGGCCATCTCTATGTGGTTTGATGGTCTTACCATGAACAAGATCGACCTGCACTGCCTCTACCAGGGCGCCAGCTTCGGCGGGTGGAGCCAGATGGCCTGGAACCTGGGCGGCACCTATTGCGCGGCCGTCGTCTCTAAGCGCACGGGCCGGCCGGTGAAGTGGCTGTTCAGCCGCCGGGAGGACTTCTACGGCGGCGAGATGGACGCCGGCACCTTCTACTTCAAGGTGGGCGCCAAGCTCGACGGCACCATCACCGCGGTGGAGCAGCGAGGGGTGGTGGCAAACCAATCGATGCTGGTGTTCGGCATCGCGAAGCACCTCATGGACAACATGAAGATCCCTCACGTGCGCGGCATCACCGAGGGCGTCTGGGTGAACAAGGGGCCCAACGTCCCCACCCGCTGCGAGCAGAACCTCAACAGCTACGCGGTCAACCTGGTCACGAACCAGGTGGCCGAGGCTCTGGGGCTGGACCCCGTCGAGGTAGCGCTCAAGAACGATGGCGCCGAGGGGCACGACATCGAGTGGTTGAACGAGCGGAAGGCCGAGCTGGGCTTCCCGACGCGTGACAGCCTGCGCGAATGCGTGGAGAAGGGCAAGGCCGCCATCGGTTGGGACGAGAAGCGCCACCCCGCGGGGACGAAGCGCCTACCCAACGGCAGGATGCACGGGCTTGCCTTCACCTGGACCCACGAGTGGGACGACTCGGCCGGCACCAGCGAGGTGGCCATGTACGTGGAGCGTAACGACGGCACGGTGACCATCCTGGGCTGCCGGGCCGACGGTGGCCAGAACGCCGAGACCAGCTATGCCCAAGTGGCGGCCGACGAGCTGGGCGTCCCCGTCGAGCAGGTGCGCTTCAAACACCAAGAGGATGCGGGTTTCTACACCATGACTCCCGACACCTCCACCAACCTCTCGGTGAACGCTTGGGCGGTGCGGCATTCTGCCCGGTTGCTCAAACAGAAGCTCCTGGAGGCCGCGGTGGCGCCCCGAGGGGTGACTCAGCTTGCCAGCTTCCCGCCCGCCTTCCCCGGCAAGCGCGCCGACGAGCTCGACATCAAAGACGGCGTCATCTTCGAGAAGGCCGACCCAAGCAACCGGATGACGGTCGCCGACTTCGTTGGACCGTCGGGAGCGCAGGGGCCGTTGATGTCGCCCATCGGCGAGCCCATCCTGGCAGGCAAGGAAGGCTTGGACTATCCCATCCGCTTCACGCCCCCCATGTTCGAGGACGCCTACCAGATCCAGCGCGGTACCTACCTCGGAGTGAGACTCCGCTTCTGCCGTCAGGCTCACTTCATGGAGGTGGAGGTCGATCCGGAGACCGGCGAGGTGGACATCACCAAGATCGTCACGGTAAACGACGTGGGCAAGGTCATCAACTGGGATGGCTGTGAGGGCCAGGCCTACGGCGGCGCCATCATGGGCGCCGGCCGGGGTCACACTGAGGAAGTGGTGCACGACCCGCGCACCGGCATCATGCTGAACGGCAACCTGCTCAACTACAAGATCCCCACGCTCATGGACGTCGGCGACATCGAGACCATCATGGTCGAGACCGGCATGGGCTACGGTCCCTACGGCAGCATCGGTATAGGCGAAGACGTAGCGACCGTCGTACCGGCGCTCCTCGCCCCGGCTATCCACAACGCTCTTGGAGTGTGGATCGAGGGGTTCCCGGCCACACCCGACAGAGTGCTGAAGGCACTGGGGAGTGCGTAGCGATGAAGGCATTCAGGCACATAGACGCCCAGTCGGTCGACGAAGCTACCTCCGTCCTGCGCGACGCGGGCGGCAAAGCGCGCATCATCGCCGGAGGCACCGACCTCCTGGGCGAGATGCGCGATGGCATCCTGCCCGAGGCGGGGTATCCGGAGATCCTCGTCAACATCAAGAACATCCCGGGCCTCGACTACGTCCGCGAAGAAGACGGCCGCCTGCGCGTGGGAGCGCTGACCCGGCTGGAAGACCTGGCGCGAGACGAGACCGTCCGGAAGGACTATCCGGCGCTGGCCGAGGCCGCCCGCAAGACGGCCTCCCCCCACATCCGCGAGATGGGCACCGTCGCCGGCAACATCTGCCAGAACAACCGCTGCTGGTATTACTGGGCGCCGGACAACGCCTTCAACTGTCTGCGCAAGGGCGGCAGGGCCTGCTACGCGCTGACCGGCGATGCGCGTTATCACTCCATCTTCGGGGCGGCACGCGTGGGAGCGACGGCCTGCTCCCGGGCCTGCCCCAATGGCATCGACATCCCCACCTATCTGAGCAAGATCCGTGACGGCGACATCGATTCCGCCGCCGATATCCTTCTCAAGACCAATCCACTGGCGGCTATCACCGGGCGGGTCTGTCCGCATTGGTGCGAGACCGAATGCGCCCGCGGCGAGTTCGACGAGGCGGTCTCCATCCGTGAGATCGAGCGGTTCCTGGGCGACCACGTGCTCGACGAGCCAGGCCGGTTCTACACGCCTCCGCAGCGGCCGACGGCGAAGCGGGTGGCGGTGATCGGCTCCGGACCGGCCGGCCTCTCCGCGGCCCACTATCTCAGACAGGCCGGGCACGAGGTCACCGTCTTCGAGCGTCTGCCCGAGGCGGGCGGCCTGCTCGCCTACGGCATCCCGCCCTACCGCCTGCCACGAGAGGTCCTGCACAAGCAGATCGCGGCTCTGGAGGGCAGCGGCATCAGGTTCGAGCTGAACGCGCCGATCGACGCGCCCGCGTTCAAGGAACTCACGGAAACCTTCGACGCGGTGTTTGTCGCCGCGGGAGCCGGGCAGGAGACCGCGGTGGGCATCGCGGGAGAGGAATGCCTGATCTCGGGTACGGACTTCCTGCGCAAGGCTTACGAGCAGCCCCAGGACCTCGCCGGCAAGACCATCGGAGTCATCGGCGGGGGTAACACCGCCATCGACGTGGCACGGTCGCTGCTGAGGCTGGGCGCGAAGCCGGTGGTCTACTACCGGCGCACCAAGGACGAGATGCCCGCCATCGACGAGGAGATCGAGAAGGCGGAAGAGGAAGGGGTGCGGTTCTCGTATCTGACTCAGCCCGTGGGCGCCCGGGCGACCGGCGCGGGCGCGCCCGGGACCGCGGAGGCGCCGGGCAGCGTCTCGTTGACCTGCTGCCGCATGGAGCTCGGGGAGCTGGACGCGAGCGGCCGCCCGCGGCCTGTGCGCGTGGAGGGCTCGGAGTACGAGGAGCAGTGCGACGCGGTGATCAAGGCCATCGTGGAACGGCCTGACTATTCGTTCTTGCCGCCGGAGTATCTCGACGCGCAGGGCAGGCTCAAGATCGACAAAGGCAGCTTCGCTCTGGATCGGGGCGTCTTCGCCGGGGGTGACTTCGTCAGCGGGCCGGCGACGGTCGCGGAGGCCATCAGCGCCGGGCGCGACGCGGCCCGGGCCATCCAGAGCTCCTTGCTGGGCAAGGCGCCCGAGGAGGAGTACGCGCCGGTCTGCACCATCGGTGAGACGTTCGACGGGTCGTGTCTCGCGCCCAGCATACGGGTGGAGGTGCCCCAGGCGTCGCTGACGGAGAGGTTGCGGGGACTCGACGTGGAGGAGACGGGCACGCTGGACCGAACCGCCGTCGAGGCGGAGGCCGACCGTTGCTTCAACTGTGGCTGCGTAGCGGTGAGCCCGTCCGACTTGGCGCCGGCGCTGATCGCGCTGGGCGCCACCATCAAGACCTCCCAGCGCGTCATCGACGCCGAGGACTTCTTCTCGGTGGGGATCGACACCAGCACGGTGCTGAGCGCGGGCGAGATGGTCCTGGAGGTCGAGGTTCCCAGACCTCAGCCCGGCACGCAGACCACGTTCACCAAGTTCGCCTTGCGCAAGTCCATCGACTTCCCGCTGGTGGACTGCGCCGCGGCGATACAGACCGAGGGCGATGTGGTGAAGTCGGCGCGTATCTGTCTCAACTCCGTATATGGTCTGCCGCACCGTGTGCCGGCCGCCGAACGGTACATCACGGGCAAGTCCATCGACGAGACGACCGCCGCGCAGGCGGCCGACGCCGGCATGGAAGGGGCGCTGGCGTTGCTCAACAACCGCTACAAGATCCAGATAGCCCGCACGCTGGTCAAGAGGGCCATACTGGCCTGCGGACAGAGCGCGGAGTAGGCGCGAGTAGGCGCGGCCCGAGACGAGTCCGATGGGCTGCAGTGACGAGCTCATCGTGGCCTTCTTGGCCACCGGAGGCTAGCGGCAAGTGCGGCAACCAGCGACGACCGGAGGCTAGCGACCCATGCGTAGCGACGAACTGACACGAGGTCCCGCGCGGGCTCCCCACCGCTCCCTGCTCCGCGCCCTCGGGGTGAGCCGGGCCGACGCCGGCCGGCCGCTCATCGGGGTGGCCAACTCGTTCAACGAGCTGGTGCCGGGGCACATGCACCTGCGGCCCATCGCCGAGCAGGTCAAGTACGGGGTCTATCAGGGCGGCGGTATACCTCTTGAGTTCAACGTGATCGGCGTCTGCGATGGCCTCGCGATGAATCACGAGGGCATGAACTACTCCCTGGTCAGCCGGGAAGTCATCGCCGACTCGGTGGAGATCATGGCCAAGGCTCACGCCCTGGATGGGTTGGTGCTCATAACCAACTGCGACAAGATCGTGCCCGGCATGGTGATGGCCGCGGCCCGGCTCGACATCCCCACCGTGGTGGTGTCGGGCGGGCCGATGCTGGCCGGCTACCATCAAGGCAGGCGAGTGGAGAACAAGGACGTCCTCGAGGGAGTGGGATCCTTCTTCCGCGGGAAGCTGAGCGCCGCTGAGCTCGAAGGCCTCGAAGACGTCGCCTGTCCGACCTGCGGCTCGTGCGCGGGGCTCTTCACGGCCAACTCCATGAGCTGCCTGACCGAGTGTCTGGGGCTGGCTCTTCCGGGGGACGGCACCATCCCGGCGCCCTTCTCCGCGCGGCTGATCCTGGCCCGCCAAAGCGGCGCCCGGGCGGTGGAGGTCGTCCGCCGTGGCTGGGGCGCCAGGCGCTTCCTCAGCCGGGTGTCGCTGGGGAACGCTCTCGTGCTCGACGCGGCGCTCGGTTGTTCCACCAACACAGTGCTTCACCTCATAGCCATCGCTGCTGAGGCGGGCTTGGACCTTCCCCTGCAGACCTTCAACGAGGTCTCGGCTCGCACGCCGCACCTGGTCAAGCTGTCTCCGGCCGGCCGCTGGTACATGGAAGACCTGCACCGTGCCGGCGGAGTCATGGCAGTGCTGCACCGCCTGGCCCAGGCAGGCTTGATCGACGGGGGCGTGCCGACCATCGGCGGCGACGAGCTGGCACGTCAATACGCCGAGGCCGCACCGCTGGACGACGAGGTCATCAGACCTCTGTCCCAGCCCTACAGCGTCACCGGCGGCCTGGCCGTGTTGTTCGGCAACCTGGCGCCCGACGGCGCCGTGGTGAAGGCGGGGGCCGTGCTGCCCCAGATGCTCGTGCACCGCGGACCCGCCCGCGTCTTCGACGACGAGGCCTCGCTGGTGACGGCCATCGAGCGTGACGACATCGAACCGGGCTGCGTAGTGGTCATACGCTACGTGGGGCCGAAGGGCGGACCGGGCATGCCCGAGATGCTCACTCCCACCTCTACCCTGGCCGGCGCCGGCTTGGACGATCGCGTCGCCCTAGTCACCGACGGGCGCTTCAGCGGGGTCACCCGCGGAGCATGCGTTGGGCACGTGGTTCCCGAGGCGGCAGACGGCGGACCGATCGCTCTCGTGCGTGACGGCGACCTCATCGCCATCGACATCCCGGGACGCTCCATCACCCTCGAGGTGCCCGAGTCCGAACTTGCGGCGCGCAGGGCGGCCTGGCGGCCCCCGGCGCGCGACACCCGCGGCGTGCTGGCCCGCTATGTCAGGATGGTGTCCGGCGCGGACCGGGGCGCGGTGCTCTCGCCCTGACGGTCGTATCCCAGGCTCGGCCCTGTGGTGATGAACATGAACGGCCTATCCACCCTGTGGACTATCAGGGGGCAGTGAGGCACTCCGGCGGGACAGAACACCGCGCACGTCCTCGTGATCAGGTGCTTCTCGTCGCCCATCCACAGCTCGACCTCTCCGCCCAGATCGAACTGGTCCTCCGGGTTGGTACCCAGGAAGATGAGGTACTCGGGGAACGGATGGGTGTGCGGCACCTTCAACGGCTCCGTCGTGCCCGTCCGAAGGATCATGCAGGTCTCCAAGTAGTAGGCGCCCTCGACGGTGCCGCCTACCTCGTCTTCGATGACGAGCGAATCGCACCAGGGGATATCGCTCAAGATGTTCCTGCTCTGAGGATGGTCGGGATGAAGAGGGGTCTCGGTGATGAAATACTTTCCGTACTTGCTCTCAGCCATGTGTGCCTCCTCAAGTACTCGGTGCCGCTTTTACCTGTCTCTTCGCCGGTAAAGGGACGGGAGGCCGCGGCGCGGATGCCCGCGCCGCGGCCTCAGCAGTGTTTCACGCGTCGAGTCCGGCCTCCACCCTCGCCTCGGCGATGTGCAGCTTCACGGCCTCGTCGAGAGGTGTGACCTCGAACCCGAAGTCCTGCTTGGCCAGATCGCAGTTGACCTTCCAGGGCAGCTCACAGTCCTCGGATTCGGTACCGAAAGTGATCACCGCGTCGGGGATGTACTTCTTCACCACCGCGGCTACGTCCTTGAGGCTGTAGGGCGGCCCGCCCAGGTTGTACGCGGGGTGCGGCGATGAGGGCGCCTTCAGCGCGATGTGCGCGAACTCGGCCACGTCGTCGGACTTCACCAGCGAGAACAGCCAGTCGCCCGTCACGTCGAAGTGAGCCGGCTGCCCGATGGCAGGCAGTGAGACGATCTCGGAGAACCAGCGGACGAACTGGGGGTTCTTGCCACCATGACCGTAACCGATGGTCGGCCGGAGCGCCGTGGGCTTGATTCCATACAGCTGATCGTATTCCGAGGCCACCACCTCGGCCAGGCACTTGGCAAGCGCGTAGAAGCTCCGTTCGTACGGCATGAGCCTGTCGTCTTCTCTGATCTCGCGATCGCCGTAGTCCTTCTGTTCCCCGTACACCGTCTCGGAACTGGCGTAGACCACCCGCTTGATGCCGAGGATCTTGGCCGTCTCGAAGACGTTGCACATGCCGAGCACGCCGATCTTGGTGTTCTCGCGCGGATAGGGGTCCTTCGACAGGATCATCGCCCAGTTGACTATCCGATCGATCTTGTTCTTGCTCGCCACATTCAGCAGTTGCTCGAGGTCGGAGATGTCGCCACGCACGAACTCGTAACGATCGCCGGCCGGCCGGGCCACCCGTTCGAGAAACACATCCGACGGCGGCACCACATCGAAGGCCACCACCCGCTCGAAATCGGGGTCGTTCAGCAGCGCCTGACAGGTCTTCTTGCCGAAGAGACCGCTGCCCCCGATAACTAGAGCCCTCATCACGACCCTCCCCTCTGGAGCCCCTGCTTCAGGAGACGCTCCTTCTTGGCGATACATTCCTTCACCGAGACGGCCACGTCGGCGGCGCTGAGTGCGAAGTGCTCCATGAGCTCGTCCTTCTCGTCAGTGATGAGGCCCGACTGGCCGAACTCGTCTTCCACGCCTACCTTGATAAGCGGCGTAGGCAGGTTCTCGCAGAGGCAGCAGGCCACGGCGTCACCAAGACCGTTGATGTCGCTGGAGTTCTCGGCCGTGACGATGGCGCCGGTCCGCTCCGCCGCGGCAATGACGGCCTCTTCGTCCAGCGGCTTGAGGGTGCTCATGTTGAGCACGCCCACGTCGAGGCCCTCCTTCTCCAGCAGGTCGACGGCCTTGACGGCCTCGGTGACCATGTAACCGGTGGCTATGATGGTGGCGTCTTTGCCGTCGCGCAGCGAGTAGGCCTTGCCTATGTTGAACGGATAGTCCTCGGTGAAGATGCTGACCGGGTCGGGGCTCATCTCCTGCTTGATGACGGCCGGCCCGACGTACTGCATCATGGCCACCGAGGCCTTCTCGGCCTCAACGGAATCGGCCGGATTGATCATGACGAGGTTGGGCAACACGCGAAGGCTGCCCCAGCCCTCCACGGTGGCGTGGGACACTCCCACCTCGCCCCAGACGCCCTCGCGGGCGATGAACTTCACGTTGAAGCGGTCTACCAGGATGCTCTGGCGGATCTGGTTGTAGGCCCGGCTCATGCCCGCGAAAAGGAAGTTGTTTATCACGGGGACGAAGCCCTCGGCGGCCAAGGCCGCTGCCACGCCGGCGCCGTTCTGCTCGGAGATGCCGCACTCGATCATGCGGTCGAACATGTTGTCGACGAACCACTCGATCTCGGGAAACTGCATATCCTCGAGCACGGCCAGCGCGCGCGGGTTGTCGAGAAAGGCGGTCTTCATGCCTTTGCCTATCCCCTTGCCGACGCCCACGGGTTTGCCGATCGCTACATGCTTATTCCATGTCGCCATATTTGGCTCTCCCTTCGCGCACGCCCTTCATCATCTCTTCGCCGCGGCCCAAGTGCATGTGCAGCGCCTCCCAGTTGGAGACCCCGCGCCCCTTGATGGTGTGCGCGATGATGACCTTGGGTTTGTTGTCGCCGTATTGGTAGGCCACCATGTCAAGTGTGTCGAGGATCTGCCTGAACTCGTGGCCGTTGATCTCGTAGACGGTCCAGCCGAAGGCCTTCCACTTGTCCACCAGCGGCTCGATGGGCATGATGTCGTTCGTGGGGCCGTCCAGCGACCATTTGTTGTAGTCCACGATGCCGATGAGGTTGTCGAGCTTGAACTTGGTGGCGAACATGGCCGCTTCCCACACCTGGCCCTCGTTCATCTCGCCGTCGCCCATGATGCAGTAGGTCCGGAACGTGGGGTTGTAGCGCACGATGTAGCGGGGGAGGAAGGTGTCCTCGCGCGAGGGCGGGTAGAGCTTCAACTTGAGCTTTTCGGAGAGCGCCAGCCCGGCCGCGAACGACAGACCTTGGCCCAGCGAACCGCCGGAGAAATCGATGCCGGGAGTGCACCAGCGGTCGGCGTGGCCCTGGAAGGGCGAGCGATAGCAGTAGTAGGTGCCGAGAGTCTCCTTGGGATACATGCCGAGCTCCACGAGGGCCGCGTAGATGGCCTCACAGCAGTGCGCCTTGGACATGATCACCCGGTCGCGCTCGGGCCAGTCGGGGTCTTTGGGGTCGAACTTGAGGTGGTGGAAGTACAGGGACGTGATGATCTCGAGCACCGACATGGTGCCGCCCACGTGGCCCTGGCTGAAGGTGCAGAACTGATCCAGGCAGTCGTTGGCGAGGACCTTGGCCTTCGCCTCCAACTCCTTGATGAGGGCGTCGTCATGAGCCATGGGTCACCTCGCTTCCGCGGGTGGCGCCGGCGGCTGTAGCCCCGGCGGCCGTCGCGCGCTTCCGGATCTCGATCTCCACCGAATCGGCGGAAAGGTCGGCGCCGCAGCGCGGGCACGTCTTGCCGTACGCCGACAGCACCGCGTTCTCGTCGGGTATGGCCCGCATGTAGAGACGGCGGCTGATCTGCTCTCCGTAGTAGAGGAGCATGCCGCACGCCGGGCAGTTGATCTTCTCACTCATAGGGCGACCTCACTCATTCTTGGCGGATCTCCTTCTGGGAAACGGTTTCACGGCTGCACGAGTATCTTGATGGCCGTGCTCGTCTTGCGGCGGGCCAACGCCTTGGCGATGTCTTCCAGTGGAACGATGTCGGTGATCATCGGCTCCAGATCGAGCTTGGACAGCAATTTCAGCGCCCTCGGGAAGACGAACGGCGCCAGGATCGTGGAGCGGACGGTGAGCTCGTTGGCGAACATGTAGTAGGGGTGGATGGGGAAGGCCACTTCCTCAGGATAGGAGCCCGCCCAGACGACGGTCCCGTCCTTGTCGGCAAGGTGGATGCACTGTTCGGCGGCGCTCAGCTTGCCGCTGCACTCGAACACGGTGTCGAAACCCCGCCCGTCCGTGTGGGCGCGGCCGACAGAGACCATATCCTCACTCAGAGGATCGACGGTCCAATCCGCGCCCAGCTTCATGGCCATCTCGCGCTTCTCAGGCATGGGATCCGAAACAAAGACGCGCGCCGCCCCAGCTCGGATGGCCACCTGCATCACCAGCAGTCCGATGGTTCCCGCCCCTGATATCGCCACCGTCTTGCCCGGCGCGATATTGCCGAGATCGACCGCGTGCACCGCTATGGTCACCGGCTCCAGCATGGCGCCTCGCTCCATGCTGACGTCATCCGGCAGCGCATAGAGACAGCTCTCCGAGTACACAGCGTGCTCGGCGAAGCCCGCCTCGTACGACTTCACGTTCTCGCAGAACTGCTCCATCTTGTTGCGACAGTAGTAGCAGGCGCCGCAGTACTTGCGGAAATTCATGGCCACCCGCTGGCCCACCTTCCAGTCGCCCAACAGTCCGGTGCCGAGCTCCTCGATGACGCCGGACGCTTCATGGCCGGTCTGGAACGGGGGCTTGGGCCACCACGGAGCCTTGAGCAGGCCGAAGGTGCCGTCGTAGATATCGGGGTCGCTGCCGCAGATGCCGCAGTACGCGATCTTGACTTTGACCTCGCCCAAGCCGGGAACCGGCTCAGGGATATCCTCCACTCTGGTGTCATTCGGCCCGTAGTTAAGTGCTGCTCTCATGGCTCACGGCTCCCTGAGTTCGATTGCAATGTTGCCCAGACCGGTGCCCTCGAAGTAACAGAAGCCGGGCTCTCCTTCTGGAAACGAGCTGGTCCACACCTTGGCGCCTCGGGCTTTGGCCCGCTCCATCTCACCCCGGACATCGGATGAGAGCCAGCCGATGTGATGCAGCCCCTCGCCCTGGGCGTCGAGTGTCTCCTTGAGGGCTTGGGCGCCCTCCGTGGGCTCCAAGAGCTCGAGTTGGACGTCGCCCATCTGGCCATTGCTGATGGTGGTGACCCACTCGGCAGGCTCACCGTGCAACTCGCCCTTGAAATGGATGGCGAAGGTTTTGTGCTGATCGTCGAACATGAACGGCCCGAACCCAAGTGCCTCTAAATGGGCGATGGCCTTACTGATGTCTCTCACCACCACGCCCACGTGGTGAGGCCGGGTATTGCGGAACGACGTCTCTGCTGTAGACACAGGGAGACCTCCTTTCAGCCGATCGCTCGGCTACTGCGGCGTCTTCATCGCTCATCAGAATCATACCGCGACCAGCATGGTTACTCCGCGCGTTCCACCCGCAGACGCCGATAATACGAGTGGCTCGTGTAGAGCGCGGCCACCGGATTGTGTCCGAGCACCCGGTCTTTTGCCACGAGAACCGTGACGGGCGCCTTTGAGTGCATGAAGAAGATGCTGTCGTGGCCCACGCACAGGCCCATGACGACATTCAGCTCCGTCCCGGCCTTGGCCAGCAGAGCGGCTTGACCCACGGGGTTGCACATGGATTCGTACCCGCCGGGGTGGACCTTCTCGTCGTCACGGATGCCGAGCTTCTCTTTGTCGATAGACCCGGCCTTGCAGCACACCGTGTAGACCTCGAACCCGCCCGCGGTGAAGATGTCGTACGCGATCCTGGCTTCTTTGATGAGGCCGACGCAGTGGGCGATCCCCAGCCGCCGCCATCCCATGCGGCGCGCGAAGTCCATGGTCTCCTCCACCCGCGTCGCCACGCCGTATCCCCCTGCCTCGGTGCGCGCCGCCTCGACGGACATCCGCTCCAGGTCCGAATCGGCAAGGTACGCCGCCTCCGCCTCCGCCAGCACCTCGGGCTCAAGAAGCATGGGGCAGAAGGTGGGGAACATCCCGGTTCCCGGCTCCTTCTCGCAGGTCCTGAGTCCACACAGCGCGCACACCGGCGTCCGCTCGTTGGGTCTATCGGCAGTCATGCGTCTCCCCTCTTCGGTTGTTGCGCGGCCCACTCTCACCAACCACGATAGACCATCCGCACCGGCGCCGCACGGGGACGCGCGTTGCGGGCCGCCGGCCCGGGGCGGCCGGCCGCGGGGCCTTAGGCTGGCGGCGCCGGCCGGGCTCTGACAGAATGACCGGGCAGGAATCGCCGGTAAAGGACGCGCTGAAGAGGAGGCCCGGTGCGGTCGTCCCGTTACCTACCTTTCGTGCTACTCGGGATACTGCCCCTCCTGTGGGGCTACTCCTGGGTGCCTGGAAAGCTCGGCGTGATGTACAGCAACGCCTTCGTGTTCGCGGCGCTGCGCACCTTCGTGCCGGGGGTGCTTCTCCTCGCGTTGCTTCCCCTCACCGGACGTCCGCTGCGACCGACGGGGGTGGGACTCACCGCCGCCGTCGGGGTCCTGCAGGTCGGGGGATTCATAGGGCTGACATCCACCGCGATAGTCGCGGGGGGAGCGGGGCACACCGCCATGCTCGCCAACACGTGGCAGTTCTGGCTGCTCTTCATGGCCTGGATGGCACTGGGTGAGCGGTTGCGAGGCGGCCAATGGGTAGCCGTGGTCCTTGGTCTGGCCGGGCTGGTGTTGATCATCGAGCCGTGGGGGCTCCGCGGTATTCTCAGCAGCCTCCTCACCTTGGCAGCGGCCCTTTGTTTCGCCGGGGGCGCCATCGTGGCGAAGATACTCAGACAGCGCCACAAGGTCGACCTGCTCTCGTTCACCGCGTGGCAGACGTTCCTGGGCTCCATCCCGCTGGTGGTCGCGGCGCTGCTCTTCCCGGGCGACGGCATCCAATGGACGGGCGCGTTCATAGGGTCGCTGCTCTACTCGTCACTGGTCGCGACCGCCCTGGCTGCTCTCGTGTGGCTCTACATCCTGAACGCCCTGCCCGCGAACATAGCAGGCCTGGGAACCATCGGGACCCCGGTCATAGGGGTCCTTGCGTCCTGGCTGCAACTGAACGAGGAATTGAGCGCTTCGGAGATCGCCGGTATGGTGCTGGTGGTGCTGGCTCTGATGCTGCTTGCGCTGTTGGGATTATGGGCGGGACGGCGGCCACACCACGAACCCGGCTCTCGGCTACTCAAGCGGCCTCACGACCTGCGGCAGCGTGCCTCGCGCTGATCTCACTCAGCCTCTTCACTGCCGGCCATGCCGCGAATGCTCGTCTACATCAGAGCCACCGACATCAACGGGCGTGAGTATCCGTGTATAATCAGTGCGTTTGGAGGTCGAAGCCAATGAGAGGATCAGCTGATCCAATTGTTTCGGTGCCTGGTGAGCCGGGGGGGAACAGCGTTTCTGTGAAAACTTACAAGCAACCGTGGCAGCAGCCCGAACTCGTGATTCTCGTGCGAAGCAAGCCGGAAGAAAGTGTGTTGGCCATTTGCAAGGTTGCTGGAGGCGGCGGTCCCCTTTGGGGTTTGCATACGTGCAAAGAGGGTACAACCGGGATTCTCTGCGACAATATTGGCTGGTCATAGAGCGTCCTTGAAGATGCGGTACGGCAACGAGGCGGCACACTGACGCCGCAGGCAGAGGGTGGCGTAGGGCACGCCCTTGAAACGTTCCTCCTCAATGGGTTCTCCGCAGCGCTCGAGGCAGTCGGTGGCGTCGCAATCCTGACTGAGTTCTCAGTCTGAACGGCAAGCGCATGCGGACCATACGCAATGGGCCAGGCGGGGAAACGCTCCGCAAGCAGAAATACGTGCGAATCAGTATGGCGGAGCGGCATGGGAATCGAACCCACCCTGGAGGGGCCTACCCCCCAACACCGGTTTTGAAGACCGGGCCGGCCACCAGACCGAGCGCCGCTCCGCACGCCGCTAATCATACCCGAAGCCGATGCCCGCGCGGGGGCCCGCGGAGCCTACCGCCGGCGGCGGCGCAAGCGCCGCGCCTCCCCCACTCTGAGCGTGAGGCCCTCAGAATCCATGTGCTCGAGTAGGACCTGCGTGTATCGCCGTGAGGTGCCGAGCAGGTCGCGGACCTCGGCCAGGGTGAGCTCTCCCGCGGTCTCCATGGCAGTCGCGATGCAGCCCAGGATGCTCTCCAACCGGTCGGGCGGATAGTAGAGATCTTCGCCCACTCTCACCAGCATGCCCTGGCGCACCAACGCGTCGACCATCTTCTGGGCCTCGCGGGGAGCAAGCCCCGCCGCTTCGGCCGCCACCGCCACGGTGGGACTCTCGGCACTCGGCGCATCGGCGCCTGCCGGGGCGCCGTCCACGCCGGAGCCGGGACCCGCGCCGCCGCCCGGGACGGCCGCGGCCGTGAACTGCTGCAACAGCCGCGCCACCGCTTCGTTCTGGGCGGCGCCACCCGCCGCGGCGGCAGCCTCAGTCCAGACGTACCCGTGCTCGGTGCGCACCACCTCACCGGCCGTCTGCAGCCGCTCCAGCGCGGCGTCGAGCGCGGGAGCGTCTTTGCCGGCCGTGAGCTCCCGCCGCAATTCCCCCAGCGTCAGATAGGGGTTGAG
>DAIRFC010000120.1:0-5096 GCA_036795215.1 Actinomycetota bacterium | reverse complement strand
GCAAGACCTGCCCCGACACCAACCTGGCCGCGGCCAGCCGTTCGCACTACATGGCGGGTAACGCCACTCTCGACGCAGCCGAGCAACTCCTGGACGCCATGCGCAAAGACGACGGCTCCTACCGCACCCACGCGGAGATGGTGGTTGAGGGTATCCCGACCAAGTACACCGGTCACTACGACCAGTTCAACATCGGTCTGGACCGCGAACTCGATCCCAACACGGGTGAGGGCGACACCAAACCGGCGTACATGTACGGAGTCAACCTTGCCCTGGTCGAGGTGGACATCGATACCGGCAAGACCCAGGTGCTGCGCTTCGCGTGGGTCGGCGACGTGGGCGTGGTCGGGAACATGCTGTCCGTGGAGGGGCAGGCCTACGGCGGTATCTCCCATTCCATCGGATTTGCCCTCAGCGAGGAATACGAGGCGGAGAACAAGCACGGCAGCATGGCCGGGTGTGGCATCCCCACCATCGACGTCATCCCGGACGACATGACCCTCATTTTCAACGAGACTCCTCGCCCGAAGGGTCCGCACGGGTCGAGCGGATGCTCGGAAGTCTTTCAGAGTTCCAACCACATGGCGGTCATCAACGCCATCAACAACGCCTGCGGAGTACGTGTGTACGCGTTGCCCGCGACTCCCGACAAGGTGAAGGCAGGCTGGGAGGCCAAGCAGCGCGGCGAGGACCTCACGCCGCCCAGGTACTACCTCGGCACCGATTTCGAGGAAGAGATGGAGATGATCAAGGCCAATCCGGTCTGACGGGGGGGCGGGACTGGGGCGGCTCGCCGCGCGCGGCGAGCCGCCCCAGTCCATCTCACTTGTCTTCGAGCGACATCTCGACCTCGCTGATCTTGCCTCTCACGAGCTCCTCAGAGAGACAGACCTGCCCGCACTTGGGACACTTCAAGGTCTTGACGCTGAAAGCGTGGTCCAGGTAGCGGAGTTCCGTGCTCTCCGGCACGAGAGCCACCTTGCACTTCACGCAGATCAGCTCTCCCATGTTTCCCTACTCTCCACGATCTCCATCCTGTGGGAGAAGACGCTGCTCAGCATACGGCCCTCTACGGATCGCGCGTACTCGACCCAGTAGGTCACGGCGCCGATACGCAGATGGCCTATGTAGAGATCCCGGTCCGGGTCATATACCGCGTTACCGGTGGCCTCGCAGTAGTCGATCGTCTGATAGACCACGTCCTCCAGGATGCGTTCGTCGTACATCCTGTGCAGCAACTCGTCGGGGATGGTGACCGTCACGACCCCTCGACGCACTTCGCCTTCCTCAGCCGTCATGTCAAGACCCCATTCCCTCTCGAGCACAGTCCGCTTGGCCGCCATCCTGTTCGCTCGGCGCTGCCCCAGAGACGGTAACCCCGCCACCGGCAGCCCCTGCGACGGCAAACGCAGCGATGGCGACAGTGCCGTATCGAGCCCCAGCACCAGGTCAAGGACATGCCGCGATGCCTTCCCGGCGCGGCCGAAAACCTCTTGGCAATTCGCGCAGTACGTGATGTACGGAAGTGCGTGAGCCGAGGAACGGTTCCGGCCGATGGTCTTCATCAGTTTGGGATTGGCGGCCGCTATGTGCCCTCCCCAACCGCAGCATCGAGCCTTCTCCCCACTCCAAGGAAGCTCCGTGAGACTGATACCGGCCTTCTCGGCTATCTGCCGCACGCTGCGCTGCATGGTCTCGTCGTACCTGCTCGAGCACGGGTCGAAGACGCAGGCTTCCGGCTCGTTCCCCATCCCCGCCTCGTTTCCCGCCTCCCGCTCTCCGGCAGCCCCGACCTCAGGCCATCCCACGTCCAAGAGCAGTTCGTACAGGGAGATACCGCGGATCCGCGGCATATGCCTCTCGAACTGGAGCTTGCAGGTGGCGCACGCGAACACGAACTCCGGTCTACCGAGCCGCTCCCATTCGGCCGTCAGCCGCGCGGCTACGTCGTCCCTGAGTGTGGACTCTGCCGCCCATTCCGCCGGGGCGCCGCAGCAGCCAAGGATCAGCCCCATGTCAGGAACACGCTCGAGAAGATAGTGATAGGTGAGCTCCACATGCCGGGGGTCGCTCGCAGCCAATTGGCAGCCGGGAAAGAATACGCGGCCGGCCTTTGTGTGGCCCGGTGCGGCGCGCGCCAGATAGGCCTCTTCGTTCGCATGCCGCATGTCGGACATGAAGAACTCGTGAAACGCCGGGGGAAGCAATCCATCCTCGCGCTTGAAGACGCGGAAATCACTGAAGAACCGCCCCATGTCGATGCCCTGCGGACAGATCTTCCCGCACAAGCCGCAGAGGTTGCACGACGACATGGCTCTCACCATCCCGGCGCTGCGCTTCGTATGCAGCGAGGCGACCGCGTCGGAGACCATCTGCTTGGGCATTTTGCGAAACGCGCCGAACAACTCGCACCCATCGCTGCAGACTGTGCAGTCACAAAGCAGGCACCGGGCGGCCTCCGCCCCCGCTGCCTCTTGGTCGTATGACTCACCGTCTGCAGGGCTCACGGCCGCCCGGGGCCGGACCTGCGACAGATCCATCTCAAACGGGCAGTGCGTTCGCCTGAAGGTCTCCAGCATCCCGTCCATCGCCCCGACCTTGAGGTACTTCTCGACAGAGGCCGCGGCGATCCGGCCCTGGGCTATGCCCTCGACCGGTGTGGCGCCGAGGACGTTGCCGATGACGAACACCCCCGGCCGTGCCGTCCCGAACGAACGCCGGTCCATGTCCTCCAAGAGGCCGAAGGCCTCGCCGCCTTCGCCCGTGGCTACAACCACTGCGTCGCATTCGAGGTCGTCGAGCGAGACGACCTCCGTGCCCAGACGCACCACACAATCGACTGCGTCGAGCTGCAGCCGCAGCGCCGGCAGGAAGACCTCGGGGCACAGCAGGTCCCACAACCGGCCTCCCAGCCTGTCGCTCTTCTCGTAGACCGTGACCGGGTAGCTCTTCGAGGCCAGCTTGACGGCACAGGTGAGGCCGCTGAGCCCTGCCCCGATGACGGCTACGGTATGCGTCTTCGGGGGGAGATTGAAACTGGGGATGCTCTTGTCGCGAGCATGCTCGACGCAGGCCTTTTCGAGCAGCCGCAACGATACGCTCTGGTCAAGGCCCTTTCTGACGCATCCGGCCTTGCACGGCTCGTCGCACAGGTTCGCAACGATCTCCGGAAAGACCGCCTTGACCCTGTAGGCCTTGTAGGCCGCGGTGAAATTGCCCGCTTGGATGTGGCGGACGATCTCTCGTACGTCCAGATTCAGCGGACAGGACGCGCTGCAGGCCGGCAACTCCCCGTGAACACACGCGGCCGCGAAAGGCTCGTACGCCTTCCTGTCCTCGCGACCCATCCCGCTCACGGGACCCGTGACTCGGTTCGAGACCCGTCTATTCAGATCCGTCTAGCCGGCCCGGCTCAGTCGGTGCTCCACGACACCGGATGCTTGGCCAGATCGTCCAGATCCTCGTAGAAGTCGGGGCCCAGATAGTACTTCGGCGTCTTGAGCTCCTCGCCCCGCGCCTTGGCCTCGATGCCCGCCCTCACTTTCTCGGGGGAGGCCGGCAGTTCGGTCACCCGCACGCCCACGGCGTTGTTGATGGCGTTGAGGATGGCGACATGCAGCGCGCTCTGGAAGCACTCGGAGGCCCCTGCCGACCCGTGCGGCTCGATGGTCCTCGGTGTCTCCTGCCAAAGCAGCTCGATGTCATCGGGCATATCCTCGATCTCGGTGATACCGGCGCCCTTCATGGTGGCATGCTTCTTCATGTCGCGGAAGTCGGTCTTGAGCGCAAAGCCCAGGCAGTGCGACATGCCGCCGTAGGCTTGGCCCTCGACGCCCTGCAGGTTGCCGATGACACCCACGTCGGAGGCCGCCTTGAGTGCGAGCACCTTCGTGTCGCCTGTAGCCGTGTCGACCTCCACCTCGCTCATCCACACCACGTACATCGTCTCGGGGAAGGCCTCGCCCTCACCGGTGTTGGGATCGAGCATGCCGAACTCCCGGGGTACCACCGACGCACCCTGGTACCTGGTCGGTATGCCCTCGGCCACCATCTCTTCATAGGTGCGGTAGGCGCCGTCGGGCTTTCGCATGGCGTCCATGAGCTTGGCCGCCGCGTCATGGGTCGCCCGGCCGACCGTCCAGTGGCTGCGGCTGCCGCCTGCGATGCCGGTGTCGGGGCACAACTTGCTGTCGTTGGACACCAGCTTGATCTTCTCCAGCGGCACGTTCAGCGGCCGCAACGCCTCGTAAGTGTGCATGAGAGCGCCGCTCTCCGCGTGCTGCCCCATGTCTTCCCACGTGTTGTACATGACGTAGGTATCGCCGGCGCAGAGTTCGAGATCGACATAGCCGTCGTCGCCTGGGCCCGCGGTGTGGAAGCCGCCGATCGCGATGCCCACTCCACGCTTCTTCTCCGGCGTGCTCTCCTTCTTGGCCTTCGCCACCGCGGCCTCATACTTGGGCCGCATCATATCCATCAGCCCCTCCAGCGGGAACTCCCGCGGAGCCCGGTTGTTCGGCGTAAGAGCACCAGGCCGCTGGATGTTCTTGTAGCGGAACTCGAACGGATCCATCCCCAGCTTCTCGGCCATCATGTCCATGACGGATTCCGACGGCACCGCGGTCTGAGTCTCGACGAAAGCCCTGTAAGTGGTTGCGTAACTGATGTTTGAGTGGGCCATCTTGAAGAGACCCAGCATGTTGGGGATGTCGTAGCCGAAGCCGTGCAGGCTGAGACCTTTGCAGGCGTAGAGTTCGACCATATGCGAATAGCCACCCGCATCCAGCAGGGCGTCGAACTCGTAGCCCTGGATCTTGCCGGCCTTGTCGGCCGCCAGCCGGACGTTGGAGTACCCGGCCGCGCGTTTGCCGGTGAAGTACTGGTGCTCCGGATACGAGAATTCAAGTGAGACCGGCCGGTCGACGGCCAGGCAACACGCGGCCACCAGGCTGGCTGAGGGCGGGCTGACCGCATACCCGAACGCGCCGCCGGTCTCGTTCTGGATCACCCTGATCTTCTCAGGTGGCAGACCGACGCCCCCCGCGATCATGTACTTGGTGCCGTACACGTACTGCGCCTTGCTGTGGACCGTCAGA